>JAQGHQ010000593.1 GCA_028288765.1 Gemmataceae bacterium | reverse complement strand
ACAAGGCGGTTTTGCTCGAGGTCGGCAGCGGGTCTTTTCAAAATATGTGGCTGGAAAGGCGATTTTGAGCCAGTAAGGCCGCGAAAACACCATGATTTCAACGGTTTGACCCGCTAAACAAGTACTCCTGGCCGGCGTAGCTTACGGCATGGGCCGATGCCGACTTGATCTGGACCAAGAAGGAGACATCTGGGAGTAGTCGCCGGCCTCCATCCGGTCGGATCAGGGTAACGAAAGCGTCGGTCCCAACGTCCTCCGGCCTGGGGACAGGGGCGACAAAGCCGATAGTTCGGAGCAGGACCAACCCTAACTCTTCGTGCAGATCTCCGAGGTTACGGTCTCGGATGCCCGCCATCGTCTTCCCCTGGAGTTACAGCCGACGGGCCTCGAAGGCTCGGCCAACTTACGATCTGCCG
The DNA here is from genome assembly GCA_028288765.1 of Gemmataceae bacterium. Classification (GTDB taxonomy): domain Bacteria; phylum Planctomycetota; class Planctomycetia; order Gemmatales; family Gemmataceae; genus Urbifossiella. Next base: position 8,448 of record JAQGHQ010000593.1, on the reverse strand, counting down.
AGTAGTCGGTCGGAGATCCTGTAGGAACGTGACCGTGTGATCGCGGCACGAGCCCGCCGAAAGGGCTCGCGTTCAGGAGAACGGCCACCACCGGATCGGGGTCCGAAGCGTCGCCTCTCGCCGCCGCCCATCGACCTTCAGGACCAGGTTGTTCTCCGCGATCGCCCGCAGCCCCAAAATCGGCAGTCGCGGGAAGTCGCCGGTCGGGTATACGGCAATCCCGTTCTCCGCCTCGACCAGATGCGGTGACCGGTCGGCCAATCTCTCGCGCTCGCCCCGCTCGTTCGGGTGGACCCAGATGTTCGCGGACCGCAACGGGATCCGGTTGTCCTGCTCCCGAATGTGACCGACCCGGGGCAGGGCCTCCGGACGGAGCCCGCCCCACTCGACCACATGCCGCTCCCGGATCGAGAGGCTGTGCGAGTGGCCGGTGTCGAGGATGACCGGGAAGGGAACCGCCATCGGGTTCGGAGCTGTCACCCGGCGGGGCGTGAGACTGACCCACAGGATGATCTGGTTCGCCCGCACGCGCACCCGCTCGCCCCGGACGACGACCTCGCCGGCCTGATCGGAAAACGGTGAGCGGTCGAGCAGGAGGGACATACTCAGGCGGAATCCTGATCGAGCTCGACGAACGTGCGGTCCACCTCCTCTTCCTCATCGCTCCCGGCCCCCGGCCGCACCCGGGCGACGATGTACTCCTCCTCGGGGATGTCCCGTCGGACGACCTCACCCATCACGGACACGTAGTCCTTCCCGACGGCCACCCGCTCGCCCTTGTGATAGCAGACGTACTTCCCGCGGGTCCGACGGTCCGCCAGGAGCCTCGGCAAGTCCCGCCGCAGGGCGGCCTTCGCCGATCGGATGCCTTCAGGGACCTCCCGATCGGCCGGTTCGGACGGTTGATTTTCTTTCCGGGTCAGCTGCTCGTACACTTCGGCCCGGACCAGAACGTAAGTTGCGTCCGTCCGCCGATCGACGACGACCGGGGGCTGATCGGTAGCCGTGTCCAGCACACGTTGCTGCTCGGGGGTGAGTTCGGTCATTGGTCTCTCCTGCGCGTCCACGCCCGCATTCTAACTCATCCCGGAACCCGATCGCCACGCGGGTTCCGGGTGCGGGCCGGCCTCAGTTCACCTCGACCATCGCCTTGACCACCCCGGTCTCGGGCTTCAGCCAGTTGGTGAACTCGCCGACCATCGCGTCGAACGGGGCGGTGTGCGTGATCCACGGGCGGGTGTCGAGCATCCCGCCCTCGATCAGCCTGACGATCCGCGTGAACTCCGAACTCAGCGCGTTCCGGCTTGCCAGGAAGGTCATTTCGCGCCGGTGCATCAACGGCTGGGTGAACGACAGCTGGTCCTGCGTGATCCCCACCCACACCAGCCGACCCGTAAACCCGACATAGTGGTACGCGCTCGCCATCGACTTCGCGCTGCCGGTCGCGTCCACCACCACGTTCCCGAGCTTCCCGCCGGTCAGGTCCGTGAACGTCTTCACGTCCTCGTCGAACCCCTTCGCCAGGATCGTCTCCTGCACCCCCATCCGCTCGCGGGCGAACCGCAGGCGTCCCTCGTTCAGGTCCATCACCACTACCCGCGACCCGGCCAGCTTGGCGAACTCGATCACGCTCAGCCCGATCGGCCCGGCCCCGATCACCAGCACCGTCTCGTCCGGCTTCGGGTTCGCCCGGTTGATCGCGTGCAGGCCGATTCCCAGCGTCTCGACGAGCGCCAACTGCTCGAATGTGAGCTTCGTGGAGACGTGGAGTTTGCGGGCCGGGATGGTGAACAGGGGCCGCAGCCCCCCGTCGCAGTGGACGCCCAGCGTCTGGTGATTCTCGCAGCAGTTGGTGTGCCCGCGGGCGCAGCTGTAGCAGTTCTGGCAGTTGATGTACGGCTCCACCGCGGCCCGGTCGCCGGGCTTCACGTTCGTCACCCCCGGCCCGACCGCGACCACCTCGACCCCCAGCTCGTGCCCCGGAATCCGCGGGTAGCTGAAGAACGGCATCTTCCCGAGGTACCCGGAGAAGTCGGTCCCGCAGATCCCGACCCGGTAGACCCGGACCACCGCCTCCCCCGGCCCCGGGGCCGGCGGCTCGGGGACGTCGATCACGCGGAACTGTTTGGGCTGTTCGAGCTGAATGGCTTTCATGGAAATTGCCGTGGGGAGAGGGGCCGCACGATGAACAAGAAAAGAGGAGCCGCACGATGAACGCAGACAAGACACGATTTCAGACAGAAGAGAATAGAAAAGCACAAGACATAGAAGATACTCTGACTGACTTTGTGCGCATTCTTCTTTCGGAATCGTTCTTCTTCTGCGTTTATCGTGCGGCTCTTCTTTCTCTGTTCGTCGCACGGCTGATTGTTTACTTCAAGATGTCCTTGACTACCGTGCCGTACACGTCGGTGAGACGGAAGTCGCGGCCGCTGTAGCGGTAGGTCAGCTTCTCGTGGTCGACGCCCATCAGGTGCAGGATCGTCGCGTGCAGGTCGTGGACGTGGACCTTGTTCTCGACCGCCGCGAACCCGAACTCGTCGGTCGCCCCGTAGGCCATTCCGCCCTTCACCCCGCCGCCCGCCAGCCAGACACAGAACCCGTGGTTGTTGTGGTCCCGGCCGTTCTGTCCCTCGCTCGTCGGGGTCCGGCCGAACTCCCCACCCCAGAGCACCAGCGTGTCCTCGAGCAGTCCCCGGCTCTTGAGATCGCGGAGCAGGGCGGCGATCGCCTGGTCGCTGTCCTTCGCCTTATTTCGATGGCCCTTCTCCAGGTCGCCGTGGTCGTCCCACGGCTGCCCGTTGCCGTAGAACACCTGCACCATCCGTACCCCGCGCTCCACCAGCCGGCGGGCGGCCAGACAGGCGTCCGCGAAGTACCCCTTCCCGTACCCCTCCCGGACCTTCACCGGCTCCCGGCTCACGTCGAACGCCTCGGTCGCCTCGGTCTGCATCCGGAAGGCCATCTCCAGCGACTGGATCCGGGCGTCGAGCTGGTCGTCCCCGGCCCGCTTCTCCAGGTGCAGCCGGTTCAGCTCGTTCAGGAGGTCGAGCTGTTGCCGCTGGGTGTCGGCCCCGAGGTACCGGTTCTGGATGTGGTCGATCACCCGCTTCGGGTCGAGGTTCTGGATGTGGCACCCCTGGAACACCCCGGGCAGGAAGCTGTTGTTCCACAGGGCCGGGCCGACCACCGGCTTGCCCGGGCACATGACCACGAACCCGGGCAGGTTCTGGTTCTCGGTGCCCAGCCCGTACAGCAGCCAGCTGCCCATGCTCGGGCGGATCGGCTGGGTGTTCCCGCACGTCATCAGGAGCAGGCCGGGCTCGTGGTTCGGGATGTCGGTGTGCATCGACCGGATCACGCAGATGTCGTCGATCTGCTTCCCGATCTCGGGGAAGATCTCGCTCACCTCGACGCCCGACTTCCCGCATTTGGCGAACTTGAACGGCGACTTGAACAGCCCGCGGGTGCCCCGCTCGGTCTTGAGCATCGCCCCCGGCGGGGTCTGCCCGTGGTACTTCTCCAGCGCCGGCTTCGGGTCGAACGTGTCGACCTGCGACGGGCCGCCGTTCATGAACAGGTGGATGACGTGCTTGGCCCGCGGCTTGAAGTGCGCCGGCTTCGGGGCGAGCGGGCTGACCGCCGTCGACGCCGCGGCCACCGCGGCGGTGCCCGGGTCGCCCAGCAGCCCGGCGAGGCCGAGCATCCCGAGCCCGGTGCCGGACCGGAGCAACAGCTCTCGCCGGGAAAGCGCGGAGTGCGGAACGCGGAACGCGGAACTGAAATCCATCGGACAACCCTCGGGTTGGGGTACCGCGCGCTGCCGAACGGAATCGGGGTTTATCTTCCGCTCCGCGTTCCGCGCTCCGCGCTAACTAACTAATCGACGTACATGAACTCGTTCGCGGCGAGCAGGGCCTGGGCGTACTGCTCCCACCGGGTTAGCTTGTCGGCCGGCTTCGTCGGCGCCTTCAGGAACGCCAGCGCGATACTCACTTCCCGCGTCTCGGGGGGGCGGTTGAACGCCAGCCGGTAGGCCGCCGTCACCCGCTCCTCGTCGGTCGGCCCGGCCTTCGCCACCCGGGCCGCGAACGCCTTCGCCTGGGTCACCATGAATTCGCTGTTCAGGGCGAACAATTGCTGCTGCGGGACGGTCGTGTTGCTCCGCTTGTCGGCGGTCACGTTCGCGTCCGGGAAGTCGAACAGCCGGAGAAGTCCGTCGAGCTCGTGTCGGCTGATCTTCGCGTACACCGTCCGCCGCTTCGCCCCCGCGTCCTTCAGGTCGTACGTCGGCCCGCCCATCGTCGCGTCGAGGTTCCCGCTCACGGCCAGGAGCGAGTCCCGCCACGCCTCCACGTCGAGCCGGCGGCGGGTCGACCGCCACAGGTAGACGTTCGCGGCATCAATCTTCCCGTTCCCGGCGTCGGGCTCGCTCGCCAGCTGGTACGCCGCCGACCGCATGATCTGCCGGTGCAGCCACTTGATCGACCACCCGCGCTTGACGAACTCGACCGCCAGGTAGTCCAGCAGCTCCGGGTGGCTCGGGCGGTCGCCGAGCGCGCCGAAGTTACTCGGGGTGTTCACCAGCCCGCGGCCGAAGTGGGCCTGCCACACCCGGTTCACGATCACCCGGGCGGTGAGCGGGTTGTCCGGGGTTGCGATCGCGTTGGCCAGGTCGAGCCGGGTGTAGTCCTTCGGCTTCGGGTCAGCCGGGGTCGCCTTCGCCAGCACTTGGAGGAAGCCCTTCGGGGCGTCCTCGCCCTTGGCCGCCGGGTTGCCGCGGATGTACACCTTCATCCCCTGCCCGGCCCCGGAGAGCACCGGCGCCTGGAGCGGGGCCGGCGGCGACTCCTTCTTCCGCTTCTCCAGCTCCGCCCGCATCTCGGCGAGTTTGGGTTTGTCGGCGTCGGTCAGGAATTGCTTCTCGACGTCGGCCGGGGCGACGAACAGCGGGGCGGTCGGGTCGAGGAACATCACCTTCGTCAGCGGGTCGGCCGGCTTGGCGCCGGTCGGCTTCTTCCCCTTCGGCGTGGTCCCGACCGTCTCGGGGATCTCGACCGCGGCGAGCTTCTGCTGCACGGCCTCCGCGACCGCCTTCACGTCGGCGGGCTTCGCGTCCGGCTTGAGGGCGAACCAGTCCTTGAACATCGCCGGGGCCTTGCCCGCGGCGCCCGGGTCGAGGAACTTCACCCACCGGTCGAGGAAGTACCGGTCGAGCCCGTCCGCCTTCGCGACCGCGGCGGCCGCCGTCTTCGTCTCCCGGACCTTCCGCGCGGCGAGCAGGTATTTCGCGGTGAGCGCGACGGCGGACTTGGCCGCGTCTTGCCCGGCCTGTCCGAGCAATGCGTTCACCGCGGTTTCCTGGTCCTTCACCTTCGCCTGGGCGTCGTTGTACTTCTTCAGTTCGTCGGGCTTGGCGAGCGGGGCGTCGGTCAGGTTCGTCCCGTAGAAGAGGCCGGCGAGCGAGTAGTAGTCCCGCGTCGGGATCGGGTCGAACTTGTGGTCGTGGCACCGCGCGCAGCTGACCGTCAGCCCGAGGAAGGCGCGGGAGACCACGTCCACCCGGTCATCGAGCTCCTCGGCGATTGCCTGCTCGCGGGCGGTGTTCTTGTAGTATTCGGCCCCGAGGCCGAGGAACCCGAGTCCGGCGAGCTGGGTGAACGGCTCGCGCCCGGCCTCCGGGAGCAGATCGCCGGCGAGCTGGAGCCGGACGAACGTGTCGTAGGGCATGTCGGCGTTGAACGCCCGGATCACCCAGTCGCGGTACACGTAGGCGTTCGTCTTCGGCTTCACCGCGAACGTGTGGGCCTGGTCCTCGGCGTACCGGGCGACGTCGAGCCAGTACCGGGCCCACCGCTCGCCGTAGTGCGGGCTCGCGAGCAGCTGGTCGATCAGCTTCGGGTAGGCGTCCGGCGACGTGTCGGTGACGAACGCCTCGACCTCGTCCGGCGTGGGCGGCAGGCCGAGCAGGTCGAAGTACGCTCGCCGCACGAGGGTCCGCTTGTCGGCGAGATGAACTGGCTTGAGTCCCTTCTCGTCCCACTTCGCGTGAACGAACGAGTCGATCTCAGTTCGGATTTCGAACTTCGAGTCTCGAACCTCGGGCACTTTGGGCCGGTGGGGCAGCTGGAGCGACCAGAACTGACGGCCCTTTTCGATGTCGATGGCCGTGGTCTTCGTCGCGGCCACGTCGCCGCGGGGGTCGACCGCCCCGTCCTTCACCCACTTCTCGAAGTCGGCGACCACGGCGGCGGGCAGCTTGCCCTTGGGGGGCATCTGCGTCTCGCCCTGGTATTTCAGCGACGCGATCAGCGTTCCCTCGGCGGGTTTGCCGGGGACGACGGCCGGGCCGGTGTCGCCGCCCTTCTGCCAGTTCGCCTTCGAGTCGAGTTTCAGGCCGCCGCGGAGCTTCTTGTCCTTGGCCGCGTCGTCCGAGTGGCACTTGTAGCACTGCTCGACCAGCACCGGCCGGATCTTGGTCTCGAAGAACTCGACGGCCTTCGGGTCGTCCGCCGCGCGACCGGTGTGCGTGAGGGCGGCCAGCGCGGCGAGCGCGAGAGATAAGCGGACCGGCAGCATCATGGAACGCCTCGGAGGCGGGAAGTCGTCAGCGGGCGTGGCGCGCGGGAGAGACGGAGCGCAACCGGCGGGAAACCGACACCCCAATCATACCAATCTTGTATCGGGCTGCAACATCCTTGCGTTCGAGACTTTCGCGCGAGTTGGCTGCCTGTCGGTAGCCCCTTTGGCAGGGATTGGCAGGATTGGGCAGGGTACGGCAGGTTCTGTCCGGGTACCGTGTGGCCTCTCTAACCCCGGCGGTCGGTTTGTCGGGGTCTGACACCTCGCAGTTAGGCGAGCGGCGGGTGAAAAGTGATCTGTACCGCGTCGATCGGTTCAGGCCCTCTCCCCCCCGGGTGCTTTGTCGACATCCACGAGGAATTGGCGGCGATGATTTCAGCCTGAAGGGCTGGGAGCGCATAGCCCCGGGCATCGCCCTGGGCGGGGGAACGCCACTCGGGCAGGTGGGACGTTCCTGCAACCGCGTTCGCCGCCCGGGGCTATGCGCTCCCACCCCGTTGGGGTGAACACCACACCCCGAGGATCTCGACAAAGCACCCGGCGGGGAGAGGGTGACATCCCGGGAGCCCGACACCCGGACACGCTTGGACTCAAGGTGGCGATGGACGACCCGGGCTCGGATCAATTTCCCGACCACATGGACGTTATTCCTGGACGCCTTCATAACGTCCAGACCCGCCTGTTTATGGGCCACCCTACAAAGTTTGTTGACGTGCCACTTACATATTCTACTCAACAACCACACAGAAAAATCTCTTACTCACGTCCGTCGCCTCAGGCGACACGACGAAGCTGACTGGGCGGCATAAACGTCAGTGCGTCGACCCGACATACTTATGACGCCCCACGAAGTCGTTGCGATGGTTCGCCTGTCACGTCGACCGAGCGCATTCGAGTTATCATAACCCATTATTGCCCGGCCGCACCGCGGTTTCGCACGCACACCATGCCCGGCGATCCTGGTTCGATATGCTCAAATCATCTCTATTTAGCTTCATCTATTAGATTCATCTATGAATGTTGCGAGAAAACCGACCAAGACGCTTGTTGAGTTTCCGGTCCGATGTACCATCACCCTGCCGCCCGTAAGCACATTTTTCCTCCCGCCACAAGGTTGACAGATGGTCTCCCTTTCGGTGTTTCGGTCTCACCACCTACCCCTGCTCTTGTGTGCCCCGGCCGTCCTGGCCCTACTCGGCTGTCGGGGCGAGGATCCGAATAACCCGACGTCACTCGTTCCCGTCGGCGGGAGCGTCACGGTGGACGGCAGTCCGGTCGCCAAGGGGGTGATTACCTTCGCCCCGGACGTCGGCAACCCCGTTCGCGTCGCCCCCACGGGGGAACTCGACGAAAGCGGCAAGTACCAGCTCTCCACCAGTGGAAAAACAGGCGCCCCCCCGGGTAAGTACAAAGCCTGCGTGGTACTCGACCCGGGCGCCGAGGAATCTCGGCTCAAGACAACCCCCCGGGCGCGCCCGAGCATCCCGCCCAAATACCGCCGCCCGGACACGACCTCTCTCGTGGTCGAAGTCGTTGCCCAGCCCGCCGCTGGTGCTTACGACCTGAAGTTGTCGGCCAAGTAATCGGATTCGGCGTCGACTAACTGATCCCTCTCTCACCCCGGCCGCCGCGGGCGGGCCGAGAGAGGGACCATTGGACCTATTTCTCAGAGGGTTCGTGATGAGCTGCCACCGTTACACCCGCAAGCCGGCCTTTACACTGATCGAGTTGCTGGTGGTGTGGTATTCCCCAAGAAAAGTGGACACGAAGTTAACGGTGGGTCTGGTTGTACGTCCGTTCAAATTCGTCCGGGGAGACATACCCCAGGGCGGAATGACGGCGGACGCGGTTGTAGAACACTTCCAG
>JAQGHQ010000591.1 GCA_028288765.1 Gemmataceae bacterium | reverse complement strand
CTGGAAGTGTTCTACAACCGCGTCCGCCGTCATTCCGCCCTGGGGTATGTCTCCCCGGACGAATTTGAACGGACGTACAACCAGACCCACCGTTAACTTCGTGTCCACTTTTCTTGGGGAATACCAGCCCTCGCACCGGACGTCCGCCGGATGAAACACCGTCCGCCCGAGCTTTGACCTCTCATTCATCACGGCGAGCTTTTCCGGGGTGCCCGGGACCGCGGTCGTCGGGGCGTCAGGGAGTGGCAACTTCCCGGTGAAGTGACGATGCGACGTGCGTAGAAGCCGCACTACTGGTCGCGGCCGGGCGGGTGGCTTCAAGCCGAAGGATCTGCCGTTCGTCAACAACCGCCATGCGCGGCGGAAGCGGAAGACGATCGGGATGAGGGCGTAACCGGGGCGTCCCGGCTTCGCCAGTGGTCCCCACACTGCTCGCCGAACGCTCGGATGCTCGCGACCGCCTGCGGCACGGTTCCGGCACCTGACGCGAAAGACCGCGCACACACATCCGACTCCCGCACACCTCGCCGAGTGACCGAAACGGTCGAGACCTTGTCATTCCGGAACAGCAACGGTCGGCCTATAATTGAAACAGATGGGAGCTGCTGATCGGGAGTTGCCCCATGGGAAAGCCGGGAATCTCACCGATCGCCGAGCGGGAGGCCGGCCGGGGGCTGAAGGAGCAGCGCCGGCTGACCGCCCGAGGTCCTTGCCGCCAAGCTGCAGGCACGATCCCGGATTGAGCCGGCTTGGCAGTGCGGGTGACCCGGCCGGGCACCGGCGTCCGCGCCGAGGCCGATCGCCCTTCGCCGCGGGTGTTCCCGCAACAGTTCATCTCGCCCCTACTTGATCGGAGTGGCAGATGTCGACCCACCCGAACGCACCGGCGGGGGCCGGGAGGCCGCGCCCCCGGTATGCCGGCACGGTTGCAAGAGTCGGACTGATTGGCGTCATCCTTGCGGCGCTCGCGGGGGCGTTCGCCTACCTCGGCGGGTGGTTCACCCCGGATGACCTGACGCCCGCGCGGTTCACGGACGCCTTCGAGCAGATCGATGGGGTCCACCCCGGGTTCCGCCGCAATCACGCCAAGGGGGTGGGCGTGTCCGGGGTCTTCGACGGCAACGGGCAAGGCGCCCGTCTCTCGAAAGCGGTCGTCTTTCGACCCGGGCGGGTCCCCGTCGTCGGCCGCTTCTCCTTGACGGGCGGAGACCCTTACGTCGCCGACATGCCGGACACGGTCCGCGGCCTGGGGCTCCAGTTTTCCCCGCCCGACGGCGAGACGTGGCGAACGGCGATGATCAACCTGCCCGTGTTTCCGGTCAGGACCCCCGAGGCGTTCTACGAACGGATGGTCGCGTCGGAGCCCGACCCCGCCACGGGCAAGCCCGACCCGGCCAGGATGAATGCGTTCCTCGCACGCCATCCCGAAACCGCGCAAGCGGCGCTGGTACTCAAGGGCCGGCCGGTCTCCTCCGGATTTGAGAACAGCACGTTCCACGGCCTGAACGCGTTCCGCTTCACCAATTCGGCGGGCGATTCCACCCCGGTCCGCTGGCTGATGACGCCGGCGCAGCCGTTCGAGGCGGCAACCGCCGGGGCGGCCCCCCGGGATAAGAAGTATCTATTCGACGCGCTGATCGCAAAGATCAACCGCCAGCCGTTGCGGTGGCACCTCGTCGTCGTCATCGGCCAACCGGGCGACCCCACCGCCGACGCCACCATGGCCTGGCCGGATGAGCGGGAAAAGGTGGACGTGGGAACCCTCACGCTCGACCGGGTGGAGAGTGAGGAGACGAGCGCCGCGACCGGGATTAACTTCGACCCCCTGGTGCTGCCCGCGGGCATGGCGCCGTCGGACGACCCGTTCCTGAGTGCGCGCTCGGCGGTTTACTCGCGGTCGTTCACGAGACGGGCCGGAGAGATGAAGCCGCCGAGCGCGGTCACGCCCGCCGACGTGGAGAAAGGCAAATGAGTACGTCAACCGAACGCCACCAATTCACCACCCTCTCGCGGCTGCTTCACTGGACGATGGCCGCGATGGTCCTGACCATGCTCGGCATCGGCGTCACCATGGTCGTCTCGCTGGCGAACTACCACGCGCTCGTGTCGGTCCACCGCCCGCTGGGCGTCGCGATCCTCATCCTGGTCGTCGTTCGCTTCGTGAACCGGGTGTTGAACCCGCCTCCTCCCTGGCCGGCCACGATGGGGCGCGCGGAACGGCTGGCGGCAACGGCGGCCGAATTCACGATGTACGGGCTGATGTTCGCTCTCCCCTTGATCGGCTGGGGAATGCTGTCGGCGGCGCGCTATCCGATCGTCCTGCCCGGGCCCCTGCGTCTGCCGTACATCCTTCCGCACGATTTGATGCTGTACGCGGCTCTCCGGAAGACGCACACCATCCTCGCATACCTCTTGTTCCTGACGTTCATCACCCACGTCGGGGCGGTGTTGGTTCACACCCTGGTCGTGAGGGACGGATTCCTCAAGCGGATGGTCCCGTGGAAGGTTCGGCCGCCGGAACCGGCCTTACCCACCGATCCAGTGCGACCCTGACCGTGTGAATGACCCGGACGACCTCGCCGCCGGGTTCGGCGTCCCGTCTTTGCTCCGCCGACGCGGGGCCGCCGCCCCCCGTCACTGGGCAACAAGAAGGCTGGTCCCGCGTGGGTCGAGTCTTCGAGGCCCACGCGGGCGGGAAATGATCAATGCCATTCGGGGTGAGCCACTCGCCTTCAGTCACGTCGGCTCACTTCTTCTTGCCCGCCGGCTTTCGCACCTTCGCCTTAGCGATCTTCTTTTGCAAGTGCGGGAACTTCGTCGCGGGCCGGCGGGTGGTCTGCTTCTGGCTCCTCGACATGGGTCGTCCCTCCTGAAACCGGGTGTCGCCCCGGACCGCAGTATCGAACACACCGTCATTTCGCCGGCAGTGTCCCGACGAACGCCGTTGCCCGCTCGACCCAGCCGGCCAGCTGGTCGTCCTCCTCGACGCCCTCGGCGGCAACCACGATCCAGCCCTTCATCGCCCGGCCGTTGATGACGAATGCCCCGACGTGCAGCTCCGTCAGCGCGACCTCCCCCTCGTCCGGGCCGAGCCGGACGATGACGGAGTCCTTCCTGACGCCGACCAGCATGTTCCCGTTCAGCAGGAAGGCGAGCCCGCCGAACATCCGTTTCTCCTCGATATTCTTCCGCCGGACCAGCTGGTCCCGGATGCGTTCGGCCAGGTCCTCGTTGAAGGCCATCGGTCGCTCCCTTCGCTCCGTCGAATGTGCCCGCGCGCCCGGTACGGGTGTCATCGTATCGTGGCCGACCCATCGAAGCCGTGGCCGAATTGACGCAACACTATATTTAATAACGATTTATATAGAATAGACTTTTCCGCGGTTGGCTCGCCACGGCCGGAATCAGTCGCAAAACCTTAACCAATCTTAACCCTCAGGTGCCCGGACTCCCCCGGCAGGACCTCGACCACAGTCGTGCAACGGACGCCCCCGCGAGACGTCTTCCGGAGAGGGATGTGATCCTGCCGCGGGGGTGGTCGATGATCTCGTTCGTGATCCCGGCGCACAACGAGGAGCAGTCCATCGGCCCGACCCTCCGGGCCGTGTTCGCGTCGGCCGAGGAGGTCGGGGAGCTGTTCGAGGTGATCGTCGTCGACGACGCCTCCCCACGTCCGGCCGGAAGCTCCAGATCCTGACCGCCGGGCTGGTCGTCCGTCTTCTCTTCCGGGGGGTCTTCCGCCCGTCAAGTTATCGCTCGCGCAAGGGGCTGGATGCGTGGTACGGCGAGCTGGCCCGACCGGCGAAAGCCCGACCACCCCGGTAATCCGCTTGCGGCAACCCGCGACGGGGCACCACCGCGACAGCCCAGCGGATCGAGGTGGGCGCCGGGCCGATCGCGGGTCGACATTTTGGGGGGGGACTTGAGACGCACCCGGACGGGGGTCGGGAGCGGGCGAGGTTCATATCTTCCGGCAAGCGGTAGTGGGCAGTGGGGCAGTCAGCAGTGGGCAGAACACCTCCTCTCCGGGGGCTACCAATTCGTGCCACCCCTACCAACGGCAGGTGGCTTTTAGCCGTTAGTAGTAGCACCCCTCCGGGGACTGACTATTCGGGCCACACCCGCCACCCGTTTGCAGCAGGCAAGCGGCCCGCTTGTCCTTCATGCAGACGGCCCGGGGTGCCACAACGCGGAACACCACAACGGACCTGCAGTTGGCGGTCGCAGCTACGAAAATGTCCCAGAGGGGGCGACACCGAGACGGCAACGAGCAACGACCTGCCACCCAGGCCGTCCGGGCGCAGTTGGCGGCATAAATAGAGCCAAACAGAGAGACGACCTACGTGGCGCAATCGTTTCAGGACCGAACCTGTCGGCAAACAAGAATATCCACCTTACTGGAGATCGGCATGGGAGTTGCGGCCGGATTAGGGTGTGGGCTGCGCCGGTCTGATGGGGTAACCGGGCGAAACTTTACCGGCCGTTTCTTGGCACACTTGTCGCGGCGTCGGGTATAATAACAGCGGACTTGAGCTTTTCCGTCACTCGCGGCGAACCTTTATTCCGCCCGGGACGTCTGAAATGTTTGGCGGGACTGAACTCTAATCTGGCCCGCTGAAAATAGCTGTTTCCCGGCCGCCGGCGCCCGGAACCGCCACCGGCCGGTTCCCCATTTGCAGAACTACAACTCGTCGGCCCGAACCACGGTCGGAGGTTGCCTCCGCCGGACCCGGGCCGATGTCTGGACACACGGGATTGCCATTACCGACCGGGGCCTCACCGGTCGGGGATCGGATGTGACATGAGCCGGATGTTTCGACACGAACGGACCGCTTCGCACGACGACCCGGAAACCCGGTCGGCCGAGGAGCTGTTGACCCCCGACCGCGAGGCCGAAGAGGTCGATGACGACCCCGAGCTGGGCGGAGCCGACGACCTGTCCGACGAGTTCGACGCGGACGAGGACACCGCACTTGAGCCGGCCGAGGTCGCCGGCCCGGTCGACGACGAGGCCCCGGCGGACGAGGACTATACGTCCGGCCCGGACGACGCGCTCGGGCTCTACCTCCGCCAGATGGGGGCCATCCCCCTCCTGACGCGGGACAAGGAACTCGCCCTCGCCCGCCGGCTCGAGTACCACCGGAACCGGTTCCGGCGGGCCGCCCTGCTGTGCGTCCGCGTGCTCACCCGGGTGGCCGACAAGTTCGACCAGATCGCCGCCGGGCAGGTCCCGATCGACCCGCACGTCGACGTCTACTCGTCCCCCGAGCTGAAACTCTCCCGCATCCAGATCCTCAGCCGGCTGGCCAAGAACCTGACCACCCTGCGGCGGCTCCTGGGGCAGGAGGCGGAGGAGTTCGCGGCCGGCGTGCGGGACGAGTTCCCCGGGTCGGCCGCCACCTGGCGGCGGGTCCGGTTCCACCGGCTCGCCAAGTGCGCCAAGCTGGCCTCCGAACTGTCCCCGCGGACCGAGCTGTTGGAGCGGCTGACGGACGAGCTGACGGACATGGCCGACGAGCTCAAACACCTCGTCAAGGCGCACGCCGGGGCCGGCTGCCCGCACGACCGGGTGAAGGCCGCGAAGGTGCTGCGGGAGGCCACCGTCCGGGCCGGGCTGACCCCGAACGAGCTGACCGGACTGGTGAAGGTGATCCGCAGGCGGCGGCTGGCGTACCAGCGGGTCCGCCGGGACCTCGCCGAGGCGAACCTCAGGCTGGTGGTGAGCATCGCCAAGAACTATCGCAACCGCGGGCTCCCGTTCGCCGACCTGATCCAGGAAGGGAACCGCGGGCTGATGCGGGCGGTGGACAAGTACGAGTGGCAGAAGGAATTCAAGTTCGGCACCTACGCGACGTGGTGGATCCGGCAGGGCATCACCCGGGCCCTGCACGACCACGCCCGGACGGTCCGGGTGCCGTGCCACCAGATCGGGATGCTGGCGAAGATCGAGCGGAAGCGGAGCGAGATGTCGGCCGCGACCGGCCGGGACCCGACCACCGAGGAGCTGGCCCTCGCCCTCGGGGTGAAGGCCGAGGATACCCGGAGCCTGCGGGTGGTCGGCCGGCACCCGGTCAGCCTGCACGAGCCGGTCGGCGGGGACGGGGAGCGGGCGCTCGAGGACTTCCTGAGCGACCACCACACCCTGAACCCGGGCGAGCACGTCGACCAGCGGCTGCTCCGGGACCGGATCAACGAGGTTCTTCGCAGCCTCGCCCCGCGGGAGCGGGAGGTGATCGAGCTCCGGTTCGGGCTGAAGGACGGGACGCCGAAGACGCTCGACGAGGTGGCGAAGCTGTACGGGATCACCCGCGAGCGGATCCGCCAGATCGAGGCCCGCGGGCTCCTGAAGCTCCGCCAGCCGACCCGCAGCCAGCGGCTCGAAGAGTTCGCCGACGGGGACGAGTAAGAGTCGGAAGAGTCAGAAGAGGAACGAACCACAGAGTCACAGAGAGCACCGAGCCCGGACACACGGAGGACGAACGGATAGAGGGTGAAAGAGAAGACCGCCCCGGGCTGCAGACGGGTACCACTCTGAAAGACTGAAAGACGGGCCGGGTTCGTGCCAAGGAGGCCGCCCGGCCCGGGTTCGTTAGTGAGCCGCGAAGGCCGCCCAGGGCTCCCGCCCTGGGCTAAGGACGAATGCCCCTCCGGGGCAAAGACGGCCGAGTTTGGTAGCCGCGGAGGGGCGGCCGTTCTTAGCCCAGGGCGGGAGCCCTGGGCGGCCGGCGGGCCACGGAGTTCCGCCCATTCATTCACTAACTCACTCTTCTTCTCCTCTGTGTGTCCGGGCTCTGTGCCCTCTGTGACTCTGTGGTTCGTTCCTCTTCTCTTATTCGTTCCCCGGTCCGGTCATCTTCTCCGGCCGCACGATCGCGTCGAACTTCTCCGCCGTGAGGACCCCGCTGCCGTCCTTGAGCGGCGGGGCGAGCTTCACCGCCTCCTCGCGGAGGGTCGTCCCGTTGTGGTGGGCGGCCTTCGCGATCTTCGCCGCCGCGTCGTACCCGATGTGCCGGTTCAGGGCGGTGACCAGCATCAGCGAGTTCGACACGAACGCCGCGATCTGCTTGCGGTTCGCGTCGATCCCCTTCCGCACCTTCCCCCCGGCCTTCGGCCGCAGTTTCGACTGGTCCACCTCGACCATCCCGGTGTCCGCACCGACGCCGTATTCGAGCGCCTCGTAATCGGTCTCCGGCGTGTCGGCCGCGCAGTGCTCGCGGAAGCTCCGGCAGGCGTCGGCGAGCAGTCGGACCGAGTGCAGGAAGTTGTGGACGATGACCGGCTTGAACACGTTCAGTTCGAAGTTCCCCTGGCTCGCGGCGAACCCGACGGCGGCGTCGTTCCCCATCACCTGCACGCACACCATCGTCAGCGCTTCGGACTGCGTCGGGTTCACCTTCCCGGGCATGATCGACGACCCCGGCTCGTTCTCCGGGAGGGTGAGCTCGCCGAGCCCGCACCGCGGCCCGGACGCGAGCCAGCGGACGTCGTTGGCGATCTTCATGAGCGCGGCCGCGAGCGTCTTGAGCGCCCCGCTCGCGAACACCAGCGGCTCGTGCCCGGCGAGCGCCTGGAACTTGTTCGGGGCGGTGACGAACGGCAGGTTGGTGAGGGCGGCGATCGTCTTCGCCACCCGGCCGGCGAACTCCGGGTGGGCGTTGAGCCCGGTGCCGACCGCGGTCCCGCCGAGCGCGAGGTCGTGGAGCATCGGGAGCGCGGCCTTGACCGCCGCGAGACCGTAGTCGAGCTGGGCGACGTACCCGGAGAACTCCTGCCCGAGGGTGAGCGGCACCGCGTCCATCAGGTGCGTCCGGCCGATCTTGACGATCCCCTCGAACTCCTTCGCCTTGGCCGCGAGCACGTCCCGCAGCGCCTGCACGCTCGGGACCAGCGTGTGGACCACCTCCTCGGCCGCGGCGATGTGCATGGCGGTGGGGAAGGTGTCGTTCGACGACTGCGACATGTTCACGTCGTCGTTCGGGTGGACCGGCTTCTTCGAGCCCATCTGCCCGCCGGCGATCTCGATCGCCCGGTTCGAGATGACCTCGTTAACGTTCATATTGGTCTGGGTGCCGCTGCCGGTCTGCCAGACGCGGAGGGGGAAGTGGTCGTCGAGTTTGCCGGCGATGACCTCGTCGGCGGCCCGGGCGATGAGGCCGGCCTTCTCGGGGGAGAGCAGGCCGAGGTCCCGGTTGGTGAGGGCGGCGGCCTTCTTGAGCACACCGAACGCCCGGAGGACGGCCCGGGGCATGGTGTCGGCCCCGACCGCGAAGTGGACGAGGGAGCGGGCGGTCTGGGCCCCGTAGTACCGGTCGGCCGGGACCCGGATCGGGCCCATGCTGTCGGTCTCGGTGCGGTATCCGGACATCGGGAGAGCCCTTCGGTTCGGTGGCAGGTGTGGGGCGGGATCGCGGGTATTGTAAGGGGGAAACACGGCCGCCGGCTCGGGGCAACGAGGTCGACGGGGGTCGACGGGTACAGGGAGAGAATCGACTCGGCGGATCAACGGCGACGACCCGCGCCGGGCGGTCGGCGCGGGCCTGGCGAGGGTGGATCAAGACGACCGGGCGGGAGTCGCGGCCCGTCAGCCGACGAACACCCCGCCGGTGAAATCAACCTCGAACGGGCCGCCCCCGGCCCCCGGCCCGACCACGATCGCGGCCGACCCGTCGGCCCCTTCCCCGGCCGCCCACGTACACCCCCCGGGGGTCGAGTCGGTGGTAACGACACCGAAACCCGCGTGGCGTCGATGTGCCGTCGGGGGTAGAATGCCAGCGCGAGTGGTACAGATTCCCCATCTTGCCGAGAGGGTGACGCCATGGGACGGGCGGGTATCGGGTTCCTCTTCCGGGTCGGGGCGTTCGCGGTCGGGGTCGCGGTCCTGGCCGGCGGGCTCACCGGCCGGGCCGACGACGCGAAGCCTGGCACCAAGAAAGCCGCCGACGCCGGGGACGAGGCCCTCAAGGAAGACCTCCTCAAGCTCAACCGGGCCTCCGACGAGGACGCCCAGCGGGCGAAGCTCGTCGCGTTCGTCAAGGACAAGGAACGGGCGAAGAAGGGCATCGCCCTCGCCGTCAAGCTCCAGAAGGAGGCGAAGGGGAAGGACAAGCCGTTCAACTTCACCGCCTCGATGATCCTCGGCCGGGCGGCCCGGTTCGTCAAGGATTACAAGGCCGCCGAGTACTTCTACGAGCACGGGGCCGAGGCCGCCACCAAGCTGGAGAGCGGCGAGAAGATGATCCAGGCCTACGAGGGCCTGATCGACACGTACTGGGACCAGAAGCGGTTCGACGACGTGATCGACGTGTGCGAGAAGTTCGTCGAGCTGAAGGGGCCGGACGAGGTGGACAAGGCCAAGCCGTTCGTGCTCGAACGGCTGGTCCAGGCGAAGGCCCGGCAGGGCAAGACCGACGAGGCCGTGCGGATCACCGAGGGGCTGATCCAGCTGACCGAGGGGAACTGGTACTTCGTCCAGCTCAAGGGGTGGGTGTACCGGGAGGCCGAGAAGTACGAGGAGGCGATCGAGGCCTACACCGACGCGCTCGACAAGATCGACGCGGCCAAGGGGCTCAAGGGCGACCTGCGGGACAAGATGAAGGATCAGGTGCGGTACATCCTCAGCGGGCTCCACGTCGACAACAAGGACATCGACAAGGCGGCGACCCAGCTCCAGACGCTGATCAAGCGGGACCCGGAGAACCCGACGTACAAGAACGACCTCGGGTTCATCTGGGCCGACCACGACCTGAAACTGGACGAGTCCGAGAAGCTGATCCGGGAGGCCCTGGACCTCGACAAGAAGCGGCAGGAGAAGGCGAAGGCGGACGGGAAGCTGGACGAGGTGAAGGAGAACGCCGCGTACCTGGACAGCCTGGGGTGGGTGCTGTTCAAGCAGAAGAAGTACAAGGACGCGCTGCCGTACCTGAAGAAGGCGGCGGCCGACGAGGACGAGGGGGCCCACCTCGAGATCTGGGACCACGTCGGCGACGTGTACATGGCCCTCGGGCAAAAGACCGAAGCGACCGACGCCTGGCAGAAGGGGCTGACGATGGAAAACGTCTCCAAGCGGGACGTGGACCGGCGGAAGAAGGTCGTCGCGAAGCTGAAGGCGGCGGGCGTCGAGCCGAAGGTGAAGGAGCCCGAGCCGAAGGACCCGCCGAAGAAGAAGACCGACCCGAAGAAGAAGATCGACTGACTCGGTCCGAGCCCGGTGCGCCGTCCGAGGCCCAACGAACCTCCGGCCCAGTCCGGCCCAGGGTTTTACCCTGGGCTACGTGCCGTCGCCCCTCCGGGGCTGTGGGAGACCGGCGTGGGAGTCCCGGAGGGACGGAGGATCATAGCCCAGGGTGAAACCCTGGGCTTCTCTACATGCCGTCGCCCCTCCGGGGCTGTGAGAGATCGGTGTGGGAGTCCCGGAGGGACGGAGGATCATAGCCCAGGGTTTCACCCTGGGCTTCTTATTTGTCAGGTGACTTCCATGCCCTCCGGGTGGACGCGAACCGAGATCGGCGGCAAGCCCGCGGACGTCTTTGATCCGCCGGCCGGGCCGGCGCCGCGGTTCGCGCTACTCTCCCTCCACCGGGAGGGGGGAGACTCGCTCGCCGGCGACCCTACCTACACAGACCTGCTCCGCAAACACTGTCTCCCGTGCGTCGCGCCCCCCGGCGGTCAGTCGTGGTGGGCGGACCGGGTGTGTCCGGAATTCGACCCGGTGCTGACGGCGGAACACCACCTGTTGCGGAATGTGGTCCCGTGGATGGAAGCCCGGTGGGGGCTTGGCCCGCGGGCGGTCGGGGTGGCGGGGATCGGGATGGGCGGGCAGGGGGCGGTCCGGCTGGGGCTGAAGTACCCGGACCGATTCCCGGTGGTGGCGAGCGTGGCGGGGGCGTTCGACTATCACGAGCGGTACGGACAGGGCACCCCGCTCGACGACATGTACGCCACCCGCGAGCAGTGCCGGCAGGACACGGCCGTCCTCCACATCGACCCGTACCGCTGGCCTCCGCACCTCTGGTTGGTCTGCGACCCGGCGGACGAGTGGTTCCGCGGGAACGACCGCCTTCACGAGAAGCTGAGCGCGCTCGGCGTCCCGCACACCGCCGACCTCGACACGAGCACGGGGGATCCGCGGACGTATGCGGACCGGATGGCGGTGGGGATGATCGAGTTTGTGGTGAAGGGGCTGGAACGGGAGTCGCGACGGCTAATGTAACCCGGTTCGGCTTTGTCGGGGTTTGAGGATTGGCACACCAGTTCACGTCTTCCCCAGGACCAGATCCACACCCACCCCCGGACGTGCGGCCCATTGCCCCGGCCGGCGCCCCGCCGTGCAAGGTGACACGCGATCCGTGCAGCCTGCACGGAATCGTCCTGACGCGGGTGACGGGTCGATCGATGGAAGGCACAGGTAGCCGACCGGTTGCGTCAATCCACATTCCCCGGCGCGGTGATTGCACGTGCCTCCACCTCCCGAGCAACCAGGGTGGAGGTTGCGGGGTGGCAGCCCCCGCGAATCGCGAAGCCTGTCTGGCGGGTGCCCAGCCATCCCGAACGGGCACAGAACCTCCGGCGCCGAATGCCGCAGGTGTAACCAGAGGGGGAGCCGATGGCCGGGACGATCTGGCGGGCGTGTGGGGTCGCGGCGGTGATGACGCTCGTGGTGCTGGGCGGCGGGCGGGCCGAGGACACCAAGCCGGCCGACGAGGGGAAGGGCGCCGAGTTCACGGGCAAGACGTTCGAGATGAAGGACAAGGGTACGGTCGCCATCCTGCTGTCCTTCCCGGCCGGGAAGGAGTTCGAAGCCACGACGAAAGGCGAGAAAGAGACGGACGTGCATCTGTTCGTCTACGACCAGGACGGCAAGGAGGTCGGCAAGGACACCAGCCCCGGGCCGAACTGTTCCGTGAAAGTCACGCCGCCCAAGGATGGGAAGTACAAGCTGCTGGTCAAAAACTCCGGTGGGACGAACAAGGTGACTGTGGAGGTAAAGGTCGCCAAGTGACCGCCATCCGCGCGGGGCACGATCCAGGACCAGCAGACGACCCCGGCACGCCGACGTGTACCGGGGTCGTTCTCCGTACGCCCCCCGACTTCCCACCGGGAGATCGCGGCGGCCGCCCCCGCAAGCGTTAGGGCGGCGCGACCGTCCCCCTACAGGATCCGTCAACCGTACGTGGTGACCCGTCTCGGCCAAACGTAAACTCACACTCTCACACCGTCGCGCCCCGGTAGGATATCATCCACACACCCCGTGGGAGATCCCGCCGTGTCCAAAGCCAAGAAGCCCCCGCTGGTGCGTCTTTCGGACCTCCAGCCGCACCAGTACGCCGACGTCTTCGCCCAGCTCGCCGAGAAGAACCGCGGCAGCACCCGCGACGGGAAGCCGTTCTTCACCTGCAAGTTCCGCGACGCCCGCCGCACCGTCTCGGCCGTCCCGATCTGGGCCGATCACCCGCACTTCGAGGACTTCCAGACCCGCTGGCAGGCCGGCCAGTTCTTCAAGGTCCGCGGGACGTTCTCGGAGCACGAGAAGTACGGTCCGCAGATCGACGTCGAGCAGATCCGGCCGGTCGAGGACCGCGACAAGGCCGAGGGGTTCACCGAACTCGACTTCGTCGAGCGGTCGCGGTTCGACCCGGACCAGATGTTCGCCGAGCTCGACGCCCTCGTGGTCGGCGAGGTGAAGGACCCACCCCTCCGTCACCTCGTCCTCAAGCTCCTCACCACCCACGCCGACACCCTGAAGCAGCTCCCCGCGTCCCAGCGGCACGCCTACCCGTTCGCCGGCGGGTGGCTCGAACACACCCTGGCCGTCGTCCGCAGCTGCCTGTTCCTTGCCGACCGGTACGCCGGCCGGTTCCCCGACCTGAAGCCGCCCCTCAACCGCGACCTCGTCGTCGCCGGGGCGGTGTTGCACGACGTCGGCCGAGTGAAGGACCTGGAGCTCGGCGTCCCCGGCCAGCCGGCCCGGCACGGGGTCGCGGGAGAGCTGTTCAGTTACCTGATTCTCGGGTACGACCTGATTCGATCCGCGGCGAAGGAGGTTCCGGACCTGAACCCCGAACTGCTCGACTTGCTGTTACACATTGTGGTGTCGCACCTGCGCCAGCCGGAGTGGAACTCGTCCCGGAACCCGTGCATCCCGGAAGTGCTGATCGTCCACCACGCCGACGAGCTCGATTCCAAGTTCGAGGTGTACGCCCGGTGCTTGATCCGGGACACCGCCGACGGCCCGTTCACCGACCGCGATCCCGCGCTCGGCCGGGCGCTGCTCAAAGAGCGGACCGTGTGACGACTCGCCGAGTCCACCCGGTCGTTCGGCCCGGTTCCACCCGCGGTTACAGGTCGTCGTAGTTAATCAGCAGTTCCTCGCCCGCCACGAGGTCCCGCAGGGCGTAATAGTCGTAGCCGGGGTCGTGCGCCAGGTTCGGCTCGGGCGAGTGGTTCAGAAACCATCCGACGCTCATCCGGTTGAAGTCCCGGGGCAAGTAGCAGCCGGTGTCGTACCTCACGGGGAAGTGGTCCTTGAGGTCGGCGGGCAGGTCGAGGGCGGCGAACGCCTCCCAGGACAGCCACCGGACGTCCTCGTCCCCGAACAGCCCCTTCAGGACCGTCCCCCGGGGGATGTCCATCGTGGCGAACACGCCCACCCCCGCCCCCACAATGCCGGACTGCTTCAATCGGAAGTACAACATTGGGTCAATTGTCCCTGGGCTGGGAGCGTCCTGACCGGCTCCCCGCAGCGTACTCGTCTTCGGCCATTCGTCTCGATAGCTGGAGTCGTTTTCCGGTGCCCTACCGGAACTGGCATCAGTTCGGTTTTTGGCCGACCGACATCCCACCGACCGGTCCGGTTGCGCGTGGCCGAGACCGAGGGTGAGCTCGCCTGCCTGATTCCCGTCTGGGATGCCACTCGGTCGATGCCGGTGGCTGGCGCGGAACGACGGGGTCGAGAAGGAGGTGGGAGGAGACGTGTCGATGTAAGCAGGCCGAGGGACAAGCCGGGGCTATCAGCTCTCATCCTGGGCAGGGTTCACCCGAATCAGTTCAACCGACACGACTATTGCGGGAATGAGGGGCCAGAGACCGCCGAGCCGGTTCCCGGTGACCGGGATCCAAGCCGGCGGGTCGCTGCACGGGAAGGACTCATCCGACGCCTCGTCCACCACGTCATACGGTTCGTGAACGGGCATCGGGACGGGGAGAAACTTGTCGTCGTCGGTGTCGGTGTTCACGGGGCACCTCGGTCTATGGTGAACCGCCCGGCAGGACCCCCGGGCGAGCTGAGAAGACTCGA
Source organism: Gemmataceae bacterium (assembly GCA_028288765.1). Taxonomy (GTDB): domain Bacteria; phylum Planctomycetota; class Planctomycetia; order Gemmatales; family Gemmataceae; genus Urbifossiella. The sequence continues at coordinate 70,427 of JAQGHQ010000591.1, read as the reverse complement.
AGCAACCCGTGTGCCACCTCCTTACTGGGAACCGTCCATCCCCGGTAGGTGAAGGTCTAACAGGACCGCATCTGGCGGCGTGGCCGTCGCCTCGGCCAGGGCGTGGGCCGTGGTCGTCACCGCCCGGGCGGGGAACCCGCACAGGGTCAGAACAGTGGCCAGACTGTCGGCCGCATCGACGTAGTCGTCAACAACCAGGACCGACAGCGACCGGCAGGCGGAAACCAGCGGGGCCATCACGACCCTCCCCGGGTGACCCGTCCTCCTGGCTACGGTATAGTCCCCCCGACCAGCCCATTTTACAGGACCCGGGCGGGAGTCACTTCGCCTTCGAATCCTGTGCCGGGTCCACCCATCGGACCGGCTCGAACTCGTACATCCCCAGGTCTGCCGCCGCCCGAGCCTTCTCGGTCATCTCGTATAGACCTTCCCCGGACTGCACGAAGAAGTTCTCGGCGACCAGCCAGTCGAAGTGCGTCTGGTCATGCCGGGTCATATTTCGGGTATCCTGGAATCGGAACCGTTTCTTCTTGAGCACGCGGCGGACCATCCGCCACTTGGACTCGCCGAGGCTGAGCTGGGCCATGTCGTTCTCCTTTCGGGATTTACAATTACTCAGTCTACCTCGCGGCTATGCGGACGCAAGGATAAACACATGCCCCTATGGGTCAGCGGGAGAGGACGGGGGGTGAATCGAGGCGGTAGGCTCGGTAAGGGACTGACCACCGGCAAGGGCAACGGGCCGGGAACGGTCGCGAAGGCCCTGGGTTGTAGAATGGGCGGTAGGAGGGCGCGGGGGTGGCCAGTTTCGACATCGTGCTGCGGACCCGCGGCAGCCTCCACCCGGGTGGCGAGCCGTCGGAGTTCGTGTCCGGGTACACCGGGGTCATCGTCTGTACCGACGACGAGACCGGGGAAGAGACGAGGGTCGGGAAGGTCGCTGCCCTCCGCGTTCATGCCGCCCTGGCCCACAACGCGGGCGAGTCCCTTTTCGACGTGTGCGACAGCCACAGCCAGGAACTGCACGTCCTACACACCCTGCTCTACGAGCCCGACCGCTACCACTTCCGCGACGACATCATGGCCCGGTTCGACGCGGCCGAGCCCGACCTCCTGGTCCTCGACTACGTCGTCTTGTCCCCGAAATGGCGGCGGCTGAAACTCGGCCTCTTGGCGGTTCGCAAGTTGGTGGACATGATCGGGGGCGGCTGTGGGCTGGCCGTCAGCCTCATTGCCCCGCTCCGGCACGACGCCGCGAAGTTCCTGAAGGTGCCGGCCCCGTGGCTCCCCCGGCATCCGAACACGGAGGAGCGGCGGGCGGCGGCGGTGAGATTGAGGGGGTACTACCGCCGGATGGGGTTCCGGCGGCTTGGGAGAACTCCGTACTACGCCCTGCCGCTGAACCAGGTGACGCCGAACGCCGGCGAGTTGCTCGGAGGGACGCCACCCGGGTTGTGAGGGGTCTAAAAACCGCGGGTGGCAGAATCCGGTTAGCGGCGATCGTCGAAGGATTACGAGCACAACACCAAGAGCAGCGAGGCGTGGATCTATATCGCCATGATCCATCGGATGTCCCGGTTCAGCCTGCCCGACAAGAATCAGGATAATGACCTGCTGAGCCGACCCCCGAAACGCCGCAAACCTTGATTACTAGACGGCCAGTCAGGCCGAACCCGGCTCGAACTCAAGAAACAACCACTCTCAGGTTACCCCGCTTTTGTTTGCCACGGCTCGACCCGGAGACTAGAATTCATTCACATAGTCCCTTGTCCTAGATCCGGGGTGGTCCGATGGCCCGAAAGTTCACGTCCTCTCTGCCGATGCCCGACGGCTCGGTGATCGGGTACAAACTGACTCCCAGAAACGGGGTATACACAATCCAGTTCATCGGCCCGGATGGCAAATACGTCCGCAAATCGACCGGCCTTCGCGACCAGAACGCGGCCCTGATCGAAGGGTCACGGATCATTGCCCGCACATTCAGCAAGGGGCCAAAGCCGAAACGTGGGTGGAAGAGCCAATCGCCAAAGGCGAAGACGTGGGACGACGTGATCGAGGATCTTCGGTGCGGCCTCGTGGTGAACAACAACAAGACCGCCACTTTCGGCGACTACAAGAAAACGATCAACACCATCCGCCGAACCCTGCCCGACACGGTCGGCCCGGAGGACATCACCCCCGACCGGGCCGATGAGTTCAAAGCCGAATACGTGGGGGGCAAGTTCAAACGGGGCCACGCCGAAGACGCCACCGAGTACGCCCGCAAGCACACTACTCTGAACGCTTACCTCCGGAAGGCCCGCGCCATTTGGCACAAGTGGCTGAAGATCACCCCGAACCCGTGGGACAGGGTCGAAAACGCTCTCCTCGACAAACACAAACCGACCGCCCCGAGCGAGGAGGTTATCGAGGCTTTTTTCGGGTGGCTGCGAAAGACCTATGGCGGGTGGGAACTACCGGTCTGTTTCTTCTCCATCAAGGCGTACACCGGCTGTCGGCTACAAGACCTCTGCGGACTCCGGGCCGACCAGTTCGACGGTCAGAGCCTCCGGTTCGATGCCGACCAAACGAAGAACCGGGAAGGCCGAACCGTCGAGCTGCCCCCGGACGTGGCGACGGTACTTGAGCGGGTCAAAGGGAAAGGCTACCTCTGGGGCCGATACCCCGAGGGAATCCGCGAGCACAACCGGGGCACATCCGGGGGGAATCGGCTCAATCTGACGTTCGACCCGACCGCGCTCTATTCGTGGGCGCAGAGAACCATGAAGTCCTTCAAAGAGGCCCACCCCGGAAAGAAGCTCAGTACCCACGCCTTTCGACGGCGGGCTGTCACTGTGGCTTACGCGGGCGGGTACTCGGTGAACGAGATCGCGGACATGTTCGGCATGACCGCTCAAAACGTCGAGAAGTCGTACCTCGACAAGAGCCGGGCGAACCACTCGGCAAAGCTCAAGACCCTCGCGGGATCACTTCTCCCGAAGTCGGTCTGACCGACAGATTCATTAAGAAACCGGCCCGGTCTTGAGTGACCGGGCCGGTTTCTTTCTTTGAGACCGCCGAATTGTTTCACAAATTGTTTCATGCTTCGCCTTCGCCCCGGATTCTTTCACACTCGCAACCTGTCACCATTTGCTGCTATTTTTAGTATTTTCCGAGTGGGTCCGGCGGGATTCGAACCCGCAACCAAGGGATTATGAGTCCCGCGCTCTGCCGTTGAGCTACAGACCCGCAAACCTGACCCGGCCGATGCCCACCGGGTTCGGGAGGTCGGGACATTCTACATCTCCCACGGGAGGAGCGGAGAGGGGTCCGGACGGACGGGACGGTTTCCCGGATCGTCTTCTCGCGTTCCGGGCCGGGAATGCTTATAATCGCTATCTCACCGGTTGAACCCGCCCCGGCCTGCGACCCCTCGACTCCGTCATGCGCACCCCCCTCCTCGTCGCGTGTTGGCTCCTATTGTCCCCGGCCGTCCGCAGCCAGGCTGCGCCGCCCGTCGACTTCAACCGCGACATCCGCCCCGTCCTCGCGACCCAGTGCTACGCCTGCCACGGGCCGGACGAGAAGGCCCGGAAAGCCGACCTCCGGCTCGACGTGCGCGAGACGGCGGTCAAGGCCGGGGCGATCACCCCCGGTAAGCCCGAAGCCAGCACCCTCCTGAACCGGATCACGTCGAAAGACGCGGACGAGGTCATGCCGCCCGTCCGGTCCAAGAAACCGCCGCTGACCCCCGAACAAACGGACCTGTTCAGGCGGTGGATCGCCGAGGGGGCCAAGTATTCCGACCACTGGTCCTTCGCCCCGCTGATCCGGCCGCCGGTCCCCCGGGTGAAGAGCGCGGCGTGGGGTCGCAACCCCGTGGACGTCTTTGTCCTCGCCCGGATCGAGGCCGACGGGCTCGCCCCGAGCCGGGAGGCGGACCGCATCACCCTCATCCGCAGGCTCTCGTTCGACCTCACCGGCCTCCCCCCGACCCCGGAGGAGGTCCGCGCGTTCGTCGCCGACGCCGGCCCGGACGCCTACGACAAGCTCGTCGACCGCTTGCTCGCCTCCCCGCACTACGGCGAACGAATGGCCGTGTGGTGGCTCGACCTCGTCCGGTTCGCCGACTCGATCGGCTACCACAGCGACAACCCGATGAACGTGTTCCCGTACCGCGATTACGTGATCCGGGCGTTCAACGAGAACAAGCGGTTCGATCAGTTCACCACCGAACAACTCGCCGGCGACCTGTTACCGAAGCCGACTGCCGCGCAAAAAGTGGCGACCGCGTACAACCGGCTCCTCCAGACCACCGAGGAAGGAGGGGCCCAGGCCCGGGAGTACGAGGCCAAGTACGCCTCCGACCGGGTCCGGAACTTCGGCCAGGTATGGCTCGGCGGGACGCTCATGTGCGCGGAGTGCCATAACCACAAGTTCGACCCGTACACCCAGAAGGACTATTACTCGATCGCCGCGTTCTTCGCCGACGTGCAAGAAGCGGCGGTCGGCCGGCGGGAGCCCGGACTGGCGTTGACGACGCCGGAGCAGGAGGCGGAGCTGGCCGGGCTTGACGCCGCGACGACCGCCGCCCGTGAGAAGGTCGAGGCCACCGTCGCCGATTACCTGAAGAAGCCGGACGCCCTCAAAACGCTCCCGGCTAACGTGAAGCCCCCGGCCGCGCTGGATCAGCTCCTCGCCCTCCCGCCCGAGAAGCGGAAGCCGGCCGCAGACAAGCAGATCACCGACTTCCTGACCAAGAACGTCGCCGAACTGAAGCCCGCGGCGGACGCCCTCGCCGCCGCCCAGAAGCGGAAGACCGACTTCGATGCCGCCATCCCCCGCGTCCTGGTGACGACGGCCGGGCCGCCGCGGACGGTCCGCATCCTGCCCCGCGGGAACTGGCTCGACCCGTCCGGTCCGGTGATGGCACCGAACACCCCCGGGTTTCTGCCCCCGCTCCCGCCCCTGAAGGACCCGAAGGGCCGGTACACCCGGCTGGATCTCGCCCGGTGGACCATCTCGCCCGAGAACCCGCTGCCCGCCCGCGTGGCGGTGAACCGCTTGTGGAAGCAGTTCTTCGGGTACGGGATCGCCCGGTCGTTGGAGGAGTCCGGCGCCCAGGGGCAGCTGCCGACGCACCCCGAACTACTGGACTGGCTCGCGGTCGAGTTCCGGGACTCGTGGGACGTGAAGAAGCTCGTCCGCCTGCTGGTCACGTCGAGCGCCTACCGGCAGGCGTCGGTCGAGACGCCGGCAGTCCGCGAGCGGGACCCGTTCAACAAGCTGTTCGCCCGGCAGTCGCGATACCGGCTCGACGCCGAGTTCGTCCGCGACAACGCCCTCGCGGTGAGCGGGCTGTTGAACCCCAAGATCGGCGGGGAGAGCGTCAAGCCGTACCAGCCGGCGGGGTACTGGGCCGCCCTCAACTTCCCGACCCGCGAGTGGCAGAAGGACGCGGGCGAGAGGGTCTACCGGCGGGGGATGTACACGCACTGGCAGCGGTCGTTCCCGCACCCGGCGATGATCGCGTTCGACGCCCCGAGCCGGGAAGAGTGTACCTGCGAGCGGCCGCGGTCGAACATCCCGCAGCAGGCCCTGGCGCTGCTCAACGACCCGGAATTCGTGGAGGCCGCCCGGGCGTTCGCGACGAAGGTGATCGCCGCCGGGGGGGCCGACGACGCGGCCCGGGTCGGGTGGGCGTTCGAGCGGGCGACCGGCCGGCGGCCGAGGCCGGAGGAGGCGAAGGTCCTACTCGCCGTACTGGCGAAGCACCGCGCGGACTACGCCGCGCACCCGGACGACGCGAAGAAGCTGCTCGCGGTCGGCGACACCCCGCCGCCGAAGGACCCGCCCGCGGCCGAACTCGCCGCCTGGACCAACGTCTGCCGGGTGGTGCTCAACCTGCACGAAACCATCACGCGGCAGTGAAAGCAGGTTGTTCCTCATGATCTTCACCCCAACGGGGTGAGAGCGCTTAGCCCAGGGCAACGCCCCGGGTTCGAGAAGCAAACCCCCGGTTTCGGGCGGGTACCCAGCCGCGGCCGACCTCCCCCTGCCCAGGGCGTTGCCCTGGGCTAAGCGCTCTCAGCCTTGTCAGGCTGAAATCCCCTGAAATCAGGGGATCGTTTACTACGTGAGCAGCCCCATGACCCCAGACTTCCTCCGTTCCGTCCGCCTGATGCAGCGCCGCACTTTCCTCGGGCACGCCTGCCGCGGGGTCGGGGCGGTCGCGCTGACGTCGCTCCTCGGCCCGGCCGTCGCGTCCGCCGCCGACAAGTGGAAGGGCGTCGTGACGCCGCCGCACGTCCCGCCGAAGGCGAAGCGGGTCATCTTCCTCGTGATGGCCGGCGGGCCGAGCCACCTGGAGCTGTACGACAACAAGCCGACCCTGGCGAAGCTGCACGGCAAGCCGATGCCGGAATCCGTTACCAAGGGCCAGCCGATCGCCCAGCTCCAGGGGCAGCAGCTCAAATGCTTCGGCCCGCAGTGGGGGTTCAAGAAGCACGGCAAGGGCGGGCTGGAGATGAACGAGCTGTTCACCCAGCTGCCCGCGGTCGCCGACGACCTGTGCGTCGTCCGGTCGATGCGGACGGAGGCGATCAACCACGACCCGGCCCACACATTCATGAACACCGGGTCGAGCGTGTCCGGCCGGCCGAGCATGGGGGCGTGGGCGACCTACGGGCTGGGCAGCGAGGCCGACGACCTGCCCGGGTTCGTGGTCCTCACGTCCGACGGCCGCGGCGGGCAGAACCAGCCGATCGCGTCGCGGCAGTGGGGGCCCGGGTTCCTTCCCGGCCGGTTCCAGGGCGTCCACCTCCGCGGGAAGGGCGACCCGGTCCTGTACCTGACCAACCCGCCCGGCGTCGACCGCGACAAGCAGAAGGACGTGATCGACGCCGTTTCGCAGCTGAACCAGCTCCAGAACGGGGTGGTCGACGACCCGGAAATCGCCACCCGGGTCTCGCAGTACGAGCTCGCGTTCCGGATGCAGGCGAGCGTCCCGGCGCTGGTGGACCTGTCGCAGGAGCCGAAGACGGTTCTGGAAAGCTACGGGGCCAAGGGGGCCGACGGGTCGTTCGCCGCGAACTGTCTCCTGGCCCGGCGGCTGGCCCAGCGCGGGGTCCGGTTCATCCAGCTCTACCACCGCGACTGGGACCACCACGGCGGCGTGAAGGACGGGATCAAGCTCAAGATCGAGGAGATCGACCGGCCGTGCGCGGCCCTGATCAAGGACCTGAAGCGGCTCGGGATGTTGGACGACACCCTGATCGTGTGTACCGGCGAGTTCGGCCGCACGCCGATGTCCCAGGGGGACGGCCGCGACCACCACATGAAAGGCTTCTCGATCTGGCTCGCCGGGGGCGGAATCAAGGGCGGGATCACCCACGGCGCGACCGACGAGTTCGGGTACCACGCCGCCGAGAACGTGGTCGAGGTCTTCGACCTGCACGCCACGATGCTGCACCTGCTCGGGGTCGACCACGAACGGCTCACGTTCCGGTTCCAGGGCCGCGACTACCGCCTGACCGACGTCCACGGGAAGGTCGTGAAGGAAATCCTGGCGTGAGGACAGGAATCAGAGGGGCCGACACCCCGTTCGCGGCGGTCCGTTGTCTGGACAGGCTGGGCACCGACACGGTACGATTCAGAGGGATCCGCACCCCGTTACTCTCTCCCCGGGGCGCTATGACCGACCAGATCACGTTCCGACAACCGATGGGCCGACACCCGGCCGCAACCACGGCCCCTCCGGTGTGCCCGTCGTTCTACTCGGCTCGGTGCCTGCCGACACACGCCCCGCCCGACCCGGGACGCCGCCGGGTGACGGCGGGCCGGGGATATCCACCCGGCCCGCGCGCCGCGGCTTCGTCGGCGTCCACGCCCCTCCGGCAGGTCGTCCCGGACCGACAGAACTCGTGTAAGAGCCTCGGCGGGCCGAGGTATTCCCGGTTGCTCGCCGCCGCGCAACACCGACCCGCAAACCCATGACCAACCGTTTCTCCAGCGGATATCGGCTCATGATGCTCCCGTCCCGACTCGTCGCCCTGACCGCCGCGGCCGCCCTCGGCGGGTGTGCCCGGCCCGCGCCCCCCGCTCCCAAGGTTGCCCCGCCGGACGTCCTCGTCGCCGTCCCGGTTTCCCGGATGGTGACCGACATCGAAGACTTCACCGGCCGGACCGAGGCGTACAAATACCTGGAGATCCGGTCCCGGGTGAGCGGGGAGTTGATGAAGATCCACTTCCGGGACGGGCAACACGTCGCCGTCGGGGCCCCGTTGTTCGACATCGACGACCGGATCTACAAGGCCCAGCGAGACGCCGCCAAGGCCCAGCTCGCCCAGGCCAGGGCGCAGCAGAAGCGCGCCAGCATCCTGGTCGAGATCGCCCACGCGGCGTGGATCAAGGGCGCGGTCGGGCAAGAGGAGTACCAGACCAAGCAGGCCGACCTGGAGGGCGCGACGGCGGCCGTGAGCGGGGCCGAGGCGGCCCTGATCCTCGCCGAGCAGAACCTGGACTGGACCAAGATCACCGCCCCGTACTCCGGCCGCCTGAGCCGGCGGCTGGTCGACCCGGGGAACCTGGTCGGCGCGATGAGCGCGACCACGTCCACGAGTACTACCGGGGCGACCACCGGGAGCACGACCGGGACCATGCTGACCACGCTGGTGGTCCTCGACCCGATCTACATCGGCTTCGACATCGACGAGATGACCCTCGAACGGCGGCGGGAAGGGATTCGGGAGGGGAAAATCCCGAGCGCCGCCGACACGACCTTGAAGGTCCAGGTCGGGCTCGGGCACCAGGAAGGGTATCCGTTCACCGCCACCTACACGTTTTCGGAGAACCAGCTCGACCCCGGGACCGGCACCCTCCACGTCCGGGCCGAGATGGAGAACCCGACCCTGAAGCTGAGCGCCCTCCCCGCGGTGACCGGGTGGGCCGTGTACGCGGACACGGAGCGGAAGGGGCTCCGGATGCTCTCGCCCGGCATGTTCGTCCGGGTCCGGCTGCCGATGGGCCAGCCCCACGAGGCGCTGATGATCCCCGAGGAGGCGATCGGGTCCGACCAGGGCCAGAAGTTCGTGTACGTGGTGAACGAGAACAACGAGGCCGTCTACCGGCGGGTCGTCCTCGGCCCGCAGGCCGGCGAGGCGCGGGCGATCGAGCAAGGGATCGCCCCCGGCGAGCGGGTGATCGTGAGCGGCCAGCAGCGCGTCCGGCAGGGGGGCGGCAAGGTGAACCCGAAGATGACCGACCGGGCGCCCTCCGCCGCTCCGGAAAAAGGGAAGTGAGCCGGGGCCGGCCGCCCGCCCCCGCTCGTCTCCCGCGGCCCCGTTTGCGCCGCCCGCCCGCATGAGCCCCGGGCCCCGGGTCCCTTGCCCTCAACCTCCTCGAATGCCGCCGAATGAGCCCTCGCTTCTTCATCGACCGGCCGATCTTCGCGACCGTCCTCTCGGTACTCATCACCCTGGCCGGCGGGCTGGCGGTGTTCACCCTGCCGGTGTCCCAGTACCCCCAGGTCACCCCGCCGACCATCCAGGTCGACTGCAACTACCCCGGGGCGAACGCGAAGGTGGTGGCCGACACGGTCGCCGCTCCCATTGAACAGCAGGTGAACGGGGTTGAGGACATGCTGTACATGTCCTCCCAGTGTACCAGCGAGGGCAGCTACACCCTGACCGTCACGTTCAAGATCGGGACCGACCTGAACATGTCCCAGATCCGGGTGCTCAACCGGGTCTCCCTGGCCATGCCCCAGCTCCCGGACGTGGTCCGGGCGACCGGGGTCACTACCCGGAAGCGGTCGTCCGAGATCCTGCTGACCTGCGCCCTGAGTTCGCCGGACCGGCGGTACGACCAGCTTTACCTGAGCAACTACGCGGTCATCCGGCTGAGGGAGGAACTCTCCCGGCTGCCCGGGGTCAGCGACGTCCTCGTCTTCGGCCAGCGGGACTACTCCATGCGGGTCTGGGTCGACCCGGAAAAACTCGCCGCCCGGGGCCTGACCGCCGCCGACGTGGTCAAGGCGATCCAGGAGCAAAACCAACCGCTGGTCGCCGGCCAGATCGGGCTTCCCCCGGTCGGGGCCGGGCAGCCGTTCCAGTTCCCCATCACCGGGGTCGGCCGGCTGACGACGGTCGAGGACTTCGAGCGGGTATTGGTCAAGGTCGGGCCGGAGGGGCAGAAGGTCCAGCTCAAGCACGTCGCGCGGGTGGAGATGGGGGCCAAATCCGAGGACGTGAGCAACACGTTCGACAACAAGCCGACGGTCGGGCTGGCCGTGTTCCTCCTGGCCGACGCGAACGCCCTCAAGGCCCGCGACATGATCGTGGCCAAGATGGACGAGATGGCGAAGGATTTCCCCGAGGGGATCGTCTACGAGATGGGGTACGACACCACCCCGTTCATCCGCGAGTCGATCGAAGAGGTGTTCACCTCCCTGTGGGAGTCGATCGCCCTCGTGGCGGTCGTGGTCCTGATCTTCCTCCAGTCGTGGCGGGCCGCCATCATCCCCCTGGCCGCCGTCCCGGTCGCCATCATCGGGACGTTCGCCGCCATGGCCGCCCTCGGGTACACGATCAACAACCTGACGCTGTTCGGGCTGGTGCTCGCGGTCGGGATCGTGGTCGACGACGCGATCGTCGTCGTCGAGGCCGTCCAGCACCAGCTGGAGACGGGGCTGGCCCCGCGGGCCGCGACGGTCCGGGCGATGGAAGACGTGGCCGGGCCGGTGATGGCGGTCGGGGTCGTGCTGTCGGCGGTGTTCGTCCCGTGCGCCTTCCTGTCCGGGATCGTCGGCCAGTTCTTCCGCCAGTTCGCGGTCACGATCGCGGTCAGCACCCTGATTTCGACGTTCAACTCCCTCACCCTCAGCCCGGCCCTGTGCGCCCTCCTGTTGAAGCGGACCGGGCCGGGGACCGGCCAGCGGCCGTTCCCGAAGCTCGCCTCTCCGCTGATCGGGGCCGGGCTCGGGTATCTCGCCTACCTGGCGTTCTTTCCCATTCTCGTGCGTCTGGCGGCGGCCGTCGGGGTGGGCGAGGAATCGGTCGTCGCGGTCGCCAACACCACCAGGGGGTGGCAGGCCCACCTCGGGCCGGCGGGCCGGTGGGCCGTCCCGGCCCTGGTCCTCGTGCCCGGGGCGCTGGCCGGGGGCTTCCTGCTGAACCCCGCCCTCGAACGGTTCTTCCGCGCGTTCAACTGGGGGTTCGCCAAGTGCGGGGGCCTGTACGTCCGGACGGTCAAACTCGGGCTCCGGGTGCCGGTCGTCGCGCTGGCCGGGTACGCCGGGATGGTCGCCGCCGGGGTGGCCGGGTACGGCTACCTCCCGACCGGGTTCATCCCCCAGCAGGACAAGGGGTACCTGATCGCCAGCATCCAGCTGCCGGACGCCGCGGCCGTGGACCGGAGCCGGGCGGTGATCGCCCGGATCGCCCAGTCCATCAAAGAGTTCGAGGTGGTGGTCGCCGCCCGGGAAGGGGACCCGGGGGCGGTGCGGGAGGGCGAGGGACCGGACGCCCGGTGGGTCCGGCGGGTCCGCCCGGTCAAGCACGTCAACAGCGTGATCGGGAACTCGTTCGTGCTCAGCGCCTACGGCTCGAACTTCGGCTCGATGTTCATCATCCTCGAAGGGTTCGACGACCGCCGGGCGCCCGACCTGTACGCGGACGTGATCCGGGCGAACCTGGCCGACAAGCTCGCGGCCGAGATTCCCGAGGCCCAGCTCAACGTGTTCGGGGCCCCGGCCGTGTCCGGCCTCGGCCGGGCGGGCGGGTTCCGGTTCATGATCGAGGACCGCAGCGACGTCGGCCCGGACACCCTGGAAAAGCAGACCAACAACTTCATCGCCAAGGCCAAGTCCCTGCCCCAGGTGACCGGCCTGTTCACGGTCTACAAGACCAACTCCCCGCAGGTGTTCGCGGACATCGACCGGGTGGCCTGCCTGTCCAAGGGGGTGACCCTGGCGGACGTCGACACCGTCTTGCAGGGGAGCATGGGCAGCCGGTACGTGAACGACTTCAACCGGTTCGGCCGGACCTGGCAGGTGAACGTCCAGGCGGACCTCTCGTTCCGCAACGAGGTGGAGGACATCCGCCGGCTGAAGGTCCGGAACCGGAACGGGGGGATGGTCCCGCTCGGGGCGGTGGTGCGGGTGCGGGAAACGAGCAGCCCGCTGGTCATCACCCGGTACAACATGTATCCCGCGGCGCCGGTCAACGGGAACGTCGCGGCCGGGGTGAGTACCGGGGACGCCCGCGCGGCCCTCGAGGGACTGGCGGACCGCGAGCTGCCGGCGACGATGGGGGCGGAGTGGACCGAGCTGTCGTTCATCGAACAGCTCGCCGGGCGGTCGGAGCTGCGCATCCCCGGGATTTACACGTTCCGCGGGGACACCACGGTGCTCGTGTTCGGGCTGTCGGTCACGTTCGTGTTCCTGGTCCTGGCCGCTCTGTACGAGAGCTGGGCGTTCCCGCTGGCCGTGATCCTGGTCGTCCCGGTGTGCGTGGTCTGCTCGCTCGCCGCCGTGTGGGTGACCGACCCCGGGACGGCGGTCCAGACCCTGGCCGACTGGAACGCGAACGCCAACGTGCCCGGCTGGCTCAAGTTCGGGGAGTGGGCCCAGCCGCCCGGCCGGTGGCTCGACGACCACCCGATCAAGGGGGCCAACGCCCTGGTCCGCGGGGCCGGGGTCCGCAAGCAGGACGTGAACATCTTCACCCAGGTCGGGTTCGTGGTCCTGATCGGGCTGGCGTGCAAGAACGCGATCCTGATCGTCGAGTTCGCCCGGGTGGCCCGGGCGAAGGGGGCCGACGTCCGGACGGCGGTGTTCGACGCCTGCCGGCTGCGGTTCCGGCCGATCCTGATGACGTCGGTCGCGTTCATCCTCGGGGTCTTCCCGCTGGCGGTGGCGACCGGGGCGGGGTCGGAGATGCGGCAGGCTCTGGGGGTGGCGGTGCTCGGGGGGATGGCCGGGGTGACGCTCTTCGGGATCTTCCTGACCCCGATCTTCTTCTACCTGGTCGACCGCCTGACCACGACCCCGCTGTTCGCCAACCGGTACGTCCGGGCGGTGAGCGACGCGGTCCTGTACGCGATCCGGTTCCGGTTCGTCCGCCCGCTCGCGGGGGTCGCGCTCACCGCCGCCGGGGCGGGGTTCCGCAAGGTCACGCGGCGGAAGTTCGGGGCGTGAGGAGGGCAGCGGGCGGCGTATTGAGCCTGAAGGGGCCGGGGTATTCAGCCTGAAGGGCTGAGAGCGATTAGCCCGGGGCATCGCCCCGGGCGGAGCGACGCCGCCCCATCAGCGTCCGACCGAATCGCGACCGCGTCTCTCCCACCCGGGGCGATGCCCCGGGCTACGTGCTCCCACCCCGTTGGGGTGAAAACCTGACCTCTGACTTCTGTCCTCGGACTTCTGACCTCTGGTTTCCATGACCCACTTCTTCATCGACCGGCCGATCTTCGCGACCGTGCTGTCCATCATCATCACCCTGGCGGGGATGGTGGGGGTCAGTTCCCTCCCGGTCGCGCAGTACCCGGAGATCACCCCGCCGACGGTGGAGGTGTACACGGTCTACCCCGGGGCGAACGCCCGGGTCGTGGCCGACACGGTCGCCGCCCCGATCGAGCAGCAGGTGAACGGGGTCGAGGAGATGATGTACATGTCCTCCCAGTGTACGAACGACGGGACGTACACCCTGACCGTCACGTTCAAGCCGGGGGTGGACCTGAACGTCGCCCAGGTACTGGTCCAGAACCGGGTCAACCTGGCCCAGCCCGTCCTCCCGGACCTGGTCAAGCGGCGGGGGGTGACGGTCAAGAAGAAGTCGCCGAGCCAGCTGATGATCATCAACCTGTACAGCCCGGACGGGTCCCGGGACAACCTGTACCTGAGCAACTACGCGACGATCTACCTGCGGGACGAACTGGCCCGGCTGCCCGGGGTCGGGGACATCACCTTCCTCGGCCAACGGGACTACTCGATGCGGCTCTGGCTGGACCCCGAGAAGCTGGCCAGCCGGGGGCTGGCCGGGGCCGAAGTGGTGACCGCGATCGAACAGCAGAACGCCCAGGTCCCGGCCGGCCAGGTCGGCCAGCCCCCGGCCCCGACCGGCCAGGCGTTCCAGTACACGATCAACACCCTCGGCCGGCTGGCCATCCCCGAGCAGTTCTCGGACGTGGTCCTCAAGGCCGACGACAGCGGGCGGGTGGTCCGGGTGAAGGACGTGTCCCGGTCGGAACTCGGGGCCCTCGCCTACGACCAGACGTGTACGCTCGACGGGCGGCCGTCGGTGGCCCTGTCCGTGTACCAGCTCCCGGGGTCGAACGCGCTCGAAACCGCCCGGAAGGTGAAGGCGCGGGTCGAGGAGCTCAAGCAGCGGTTCCCGCATGGGCTGGAGTACGACATCGTCTACGACACCACGCCGTTCATCGAGGAGTCGATCGAGGAGGTGTTCAAGACCCTTCGCGACGCGGTCATCCTGGTGGCGGTGGTGATGCTGGTTTTCCTCCAGTCGTGGCGGGCCGCGATCATCCCCCTGGCCGCCGTCCCGGTCGCCATCGTCGGGACGTTCGCCGCCATGATCGTGCTCGGGTACTCGATCAACAACCTGACCCTGTTCGGGCTGGTGCTCGCGGTCGGGATCGTGGTCGACGACGCGATCGTCGTCGTCGAGGCCGTCCAGCACCACGTCGAGGGGGGCCTGTCCCCCCGGCTGGCGACCGCCAAGGCGATGGACGAGGTGGCCGGGCCGGTGGTGGCGGTCGGGTTGGTGCTCACGGCGGTGTTCGTCCCGTGTGTGTTCATCAGCGGGATCGTCGGCCAGTTCTACCGCCAGTTCGCGGTCACGATCGCGGTCAGCACCCTGATCTCGACGTTCAACTCCCTGACCCTCAGCCCGGCCCTGTGCGCCCTCCTCCTCAAGCCGAAGGCGGCCGGCGAGGAGAAGGAGCCGCTCCCGCGGGTGGTGTTCCCGCTGCTCGGGGCCGCCGCGGCGTACTTCTTTCTGACCGGGCACGTCGGCCGGTGGGTGGCCCTTCTCCCGCCCCAGGGGCAGGGGTGGTTGGCCCCGGCCGCGGGGTGGCTGGTGCCGGCCGTCGCGGGGGGGGCCGGTGGGGCGGCCGGATACTTCCTCCGGGTGGTCCTGAACCGGGCCCTGGGGTGGACGTTCGCCGGGTTCAACGTCGGGTTCGACGCGGTCACCGCCTGGTACATCCGGGTCGTCGGGGTGACCCTCCGGGTGGGCCCGCTGGTCCTGCTCGGGTACGGCGGGCTCCTGTACCTGACGTACGTCACGATGACCACCACCCCGACCGGGTTCATTCCCCAGCAGGACAAAGGCTACCTGCTCGTGAACGTCCAGCTCCCGGACGCCGCCTCGGTCGACCGGACCAACCGGGTAATGCGGCAGCTCGACGGGGTCGCCCGGGAGATGCCGGGGGTGAGCCACACCCTGACCGTCTCCGGCCAGTCGGTCCTGCTCGGGGCGAACGCCCCGAACTTCGGCACCCTGTACGTGATGCTCGACCGGTTCTCGGACCGACTGGCCCCGGACCGGCACGCGGACGCGATCGCGGCCCGTCTCCAGGAGACGTTCAACGACCGGGTACCCGGGGCGGCGGTGAACGTGTTCGGGGCCCCGCCGGTGGACGGGCTGGGGACCGCCGGCGGGTTCAAGATGGTGGTCCTGGACCCGAGCGGGGTCGGGGCCACCGACCTGGAGGAGGCCGGCCGGCAGCTGGTCACGACCGCGAACGAGACGGCCGAGCTGCGGGATACGTTCACCGGGTTCCGGGCCGACACCCCGTGGTTGTTCCTCGACATCAACCGGGTGGCCGCCCAGAGCCGCGGGGTCCCGGTGGGCGAGATCATCACCACCCTCCAGGTGTACCTCGGGTCGCTGTACGTGAACGACTTCAACCAGTTCGGGCGGACGTGGCAGGTGAACGTCCAGGCGGAGTCCCGGTTCCGGCAGTCGATCGCGGACGTGTTGCGCCTGAAGGTGAAGACCACCCGGGGGGAAATGGTCCCGATCAAGGAGTTCCTGAAGAACTCCGAGACCACGGGCCCGGTCATGGTCCAGCGGTACAACCTCTACCCGGCGGTCGCGGTGAACACCTCCCCGGCCCCCGGGGTCAGTTCCGGCCAGGCGATCGGCGCCCTGGAGCGGACGGCGGCCGAGCAGGTCCCCCCGACCATGCGGTCCGAGTGGACCGAGCTGGCCCTCCTCCAGCTTCAGACCAAGGACACCGCCGCCCGGGCGTTCATCCTGTCGGTGGTGCTGGTGTTCCTGGTGCTGGCCGCCCAGTACGAGAGCTGGGCGCTGCCGCTGGCGGTGATCCTCGTCGTCCCGATGTGTCTGTTGAGCGCGGTGATCGGGGTCCGGGCGGCCGGCCAGGACATCAACATCTTCACCCAGATCGGGTTCGTGGTCCTCGTCGGACTGGCGTGCAAGAACGCGATCCTGATCGTCGAATTCGCGAAGCAGCGGCGGGAGGCCGGGGCCGACGCCCGGGCCGCCACCCTGGAGGCGTGCGCGCTCCGGCTCCGGCCGATCGTGATGACGTCGGTCGCGTTCATCATCGGGGTGGTCCCCCTGGTGCTGGCGGAGGGGGCCGGGGCCGAGATGCGGCACGCCCTCGGCACCGCCGTGTTCGCCGGGATGGTCGGGGTGACCGCGTTCGGGATCTTCTTGACCCCCGTCTTTTTCCTTACAATCCAACGGGTGAAGGACTTGTACACGGCCCGCCGGGCGACCGACGAACCGGCGGCGTGACCGCCGCCCGGGGCGCGCGTGCCCGGACGTCCGACCGGCCTCCGCCCCGAAGGACGATGGATGGCCCACCCCCCGTCTCCGGCCTCCAGGCCCGCTTTCGCCCGCCTGCTCCCCGACCCCCCGGTCCGCCGGCTCGTCCGCCCGCTCGCCCGGTTTCTCCGGATCGAGTCGGCGAGCGGGGCGGTGCTGCTCGCCTGTACCGTCGTCGCCCTGGTCCTCGCGAACTCCCCCGCGGCCGGGTGGTATCACGCCTTCTGGCACACCCCGCTCCGCCTCCAGGTCGGCCCGTTCGCCCTGGCCGGCGACCTCGGCCACCTGGCCGTCAACGACGTGTTGATGACCGTTTTTTTCTTCGTGGTCGGGCTGGAGATCAAACGAGAACTGGTCGCCGGGGAGCTTCAGGAACCGCGGAAGGCGGTCCTGCCGGTCGTGGCGGCGGTCGGCGGGATGCTCGCCCCGGCCGCGGTCTACCTCGCCCTCATTGCCGGGAAGCCCGGCGGCCGGGGATGGGGCATCCCGATGGCCACGGACATCGCGTTCGTGGTCGGGGTCCTGACCCTCCTCGGCCGGCGGGTCCCCCTCGGGCTGAAGATCCTCCTCCTGTCGCTCGCGATCGCCGACGACATCGGGGCGGTCCTGGTGATCGCGGTGTTCTACTCGACCGGGCTGCACCCGTTCATGCTCCTGCTGGCCCTCGGCGGGTTGTGCCTGGCGGCGATCCTGACCGAGCTCGGGGTCCGGTCGACCCGGGTCTACGTGCTGGTCGGGGTCGGGGTCTGGCTGGCCGTGTATCAGTCCGGGGTTCACCCGACGGTGGCCGGGGTGCTGCTCGGGCTGTTGACCCCGTCCGGCACCTGGGTCAGTCGGGCCGCCCTCCGGCTCGCCCTGACGGACGTGGCGGCCGGGCTGCGGGACGACGGGGCGGACGAGGTCGGGGCCGAAGACCTCCGGCTCCTGTCGTTCGCCGCCCGGGAGTCGGTGTCGCCGCTGGACCGGCTCGAAACCCAGCTCCACCCGTGGGTCGGGTTCGTCGTGATGCCGCTGTTCGCCCTGGCGAACGCCGGGGTCGAGGTCACCCCCGCGGCCCTGACCGACCCGGTGGCCGTGGCGGTCGCCCTCGGGCTCTTCCTGGGCAAGCCGGTCGGGATCGTGCTGACCAGCTGGCTGGCGGTACGGCTGGGACTGGCCGAACTGCCCCGCGGGGTGACGTGGGGAATGATGGTCGGGGGCGGGGCGCTGGCCGGGATCGGGTTCACCATGTCGCTGTTCGTCGCCGGCCTGGCGCTGGACCCCGAACACCTCGCGGCCGGCAAGGTCGGCACCCTGACGGGGTCCGTCTGCGGGGCCGCCGTCGGGGTGGTCATCCTGGCGGTCGCCCTCCGGCGGGCTCCCCGGGAGTGACCCGGCCCGGGTCATCTGGTTGTCCTTCGGACCGCTCACCCCGGAGGATCAGCTGTAGCCCGCACCACGCCCAGAGGGCGATCACGAGGACGGTGTCCCACGGGTAGGCGATCGACGTGTCGGCGTGCATCCGCGGGGTCGTCATCGCGGTCGCCCCGTCGGCCGCGGTCGTGGGGTGGCCCCAGCCGATCACCCCGACGGTGGCCTCGACGGCCAGCCCGGTCAACACGTTCTCGACGAGGTAGAGCCCGGCCAGGAGGGTGAGCGGGACGGAGCTGACGTACCCGACCAGCTTCGGGCCGAACGGGTCCGCCGCGGCTGCGGGCCGGTCGAGGGAGCGGGCGGGCATCGGCACCTGGGGGGTGAGGTCGACCCCGAACACACGGGTTCGGAAGAACCGCCCCGGCTCGGCGAGCAGGCAGACCACCCCGACCAGCGAGAGCAGCACGTCGTAGTACATGAACCGGTAGCAGGTGAGGAACGCGCCGAGGAACAGGAACCCCGCCCCCAACCCGATCGGCTTGCGGCGGTTCGCCCAGACCCGGTACACGAGCACGGTGGTGCCGAACACTACGCCCCACAGGCCCCACGCCACGGCCCTGGCCTGCGGGGTATCTCGCTCCGCTTCGGGCCGGGTGAAATCGAGCAGGAACCGGCGCGGGATGCCCTGCAGGTCGCGGCTCAGGTTGATCCAGTTCAGGCTCTCGTTGTACACCCCGGCCGCTTCTTTCCCGACCGCCAGCCAGTCGAACCACGTCTGCACCCCGACCACCGGCAGGGTGAGCGCGCCGAGCACGGCCCCGGTCCCGACCATCGCCAGGCAGACCCGCCACCGGCCGGCCAGGAGCGGGACGAGGAAGAACGCCATCCCCCACACCGGCTTGAACGCGAAGATCCCCCACACCGCCCCGCCGGCCCACTCCCGGCCCCGGGCGGCCAGGACCCACCCCCAGAGGGCGATGCAGAGCGAAAGGGTCGGGTTCTGGCCGAGGTCGAGACCGCTCCGGCAGCCGGGGTACAGGAGGACCCCGGCACTGGCGACCGACCACCACACCCGCCCGCGGGTGAGGACGTTGACGCCGAGCCCGGCGACGTAGGCCAGGCCGACGGCGATCACCTGGAAGAGGGCGTAGGCGTCGTGCGGGTGATCGAACAGGCCGAGCGGGGCGTAGAAGAAGGCGTGGACCGGCGGGTAGAGCGGCCCGCCGACCGCCGGCGCGCTGACCTCCGCGGCGACGTCCGAGGTGACGCTTTGGGCCGCGGCCTGGTGCAGGGCGACCGCGGCGAACGGGCCGCCGAACGGACCGGCGGCGAGGGGTGCGGCGGCGGCCCCGCCGACCGTCTTCCAGGGCTGGGGTGGGTCGGCCCCCATGAACCACGACATCAGCCGATCGGCGTCGTGCCCGACGTCGTCGTCCGACCGGGCGAGCTGACGGAGGTGCCTGGGGACGAGCGTTTCTTCCCGCTGGACCGGTGTCTCCGCCGAGACGGGGTACCCTTCCCGGACGACCTCCCACTGGCGTTGCCGGTGGTACAGATCCCGGCCGTGCCCGAGAACGAGCATCCGGCCCATGACCCACTGCCCGCCGAAATCGATCTGCGTATGGCCGTGCCCGCCGGGGTCCGGGCGGCGGCGGTGGGTCGGCGTGTCGGGGCCGTCGGCGAGCCAGTTCCGGGCGTGCCAGAGGTGGTGCGCGCCGACCCCCAGGGCGAACAGCCAGAGAAAGACACGGACGGCCCGGCGGGTCCCGGCCCAGGCCCAGAACCGCGGCGGGATGACGTACCCGCGATCATCGACCGTGCCCACACCTACACCCACTCTCCCGCCCCGGAGAAACAGCTGATCGTTCCAGGTTCACCGGTTCCAAGTCCCACGGGCCGAGCTGACCCGGGAACCACCGACCCGGGAACGACTGCCCGCGGCGAGTTCGTTTTACGGGAACGGTCAAGAGGCGAGCTTGTGGGACTTGTCGGTCCCGGCGGCGGGGAGCACGAGCTTGCCGGTGGCGGCCCAGGCTTCGGCGAGGGCGTTGACCCGGTCCATCTCGGCCTGGATCCGGACGCGGTCCTCTTCGAGCCCGGCGGTTCGGAGGCCCGCGGGCACCCCGACCGGTACGCCGAACACGAACCGCGCCCGCGAGCACGGCTTCGGGATCGCGAACCGGTCCCAGCTCCCGAGCCGCCACGGCCGGTCGTACCCGACCCCGATGGGGACGATCTTCATCCCGGTCCGGGAGGCGATGTAGATGATCCCCTGCTGGACGACCCGCCGCGGCCCCCGCGGCCCGTCGGGGGTGACCGCCAGGTTCCGCCACGACGTGTCCGGCCGGACGAGCCGACGGACCGCCTCCACCCCGCCCCGGGTGGTGGACCCGACGACCATCTCCATCCCCATCGAGGCGATCAACCCCCCGAGGATCTGACCGTCGGCGTGCGAGCTGATGAGGACGGCCAGGTCCGGGCCGCCGAACCTGACGGCGGGGAGGAGAATGTTTTCGTGCCAGATGGAGTAGATGAATCTGTGGGCCAGGGCGAGCCGCCCGCGGGCCACGTCGGGGCCGAGGAAGTGATCCCGGCAGCGGAGGCTGCGGACCAGGCCCCGGGCAATTCCGGCCCCGAGCCAGCCGGCCGCCCGGACGAGGTGGCGGTTGCGGATCTTCATCTCACGACCTCCCCGATCAGTTAAAAGTGAAAAATGAAAAGTTCAAAGTGAAAAACAATACAATACTAGTTTACTCTATTTTCACTTTGAACTTTTCATTTTTCACTTTTAACTGATTCCGGCCATTCCCCCGTAAACACCTCGGTCGCCGGACCAGCCATGTAAACGTGGTTGTCGGCCGCGGACCATTCGAGTTCCAGGTCCCCGCCGGGCAGGTGGGCGAGGATCTTCCGCCCGGTCCGCCCGGTGAGCACCCCGGCCACGCACACCGCACACGCCCCGGTCCCGCACGCGAGCGTGATCCCGCTGCCGCGCTCCCAGGTCCGCATCGTCACTTCGCCCGGGGAATGCACCTTCACGAAGTGGGCGTTCACCCGCCGGGGGAACTCGCGGGCGTGCTCGATCTTCGGCCCGAGTTCGGCGACCAGGTCTCGCGGCTCGGGGTGGAAGTAGTCGTCCCCGGGGTACACCACCGCGTGCGGGTTGCCCATCGACACACAGGTGACCTCGACCCGCGTGCCGGCGACGGTCAGCGGGGCGTTCACCGGCGGGTCGCCCGGCAGGGTCGTCGGGATGTCGGCGGACTTCAGGATCGGCTCGCCCATGTTCACCCGGACCCGGCTCACCTTGTCCTGCTTCACGTCGAGGTCGACGCCGAGGACCCCGCGGCCGGTCTCGATCGCCAGCCGGGGCTTCCGGGCGATGCCGTGGTCGTACACGAACTTCGCCACGCACCGCAGCCCGTTCCCGCACATCTCGGACTCGGACCCGTCGGCGTTGAACATCCGCATCCGGGCGTCGGCCTTCTCGCTCGTGCAGATCAGGATGAGCCCGTCCGACCCGATCCCGAAGTGCCGGTCGCTGACCGCCCGGCTGAGGGCCGGCGGGTCGGCGGGGAGGGGGTTGCGGACGCAATCGACGTACACGTAATCGTTGCCGATCCCGTGCATTTTGGTGAACCGCATGGGGCCACTCTCGGCTGAGGCGCAGGGAGAATGCACCGATTCTAACAACTCGGCGGGGCGCGGGAAGGTCACCTACAATGACGGCATGGCAGAGCCCGCCCCGGCCCGCACGATCCGGCTCGTTCGGTCGCCCGAGACGGACGGGATCGGGGTGTTCTGCATCACCATCGCCGGCCGGGCACAGTTCTACGCGCTCTGCGAACTCCCGTGTGAGATCGGCGGCCGGGGGTTCGCCGTCCACCGGCTGGGGATGGGGACGGTCTACCACGTCCGCATCAACACCCCCCAGGACAGCTCGTGTGAATGCCTCGGGTTCCTCCGGTGGGGCCGGTGCAAGCACGTCCTCGGGCTCCGGGCGCTCATCAATCAGGGGCTTCTGTAGGAAGAACCTAACCCCCAACCCCCTTCCCTGAGAAGGAAGGGGGAGTCGGATCTTGCTCCCCTCCCTTCCCAGGGGAGGGGCCGGGGGAGGGGTTCTTACGATAACTCCCCCACCGGCGTCAGCCAGGCCCGCAGATCGGCTTCCAGCTCCTTCACAAACTGGCTCCGCGGCATCACCCGGTCGACCCCGGCGGCGCGAGCCGCTCGCAACGTCTCGGCCTCGACGTGCGACCCGAAGGCGATGGTCCGCGGCATCACCGGGCATGCCGTCCGCAACCCCGCCAGCAGCGCCGGGACGTCGAGCCCGGCGGCGTGCAGGTCGACGATTATCCCGCCGGGCGGGTCTTGCTTCACCGCTTCCAGGAGCGCCGCCGCCGAGCGGACCTGCTTCACCTCCAGCCCCGCGGCGCGGGCGGTCGCGGCCACCCGGCTGAAGAAGATCAGGTCGTCGCACAACATCACGCCGCGGCCCGGTCCGGTCACTTTTTCTCCCCCAACCCCTTCGCCTCGAGGACGATATCGATCGCCTTGGTGAGCCCCTCGTCGAATTTCTTCTCCTTGAACGCCGCCAGCAGGGTTTCGCGGAGCTTCTTCCCGGTGTCCGCCGGCAGCCCGGCCCCCGCGGTCACCTCCACGTAGAGGGATGGCGGAGACTTGCACACCAGGATGTAGACCCCGCTCAGCTTTTCGGTCTTCACCCGGTCGAGGACGATTTCGCGGAAGAACTTCTCCCGGTCGGCCGCGGACATGGCCTTGACCTTGTCCACGTCGCCCTTCGGCGGGGTGTCGAACGTCTCGATCAGCAGGTCGGTGTTCTTCTCCTTGAACAGCCGGTCGGCCGCCGTCTGCACCTTCTTCCACGCATCGGCGCTGAAGAACTTCGCGCCGTCCTTGCTCTCCAGCGGCTTGTCGTGCGCTGGTTTCGCCGGCTCTTTCTCCTTCGGCTTCGGCGTGTCCCCGCTGTCGCCGGTTCGGAGGGCGACCACGGACCGCCGGCGGAGCAGCTTCTTCACCTCCGAGATGTCCACGAACAGACTCAGCAGCTGCGCGTCCGTCGCCCCGCCCTCGGTCACCCCGACGAGCTCGCCCTTGTCGTTCGCCAGCGGGCCGCCGCTGTCCCCGGGGTTGGTTGGGGAATCGGTTTCGACCACCCGGGCCTCGAACGTGTGGATCGTCTTGTCGTCCAGCTTCGCTTTCCAGGCCTTGGTGTAGACCTGCCGGACCTTCCCCGGGGTGTACACCCACAGCGCCCCGCTGCGGCCCGGGTTGCCGAGCGAGTGGACGGTCTGGCCGGGGTCCGGGCTTTCGGCGGCGGGCAGGATTTCCAACGCCCCGTCCGGGACCCGGTCGAGCCGGATCAAGGCGAGGTCCGCCGCCCGATCGACCTCGACGACATCCCCCGGGATGCCGAGTCGGGACGACCGGTCGAGGTAGTACCGCCGCTCCGGGATCACCTTCTTCCCGTCGAACGCGGGGAAGAACACGGTCGCCGTCTTCACGTTCCCGACGACGTGGTAGTTCGTCAGGATCAGCCGGCGGCCCTTGTCGATCAGCGACCCGCTCCCGGTGGCCAGCTTCCCGGGCCCACGTTCGGAGTGGACCCAGACGGTGGACTTCAGCACCTGCCGGTAGGCGGCGATGCCGGTGTCCGTCGTCGGCATGGGCGGGTCGGGTTTCGGCTCCGGCTGGGCGACGGCCCAGCCCGCGGTCAGGCAGGCGGCGAGCAGACCGAGCAGGCTCGTCCGGCGGAAGACCCGGGTGGGCATGATTGTCCTCGTCAAGCGGGGGAACGGTACCGACGCGATAGATTCTACCCCCGGTGGTTGCCTGCCGCCAACGGACCGCCCTCGGCGAGGGACGGTGACGGTCGTGGCGTCCCAACCGGGCGGTAATACCACCCGCCCGAGACCATTTACGCACATCCCAAAAGCGATTCCGAACTCCCGGCCCACACACGTCTTCCGGCAAGATAACCGAGCTAGCGAGTTAAGATTGGTTAAGATTTTCTGGGTTTCCGGCCGGCGCGCATGCCTTGGACGACTCAACCCGCCGGTCGTTAACTCTCATTAACTTGTTAACTATACGCTTGTACAGATATGGACTCGCGCCCCAGGCTATTGCCGGTCGTCTCGGTGAGGCGACCACACCACTCGCCCGAGCCCGACCGGGTATCCCCACATCGTTTGACCCGCACGAGGGGCATAATACATCAAAGCGGTGAGTCCTTCGACGCGTGTCCTGATACAGGAACCCGATGAGGCGGTCGCATTCGGTTTGATCCGTGTCGCGCCGGACCGACTCGGCCGTTGAGCCGTCCGGCCCGACTCCGGGTAGGTGCCGCGCGACCCGCGAGCGGGTCCCCCCGCACCGACGAAAAAGCGACCGTCTCACCGGGTTCCTGTATGAGGCGAGCGGCGGGTGAAAATTGACCCACGAGAACGGGCCGGTCGGGCTGGAGTTCTCGTGGCACAGGTCTCCAGACTTGCGAAGTCGCACAGCTCTGGAGACCTGTGCCACGAGATCACTCGGCGGGTCGGTTTTCTCCTGCCGCTCGCTTAATCGTTTTGGCGAACTAGCCATTATGGAGCGACTACCCCAGTTGCTGTACTCCCCAAAAGTGAATAAGATCATCCACGCACCGGGCGGGAGCGGGGAGTGAGGTTCATGGATTTGCTTCGCAGCCTGCTGGAAGAAGCGGGCTTGACCCAGCAGCAACTCGCCGAGAAAGCCGGGCCCCCCCTCGGCCGCCTGCGAAACCACGAGCAGGGGCAGCGTCTTCCGAGCTGGGCGGCGGGCGTGAAACTCGCTCACGCCCGCGGCGTTCCCACCGGCCGGTTCGCGGTGTGCGACGAAGTGACCGTCGAGTCGGAACACCTGATCCCGAAGCGAATAGCCAGGAAGACGTAGACCCCACCTTTAATCCCTCTCTTCACACACCCCAGGATCTTTCCAGATGGCACAGTTCAGCCTTTCGATCGGCCGTTGGCGGATGGTTCGGATCGCCCTTCGGAAGAAGCGGACCCGGTTCGAGGACCTTCGGAGCATGGCCCGCCGCGACCAGAGCGACGTGGATTGGTTGGTCGCGAACGGGTTCTTTAACAAAGTCGGGGACGGGCTGTACGAGCTGACCGACAAGGGTCGGGACGCGGCGGACCAGGGGTTCTACGAGTGGCAACCGAGCCGTCCGGCGGCGTCAGCGGCCGTATCGACACCCGTGCCAACTCCGGCCGCTCAGCCGGGGGCCGCACCGAAGACCCCGAAGAATCGCGGGAAGAAGTGAACGTCGTCGAGTGCGAGGCCAGCCTGATCGTCAGGCGGTCGACTCCTTGACGGTGCGGAACGTCTCCTGGATGGAAGGTCCGCCAACTCACCCCGGGCCCGACGGGAAGCTTTGGGACCGGCGGGGCGGCCGGCCCACGAACTCACCCGCGCACGTCAAACCGTTATCCGGACTGCTGAAGGACGCCGAGAGCCGGTAGTTGATGCAGATTACGGTCAGATGGATCGCGGCCAGATGTACCGGGTATTGGCACACGGCGGACGCGCTGGTGACGGCCCGGATCGCGGCGGCGAATCCACTATCCGAAGCATGGGGGGAATGCCGAGGGGCTGATCGAGGCGGTTGGGGCCGCGCCGGATCAGCGGGAAGCAAGGATGAAACTCCCGGCCGCCGCCCAGCCGCGTAGCACGACGTCGAGTAGTGGGGGACCTTCTCCAGCCCGAGGTCGTCGCGGATCTCGGCGAAGTCGGCGAGGAACTGGGCGACCCCCCGGTAATCGGTCCGCAGGAACGTCTTGAGGGCCAGGATGGCGAACAACGGGGGCTGGGTGTAGTCCTTGCGGCTGCGGGCCGCGGCGTATGCCGGCAACGCACCCTGTGCCAGGCGTAGGGCCTCCCGGGCAACGGCCCGCGGGGACTTGGTCATCGGCGTGTGAGGCTTCATGTACCATTACAGGCCTTCACCCGCCAGAAGGATTCAACAGAGCATCCCTCTGGTGGAATCGGTCCAACCCGATGTAATCAGCCGCCTGGCTCAAACTCTTGCTTTAACCGTTCGTAGAGTGCCCGCCTCCTCGCTGGCCACTCTGACTGGGGACCTGGCACCACGCCGACTGGAGCGTCTGCCTGTTGGGCGTCTATAACACGAATCAATATTTCGTCCCCCACTTTTAGAATCGACTCAGGCCACTTGAAGGCGAAGGAGTCCGGCTCTGACAACGGGACCCCAGTGCACATAAGGGCAATTCGATCACGCGTCGATGGCTCGGACGGGCCATTGCTAAATATTTGGTACAATACTTGTGCGTATATACTTGCAGGGGGAGGGAGGCCAGCCGTGAAAACTCGCTGGCCATTTAAGCATACTTCAAGGCAAATCATTGTAGAAACTAACACAGTAATGAAATAAAATTACAGTTAATTACTATTCGGGTATCGTCTCTAGTTTACCGCCTCCATTCGACAGATAATCGATTGGGCTCACCGGCTTCTGACCCCGGCCGAATCCACCGCCGAGGTTAAGGCCCGGAGCCGCCGACAGGCTGGGCGCAGCGCCCCGGCCGCGGGCGGGGCGAGCCGGAACCGCCCCCCCTGTCGGCGTCCAGGATCGCCCCGAACACGCTGGGCGAGTCGAACCGCGGCAGGCAGAGCCAATCGACCGACCCGTCCAGGCTGACCAGGGCGGCGCTGTGCATGTTCCCGACGATGCCGTGGTTCTCGATCGGTTGGTATCGCATCGGCTTCGGCCCCCGTTCCCCCGTGGGGAGAGACAACGTGCGCCGGCCGGGCTGTGGGCGTCCCGGCGTCCCCCTTTTTATCTCGCTGGTGAAGCGGCCGAACAATACCAGTGCCGCGAGCGGAGCTGCGCCTGGAAGTTTACACGAATTGGTATGAAGGATTCGCTCGCTGGCATCCCGGGTGCATGTTTGCGACTGTTCGCACGCTCTCCTTCGGCCCCCGAACCGAGAGCCTTCTTTCCGGCGGTAGCGTAAGAAGCACGACGGTAAGTGGTGATCCGTCTGTGATCGACCCCCCCTCGGCCGGGTGGAGGAGTGACCGCCGGGCCGCGCAGCGCCACTCAACGAGGGCGCCTTCGGAGTCGCTTCATGAACATCCTGGTCGTTGATGTCGGCGGAACCAGCGTGAAGATTCTCGCCACGGGGCACGAGGAGCCGCGGAAGTTTCCTTCCGGGCCGACCCTGACTGCCGAACAAATGGTGGCAAGGGTCATAGACCTTGCGGGCGACTGGCAGTATGACGTGGTATCGATCGGCTATCCAGGGTTCGTGGCCCGCGGCCGGCCGATTACGGAGCCTCACAACCTCGCTCCGGGGTGGGTAGGCTTCGATTATCAGACCGCGTTTGGTCGTCCCGTCAAGATCATCAATGATGCCGCCATGCAGGCCCTGGGGAGCTACAAGGGAGGCAAGATGCTATTCCTGGGCCTGGGCACCGGCCTGGGCGCCGCCATGGTCGTCGATGGCATTGTCGAGCCGATGGAACTGGCGCATCTTCCCTATAGAAAGGGCACATTTGAGGATTACGTCGGCAAACGCGGATTCGAGCGACAAGGCAAAAAGAAATGGCGCAAACGCGTTACCGACGTGGTCGCAAAGTTGGTCGCCGCCCTGGAACCCGACGACGTGGTCATCGGCGGCGGCAACGTCAAGAATCTAGGAGAGTTACCGCCCGACTCCCGAGCCGGCGATAACACCAATGCGTTTCTGGGCGGTTTCCGGCTCTGGGCGGAGCCGGCCGATCGCAAGACACTTACGCTCGCCAAGACCAGTTCATGAGCGGAGAGGACGCCGGAGGAACGGAATATTATCGGTCGGGCTTGGCGCCGGGAAGCGGGACGATGAGGGAAGGCTCGGCCGGCGCCGGAGCTGGTAACGGCCCGCCGGGTGCCGGTTGGGCA
The DNA here is from genome assembly GCA_028288765.1 of Gemmataceae bacterium. Lineage (GTDB taxonomy): Bacteria > Planctomycetota > Planctomycetia > Gemmatales > Gemmataceae > Urbifossiella. The sequence goes on along the minus strand of JAQGHQ010000591.1, from coordinate 42,344 downwards.
GGGGGGACGGTGAGGGCCGCGTCCGGCCCGACAGAGGAGGGGTCGCTCCCGACCGCGATGAACAGCCGGAACTGGGCGATGTCGAAAGCGATCACCGCCGTCACGAACGCCTGTCGGGCGTCTAGGAGCTGGTGGAAGCTGTCGAGCAGCTCGAGCGGATGGCCCTGGCCGTCCTTGACTCGCGCCAGCTCCAGCTGGTAGCCTTCCGCCGAAGTCGCCAGGGCGGTCCGCGCGATCTCGACCTGCCGGGCCGCCGCCCGGGTCTCGGCGACGGCCTCGACCACCTGGCGGCGGACCAGGTTCACGGCCGCGTCGTACCCGGCCATCGCTTCCCCGACGACCGCGGTCGTCCGCCGGACCTGGGCCACGTTCCCGAACCCCAGGTTTTGCACGTTCCAGACCGCGAACACGTCGAAATCCGTCCGCCCGGTCATCGGCCCGAAGAAGGAAGCGACCTGGTTGCTCCCACCCCCGAACAGCCCGCCGCTGAACCCGGCGGAGAGCACCGGGACGAACGGCCGGACCTTCTCCTGGCGGACCCGGACCCGGGCCTCCTCGATCTCGGCCCGGCGGGCGAACACCTCCGGCCGCGACCCCACCGCACCGGCCACCAGCAGCTCGATGTCGGCGTCCTCGGGGACCAGCCGGAAGAGGTCGACCGCTCCGCCGGGGGTGCGGAGCCTGACGGACGGGTCGAGGTTGAGCAGCTGGCACAGCCGGGCGGACGCGACCGCGACGTCTTCCTCGACCTGGCGGACCTGCCGGCGGAGGAGGTCCTGGTATCCCGCCGCGCGGTTCGCGTCGCTCTGCCGCCCCTGGCCGGCCCTGGCGAACACGGCCGTGAGCCTGGCGATCTCGGCCCCGTCCATCTCGCCGCGGCGGAGGACTTCCAGCCGGGACTCGGCCCCGACCAGGGTCAGGTAAGCGGCGGAGACGTCGAGCAGAATCGCGTTCCGGGTGGCCTGTGCGTCGGACTGGCGGGCCGCGACCCGCTGGCGGGCGGCGAGCGGCTCGTACACCGCGTCCCCGAGATGGGCGAACAGCCGGACCCCGGGGAACGCCACGCTCTCGGCGGCCAGGGTGCGGGCCCCGAACCCGAGATAGAGGCTCTGGCTGTCCACGAACCGGATCTGGCCGAACGACGCCTGAAGGGGGCCCTCATGGTAGTGGTAGTTCCCGCCGATGTTCACACTCGGGAGGAGCAGCGACCGGGCGGCGAGCTGATCGGCGAGGGCCTCGCGGATGCGCTCCCGGGACAGGTTGATCGTCGGGTTATCGACCCCGGCAAGCCGGAGCGCGACGCCCAGGTCGATCGTGTCCTCACGCGCTCCGGGCCACCCCTCTCCCGCAAGGGGAGAAGGGGGTGATACCGGCCCGGCCGGGCTGCCGGGCCTTGGGGATGGGCTGTCCGGCAGCTCGGTCGCCGTTATGGGGCGGACCCGGGAAGACGCGGCCACGGCCGGCTCGGGGGGCGGGCCCGCGGCCTTGAGCCCCGGGTAGAGGGCGGTGTAGGGCTGGGGTGGTGGGTCGGGGTACGGCGGGTCGGCCGACCGGCACCCGAGTCCGAGCGCGGCGGCCGCGCCGAGATGGAGTCCGACCGTCACCCACTGCCGCCCGCGGGCGCGGAGCGTTCCGATGTGTGACCCGGTCATGGACATCCTCCCTTCATCCCGATGCGCGGTGCGGGTTCGCCGGCCGGGTCAGGGCTTGACCGGGATGGGGGAAGGGAGGACCCGTGGGACCGGGAACACCCGCGGCCCCGGGGGGACGTCGATCCGTGGGGGCGGGACGAGGTCGGCCGGGACCGGCCGGGCCAGGCAGTTCGCCGGGGGGCGGCCGAGCGCGACCCAGAGCTGGAACTGGGCCCGGTTGTAGTCGACGATGGCGTCCAGGTACTCGTACCGGGCCCGGCAGATGAGCCGCAGGCTGTCCACCAGTTCGAGCGGCAGCCCCTGCCCCCCCTTGATCCGGGTCAGGTCCTCGGTGTACGCCTCCTGCCCGGCCCGGACCGCCTGCTCGACCAGGTCGATCTGGAGGTACCGGGCGGCCACCCGGGCATGTGCCTCGGCCACCTCGGCCCGGACCGTGTTCAACGTTTCGAGTTCCCGGAACTTCATCTGCCTCACCCGGCTGTCGGCCGCCCGGATGAGGGCCAGGTTCCCGACCCCCATGTTCCGGAAGGTCCAGAACAGGACGAGGTCGAAGTCGCTCCGGCCGCCGAAGTTCCCGAACCGCGACGCCTCGACCCGCTGGCCGGCGCCGTTGATGAACCCCCCGGGCTGGGCGATCAGGTCGCTCCCGCCCCCGAACCCGCCGGCACTGAACCCCAGGATCACGTTCGGGGAGAAGGGCAGCACCTTCGCCAGCGACAGTTCGTACAGGCCGGTCTGGACCTCGGACCGCCGGGCCGCGAGTTCCGGGCGCTGAAGCAGCGCGATCGCGAGCAGTTCGGGGAGCGGGATCGGGTCCGGGACGAGCGGGGTTGGGACCACCCACCCGTCGATCGGTCTGAGCCGGGTGGACGGGTCGAGGTTGACCAGCTGGCACAGCCGGGCGGAGGCGGCGAGGGTATCGGCCTCCGCCTGGACCAGTTCGCCGTCCCGGCGGCGGAGCTCGACCGCGGCCCGGTCGGCGTCGGCCTTCCGGCCCTGCCCGGCGTTGGAGAACTCGGCGGTCAGCCGGGCGACCTCGGCCGCCTGGTCCCGGTTCCGGGCGGCGATCGCCCGCCGGCCGTCGGCCCGGAGCAGGTCCAGGTACGCCAGGCAGACCCGCAGGAGGACGTCGTTGCGGGTTGCGTCGGCGGCGGCGTGGGCGGTCCGGGCCCGCTGGCGGGTGGCCAGGAACCCGTACCACCCCTCGCCGACGTTCAGGGTGTATGACAGCCCGGGGATGTTGACCGTCCCGGCCGCGGTCGCGTTCGCCCCGAGCCCGAAGTACAGGGCGTCCCGGTGGACGTTCAGGATGTTCCCGGTCGACTGCTGGAGGGGCCCGCGGTGGAGGTCGTAGTTCGTCCCGAGGTTGATGTTCGGTAGCAGCTGGGCGACGGCGAGTTGGCGCAGGGCGGTGACCTCGGCGATCCGCTCGCGGGCGAGCAGGAGTTCGGGGTTCTCGACGCCGGCCAGCCGGAGGGCGGTCCCGAGGTCCATCGGGGCCTCGCCGGGCTGAAGGATGGTCCCGGGTGGCGGTGGGGGAAGGGCGGCCTTGCCCGGCGCGGCCTTTGTGGGCGGGTCGGCCGCGGGTGGCTGGGCGGCGACGGCCGACGCCAGACCGGTCCCGAGGAGCCCGGCCGCCATACGAGCCCAGACGCGGCGTCCCGGACGCATACCCGCCTCCGCCGAGAGATGACCCGATACGGGGGCCTGGCCCCTTCTGAGCTACGGCACTGCTAACCGTTCCGGGGTGCCGGCCCCGCAGGTGTGATCGGGTCGGTACGGCGGGGATAATCAGCAGAATTGCAGGGGAGACAATGAATGGTCAAAGACTCGGCGGGGCGGGGGAGATTTCCGCCGTCGCGGTGCCCTGATGACCGCGTCCGATGTCACGGCGACCGGGACGAACCGGCGGTGACGCGGACAGAGACGGCGGTAACGACTCCCTACACCGGCTGCGGGCCGGGCCACCCGCAGTCGGACAAAAGCCGCCCCAGTCGGGCGGACCAGCTTCGGACACGATCACTAGCGCGATCGGCTCGGGGAACGGCACTCAGATCTCGTAAAACCCGAGATCGGCGGATTCCTTCCCCCGCTCGGAAACTGTGAACCAGCCGTCACCCATATCCTCGAAAAACTCGTTCTCGACCAACCAGTCGAAATGAGTCTGGTCATGTCTGGTCATGTTCCGGGCATCCTCGTACCGGAACTTCTTCTTCTTGAGAACTCGCCGGACCATTCGCCAGCGGCTCTCCCCGAGACTGATCGATGCCATTTGCCCTCTCCCAAGTGTCACGCCGGACGCGGGCTGACGTAAATGATCGGCCCCCCTGCCACCGCACGCGACCGTCGTCCGCGGATCTTCCGGTCGGGGGGAATCTGGCGGGCTAGGTCGGGCCGGTTGTGCCGGGATTCCGGCCGGTTACCGGGGGCCGTTCCGCCGTCACGGACCTTGCACCGGGTGCTCCGCTTTTCCATTTGCGGCGAGGGCGAGGGGCGAACAGGAAGTCGGATTAGGTGTGATGCGGGACCGGTCTTGGTGTATCGGGTGACCGCGCCCATATACTTTATGGCCAGAGGGAAGCATTTGACGATGGCCACCGGACGGGGGGGGAAACGGCGACGGGTTGGGGGGAGTCGGCAGTTCGTGGTGAGGCATCCGGCTCGGTCAAGAACAGGGAAGATAGGAAAAACCGAAATTGGTCAAAAAAAAGTTGTCCGATTCAATTCGGTACTTGACATTCCTGGTAAAACCTACTTACAGTTTAAGTGTCCCGTCGGGGGATGTTCGGTGAATGGGCGACGCTGAACTAACTCCGACGGGGCTTTTTTTCCCACTTTGATACCCCAATTCACAGCAAAGATCATTCTTCGTGCATCGTTCGCCACCATCTCTGGCGGTCAACGCCGATGTTACACTTGGTCAGTAATTAGATGATTGTGGGCCGACTGGCCGGGAAAATGAAAAAGAGCATAACCGGTCGGGCTCGTAAGCAGGTGAGGCATTATCACCCGGCCGAGACCCGTAGGGCGCATCCCAAAAGGGCTTCTGGAACCCTCGAACAGCACATACCTTCCGGAAGCATAACTAAATTGGCGAGTTAAGATTTGTTAAGATTTGCGAATTGTTCATCCGCCTCAGGAAGCTCAGCCGTCCGTGATTAACTTTCGTTAACTATACATTTGTACATGTCTGCAGATCAAGCCATTCACGGTCGCCCCGGTGATGCGGCAACATATCCGCCCGAGTCCGATCGGTTGCGAAAACGATAAGACCCGCACGGCCGACCGACTGCCTCTCCCTCAGCCGGCCGACCGTGCGGCGTCAGGCTCTCGCCATCGCTCCACATGCAGGGTTCGTGCCATTCAGCTATTCGACACAATCCCCCTCGCGCGAGCGACTACGTAACTGTAATTAGGATTATGATTTCGGACCGACGCAAACTTCTGTCACTGGTCTGTGCCAGATTCGTGCCACGCTCGACTGCTAGAACTAGTGGCAAGTAATTTTCAGAATGCATCAAAAATAGGCACAGGGACTCGCGTCATTCAGTCGTTCGCTCGGTCGTGGTCTTTCGGCAGCAGATCAAGGTGCAATCTCCCCTCGTATCGGTATCATTGGCACAGCCATACCCCGACCGCGAATCCTCCCGATTCGCTTCCGGAGTTCCGTCGCATGCCTGCGACCATCGACGACACCTACGCCGAAGCGTTCCGCAGCATCTACGCGGCGGTACTCATTACCGCCCGGGATCGATACTGGCTCGACCGGGCCGTCGCCGCCTGTACCGGGAACGCCAGCTCCACCATCCTCTGCGACTGCGAGGCCGGGCTGGATCGGTATGTGGGACCGGGCGGCGACGAGAGCACCCCCACCCCCGATGGCCGGCCCGGGGCGGTCGTCCAGTTCCACGTCCCCCGGTTCCTCAAGGACCGCGAACAGCGGCTGGAACGGTCGGTCCTCGTGCGGGTCTGCCAGAACGTGCTGACCTGTCCGACCGCCGCGTGCTTCAACGCCCTGCCCGACCGCGAGACGTGGTTCCCGCTCGGCCGGAAGCTCGCTTACTTCGGCGACGGGCACCAGTCCACCGCCGTCCGGTTCGGCCGGCGGTGCTGGGTGGTCCCGATCCTGAGCGGGGAGTTCGTGTGTGAGCGGCGGTGCGGGTGGGCCGACGGGTTGATGGGCGGAAACTTGTGGTTCTTCGGGGCGACCGCCGATGCCGCGCTGGAGGCCGCGACCCGGGCCGCTGCCGCCGCGGCGGCTACGCCGGGGGTCGTGCTCCCGTTCCCCGGCGGGGTGGCGGCGAGCGGGTCGAAGGCCGGGAGCCGGTACAAGTTCAGCATCGCGAGCACGTACGCCGAGTTTTGCCCGACGCTGCGGGAGAAGCTCGGACCGCAGTCGAAACTCCCGGCCGGGGTGGCGTCGGTGCAGGAGATCATCATCAACGGCCAGGATCTGAAGACGATCGCGGCGGCGACCCAGGCGGCGATCGCGGCGGCGAAGGACGTGCCTGACTTGCTGACCATCTCTGCCGGGAATTACGGCGGTCGACTGGGCAAGAGCTTCGTCTACCTCCACCCGGAGAGGCAATGAAGATCTCACGCAAAGACGCAAAGTCGCAAAGAAGAGAAGACGGAAAATCCGCTTGCTCGGGGTCTTCTTGGTCCTCTTTGCGTCTTTGCGACTTTGCGTGAGATCTTTTCAGATCCTATCCTCCCTCGAACTCCACGCCCGGCTCGCCGTCGCGAACCTCGCCGATCACCCACGCCCAGACGTCGTCCTTCGCCAGCTGGCGGACGATGCTGTCCGCGAAGGACGGCGAGGCGATGATGGCGAACCCGATCCCCATGTTGAACACCCGGAACATCTCCGTTTCGGCCACGTTCCCGAGCTTTTGCAGCCACCCGAACACCGGGGGCATGTCCCACGACCCCCGCTTCACGAACACCCGCTTGCCCGGCGGCAGGATGCGGGCAATGTTGTCCGGCAGCCCGCCGCCGGTGATGTTCGCCAGCCCGTGGATCACGCCTTTATGCTTCACGGGGTAGTGGGACAGGACATGTCGGATCGGTTTCACGTAGATCCGCGTCGGCGTCAGCAGTTCCTCGCCCACGGTCTTGCCCAACTCGGGTACGTGGTCCCCGACCGCCAGCCCGGCTGCCTCGAACACCACCTTCCGCACCAGACTGTACCCGTTCGAGTGGACCCCGCTTGACGCGAGGCCGATCACCCGGTCCCCGGTCTCGATCCGCTTCCCGTCGATGATCCCGGCCCGCTCCACGACGCCGGTGCAGAACCCGGCCATGTCGAAGTCGCCGGGCTGGTAGAAATCGGGCAGGATCGCGGTCTCACCGCCCACAAGTGAACACTCCGCCTCGACGCACCCGTCGGCGATCCCCTTCACCAGCTGTTCGGTCATCGGCGGGTCGTCGGCGGGCATGGCGATGTAGTCGAGGAACGTGAGCGGCTCCCCGCCGGTACAGATCAGGTCGTTCACCGACATGGCGACGAGGTCGATCCCGACCGTATCGTACTTCTTCATCAGGGATGCGATCTTGAGCTTGCTGCCAACTCCGTCGGTGCAGTTGACCAGGACCGGGTGTTTGTACCGCCGGTTGAACAGCCGCCCCCTCGGGTCGAGATCGAACAGGCTGGCGAACCCGCCCGTTCCTTTGCCGCCCTTGCGCGGGGGGAATGGCGGCGGGATAACCCGAGTCCGGTCCTGGGTGCGGAGCAGGTGGCTCTGGATGCCCGCGATCGTCTCCTCGTACTTGCCGAGGTCCAGCCCGGCCTTCTTGTAGTCCCACTGCTCGGCCATCGCGCCACCCCGAAACGTCGGAAACCTGTTCCCCGCCGTTACCTTATTCGCGCCGACCCACCCGCCGACCGGGGTTGACCCGTTTTTCCGGGTTCCGCTATAGTCGCCGCCTGCGGTTGCCTGCCCGGAGGGCGGGCGCGACCACGACCAAGGATGGTTGGCCATGTCGCTCACCCTGCTCGCGAACTCGGCTGCCGACAAGGGCCCCGCCTCCGAGTTCCTCTACTTCCGCTGGCTGCACGATCTGCTGCCCGAGCCGTTCTTCCACACCCAGGCGTTCCTGCTGTTTTTCCTCGGGGTGTTCGTCCTGTACTGGTCGATCCCCCGGAAATGGCAGATGACCCGGATCTGGGTGTTGGTGGCCGCTAGCTTCAATTTCTACGCCGCGTGGAGCGCGGAACTCGCGTTCCTGGTCACGACGACGACGCTCGCCGACTATCTGTTCGGCCGGCTCATGGATGCGTCCCGGCGGCAGGGCCTGCGCAAAACGGTGATGATCGTTAGCATCACCATGAACCTCGGTATCCTGTGCTACTTCAAGTACCGCGGGTTCTTCCTGAACGAGCTGCACGACGCGCTCGTCCGGCTCGGCCGCGACCCGGAGTACGCCAAGCTCGACCTGAAGGCCCTGGCCCTGTTCGTCCCGTTCGGGATCAGTTTCTACACGTTCGAGGCGATCAGCTACGCGGTCGACGTGTACCGGCGGAAGATCCGGGCCGAGACGAGCCTGCCGCGGTTCCTGCTGTTCATCCTGTTCCTCCCGCATCTGGTGTCCGGGCCGATCGTCCGGGCCGGGGACTTCCTGACCCAGACCCGCCGGCCGAAGCGGTGGAACTGGGTGCGAATGCAGGTCGGGGTCCAGCTGTTCCTGATGGGTGTGTTCAAGAAGATGGCCATCGCCGACCGGATGGCGGTGTTCTCGGACCCGATCTTCCAGAACCCGCAGGATTACAACACCGGGGCGGTGTGGATGGCCGTCCTCGCGTACGCGATCCGGATCTACTGCGATTTCTCCGGCTACTCGGACATGGCCATCGGCCTCGCCCACCTGCTCGGGTACAAGCTGACGAACAACTTCAACATGCCGTACATCTCGGCGAACGTGAGCGAGTTCTGGCGGCGGTGGCACATCTCGCTCTCGACCTGGCTCCGCGACTACCTGTTCATCCCACTCGGCGGGAGCCGCGGGAGCCGGTGGCTGAACTACCGGAACCTGATGATCACGATGACCCTCGGCGGGCTGTGGCACGGGGCCGCATGGTCGTACGTGCTGTGGGGCGTCGCCCACGGGCTTCTGCTGATCCTCCACCGCCAGTTCAAGGACTTCGCCCAGGCCCGCCCGCGGCTCGACGCCGCGCTCCAGACCACCCTCGGGACCGGGTTCCGGGTGCTGCTCACGTTCTTCTGCGTGTGCCTGTGTTGGGTACTGTTCCAGCCGAACAGCCCGCCGACCGAGAAGTTCCCCCTCGGGCGGAGCGGACTCGAAAAGGCCCTGACCATGTACGAGCGGATGTTCAGCCTCCATCTGGGGCTGGCGCTGCCGCTGCACAACCGGAGCCTGTGGTACACGGCCGGGTTCGTGCTGATCTGCCACCTGGTCGTGAGCCGGGGGCTGTGGCAACGGGCCTACGCCCGGATTCCGGGCCCGGTGCTCGGGTTCGGGTACGCGGTCTGCCTGTGCGCGGCGATGGTCCTCGCCCCGGATAGCGGGAGCTCATTCATCTACTTCACCTTCTAGACCCGGCCGGATTTACGTAGGGTGGGCCTCGAAGACTCGACCCACCCTACCAGAAGACACCAGAAGACCAAACGAGCCCTTGAACCTCACCACACGAGTTGCCGGCCGGCTCCGCTCGGCCCTGGTCGCCCGACCGGGGCCGCCGGCGGCCCCGCCCGTACCCCGGGACCGGCGGCCGAAGGCGGCCGTCGCCGTCGCGGTCGGGGCGGCGGCGGCCGTGGTGCTGCAACTGGCCCTCGGGGTGGCGACCGAGCTGTCTCTGTACCTCCGCGACCCGGGGTACGCCGACAAGGAACTCCGGCTCGCCCGACAGGAGAAGGCGAACCCCGGTGCGCCGGCGGTGGTGATGCTCGGCACGTCCCGGACCGGGTTCGCCTTCCACGCCGGCCGCGTCCACGAGCACCTCGCCCCGGCCCTCGGCGGGCCGGCGGTCGCGTTCAACTTCGGCATCCCGGCGTCCGGCCCGGTGACCCACCTGGTGTACCTCCGCCGGCTTATCGCCGACGGGCACCGCCCGGCCCTGCTCCTGGTCGAAGTCCTCCCGCCGACCCTGGCCGACGTCCCGGTCGGGCCCGCCCTCCCGGCCGGCCCGCTGGAGGCCCGGTTCCTGTTCGGGGACCGCCTCCGGCACGCCGAGGCCGAGGCCGTGATCGGATACGGGTTCCCGGCCGCCGAGGTGAGGAAGAAGTGGCGGGGGTCGGTATTCACCCCGTGGTACACGAGCCGGTTCCCGCTCCTCGGCCGGCTCGCCCCCAGTGCCCTCCCGTGGCACCTCCGGTTCGACTGGAGCCGCAGCTGCGACGAGCTCGGGTGGAGCAGCCCGATCACCGACTCGGTCACGCCCGAGGAGTACGAGGCCGCGCTGGGCCGGGCCGCGGCCGAGTACAAGGCCGTTCTCGCCGACATGCACCCGACCGGCGGCGGGGCGAAGGCCCTCGCCGACCTGCTCGCCCTGTGCCGCGAACAGGGCATCCCCGCGCAGCTGGTGCTGATGCCGGAGTCGGCCGGGTTTCGGGCGCTCTACCCGCCGGCCACGACCGCGCGGCTGTACCAGTTCCTGAGCGGGCTGTGTTCCGAACACGGGTGCGGCCTGATCGACGCCCGGACGTGGCTCCCGGATTCCGCGTTCACCGACGGGCACCACATGCTCCGGCCCGGGGCGGAGGCGTTCTCCGACCGCCTGCTGCGGGAAGTGATCCTGCCGTTCTTCCGCCCCCGGGGGCCGGGCCCGCCCCCGGGCCGGTGAGGTAGCCGAGGGCCGCCGTGTCCGCCGTCCGAGTGGTTTTCATGCGTCTGACGCTCCGCCGCTGGCGCTTCCCCAGTTCCCCCCCGGGGCGGAACACCGGTTCCGTCCCGATGCCGGCGGGTACCCGGTCCCGCCGCCGGCGGGCCGCTGTCGCCCTGGCAGCCGGACTGGTGACCTGTCTGGGCGCCCAGCTCGGCCTCGGGTGGGGCATCTACACCGAGCGGTCGCCGATCCGCGACCCGCTTTACTTCGACAAGCTCGCGCTGTTCCGCACACACCCCGCCTTCTTCCCCGACCCCACGACCCCGCCGGCCGACCGGCCGGTGACCGTCATGTTCGTCGGGTCATCCCGAACCCTGAACGGAGTCGACACCGGGGCGCTGGGGCCGAACCTGACCGCCCGGCTCGGCCGCCCGGTCACGGCGTTCAACTTCGCCCAGGCCGGGGCCGGCCCGCTCACGAACGCGGTGTACGCCCGCCGACTGGTGCAGAACGGGGCGAAGCCCGACTTCGTGCTGATCGAGGTCCACCCGGTGTTCCTCGCCGGGCAGCGGCCCGACCCGCCCGAGGGCCGGTGGCTGCTCCCGGCCCGGCTCCGCCCGGACGAACTGGAATTCGCCCGCGGCACGGGGTTCCCCGCCGACATCCCGCCCGCCCACGGCCCGCGGGGCTGGCTCGCCCCGTGGTACGAGTACCGGTTCCTGCTCGTGGACCGGTACGCGCCGTTCTTCCTGATGCACAACATCCGGCTGAACGGCGGGCACGAGCCGGACGGGTACGGGTTCACCCGGCTCCGGACCGTTTCCGACGAGGACCGTCGGGTATTGCTCGAACTGACCCGCCGGCAGTACGCCGATTACTTCCCCGGGTACCGCCCGACCGGCCTCGGAACCCCCGCGGTTCGCGACACGCTCGAGACGTGCCGGGCCGCGGGCTGGAAGGCCGCCCTCCTGCTGACGCCGGAATCGGCCGCGTTCCGCAGCTGGTACCCGGCCGCCGGGCTGCGGGAACTCGACGCCGTACTCGCCGGCCTGTCGGCGGAATACCACGCCCCCCTGATCGACGCCCGGACGTGGGTGCCGGACGACCTGATCGGGGACGGCCACCACCTGACCGGGCCCGGGGCCGACGTCCTGACGGACCGGCTCGCCCGCGACGCCCTCGCCCCGTGGCTCGCCCGGCCCCTCGATCCTCAACCCCGCCCGACCCCATGAACCTCGTCCCGCTGCTCGCCAAGCTCGTCCTCCCGGCCCGGCCCGGGCGCCCCGGCGGTCGGCCCGGGCCCGCGGTCCGGCCGGGCCGGCGGACTGCCCGGCGGGCCGTGGGGTGGTTTATCGCCGCGGCCGTCGGGCTTCAGGCCGGAGCGTTTCTCGCGATCGACGTGGTCTGGCCCGGGCTCCGCGACCCGGAGTACGCCCGGCGGGTCGGCCGGCTGAGGGAGCGGATCGCCGAGAACCCGGGCCGCCCGGTCGTGCTCGTGGTCGGCAGTTCGCGGGCGTCGATGGGCTTACGGCCGGAGGCGTGGGAGGAGAGCCGGCCGGCCCGCGCCGACCACCCCGACCCGCTCCTGTTCAACATGTCGCTCGTCGGCAGCGGGCCGATGATGGAACTGATGTGCCTCCGGCGGGTGTACGCCGACGGCCTCCGCCCGGACGCGGTGGTCCTGGAATACTGGCCGCCGTTCCTCCGGGAGGACGGGCCGTACTTCGAGCCGGACCGGATCGACCACGCCCGGCTGTCCGACCGCGACCGCCCACTCGTCCGGGAATACTTCGCGCGGCCGGCCGAGACGGAACGGCTGATGCTCCGCGACCGCTTCCACCCGCTGTACGAGACCCGGCACCGGCTGATGGCCCAGACCCTCCCCCGGTGGCAGCCCTGGGACAAGCGGATGGAAATGGCGTGGGGGATGCTCGACGAGTGGGGCTGGCTCGCGGGGCTGGAGGAGAAGTACCCGCCCGACCCGAAGGCGCGGGGGGTCCGGCTGGCGCACTGCGGGAAGATCTACCGGGACCAGTTCCAGGGGTACACGATCCACCCGCTCGCCAAGCGGGCGCTCCGCGAGTCGGTCGCGCTCGCCCGGGCGAACGGAACGAAGGTCGCGTTCGCGTACCTGCCGGAAGCGACGGAGTTCCGGTCGTGGATGCCGCCCGCGGTCGAGCAGGCCGCCCAGGGCTACCTCGCGACCCTGTGCCGGGAACTCGATATCCCCCTGATCGACGCCCGGCTGTGGATGGAGGACGGATACCTGGTGGACGGGTTCCACCTGTCCCGCCAGGGGGCGGCCGAGTTCACCCGGAAGTTCGGCCCGGCTGTCGCCGCCACGTTCCCGGACCTCCGGAGGGGACCATGACCGCCGCCGCGCTGGTCCGGTCGGTTGTGCACCCGTGGTCCGCCGGGCGGACTTCCGCCCGGCGGGCACCTGCGGCCACCGGGCGGCGGAGAGCCCGGGCGGCGGTCCTCACCGCCGTCGTCGCGGTCGGCATCGCTCACGTCTGGCTGGCGGTGGTGGTGGAAACGTCGCGGCCGGAGTGGCGCGACCCGGAATACTTCCACCGGCAGAAGCGGCTGACGGCGGTGGCACGGTGGCGGGATATGAACGCCCCCACCCGGCCGCTGATCGCGATCATCGGCGGGTCGCGGCCGCAGATGGGGCTCAGCCCGGAGGGTCTCGAACTCGGGACCGGCCCGACCGACCCGTTCCCGTTCGACTGCGTCCAGTCGGGGGCCATCCCGGTCGGCGAGCGGCTGAACCTCGCCCGGCTACTGGCGTCCGGCGTCGCGCCCGAGTACGTGCTCATCGAGGTGCTGCCCCCGGTGCTGGCCGACCCCGGGCCGATGGAGTACCGCATCCCGGCCCCGCGGCTCGGGTACGCCGACCTCGCCCGGCTCCGCCCGTACCATTCCGACCCGGGAAAGATTCCGCGCGAGTGGGCCCGGGCCCGGGTCAAGTCGTGGTACACGCTCCGGGTCCCGTTGCTGGCGAACTGGGGGTGCGCCGACCTGTTCCCGCCCGGCCCGAACCGGTCGGACGCACTCTGGGCGGACATGCGGCTCTTCGGGTGGTCCCCGTTTTACCCGGCGGACTGGCCGGCCGCCCGGCGGGCGGTGGCGCTGGACGTGGCCCGCAAGACGTACTCCTGGCTCCTCGCCGACTTCCGGGTCACCCCCGTGAACGACCGGGCGTACCGCGACATGCTGGGCGAGTGCCGGGCCCGCGGGGCCCGCGCCGCGCTGTTCCTGATGCCCGAATCCCCGACCTTCCGCGGGTGGTACCCGCCGGCCGTCCGCGGGCAGATCACGGCGTACCTCGCCGGGCTGTCGAGGGAGTTCGGCGTCCCCGTGTTCGACGCGTCCGGGTGGGTGGACGACGAGGCCGCGTTCATGGACGGGCACCACCTGCTCGGGCCGGGGGCGGAGGCGTTCAGCAAGCGATTCGGCCGGGAGTGCGTCGGGCCGTGGGTCAAATCAGTGAAAAATGAAAAGTGAAAAGTAACCGAAGCATGTTGGCAAGATTGCTCCGCCCGAAACGAGTGGCCCCGGGCCAACCCGTTCCTCCGTCTTTTCACTTTTCACTTTTCACTTTTCACTTTTCACTGACCTCCAGGCGTCAGGCCCGGACCGCGGTGTTCACGGGGCTCGCCCTGGTCGTCGCCGCCCAGCTCGGGATGGGGCTGGCCGTCGAGACGATGAAGCCGGAGTGGCGCGACCCGGAGTACGGGCACCGGCTGCACCAGATCCGGCGGCTGCGGGACGCGCACCCCGACCGCCCGCTCGTCGTTGCCGTCGGCAGCTCCCGCACGCTGATGGGGCTGAGCCCGGCGGCGATGGGGTTCCCGGACGAGCCCGGGTCGCCCTTGGTGTACAACTTCGGCCAGACCGGGGCCGGGCCGCTCCAGATCCTCCTGACCACCTTCCGCCTCCTCGACGCCGGGGTGAAGCCCGCGTTCTTGCTGGTCGAGCTGTTCCCGGCGGCTTTGGTGGGGGACGGCCCGGCCGAAGACATGATGAAGCTGTGGGGGCCCCGGCTCGGGGCCGGGGACGTGCGACGGCTCGCCCCCTACGCCGCGCACCCTGCCGCGGTCCAGCGGACCTGGGCCGGGAACCGGCTCGCGCCGTGGTACTCGCTCCGGCTCACGCTGATGAACCACTGGCGGCCGGGCTGGCTGCCGACGGCGAACCGGATCGACTTCCAGTGGGATCGGCTCGACCCCCGCGGCTGGCTCGCGTACCCGCACGACGCAGTGCCCGCCGCCGAGCGGGAGAAGAACGTCGCCCGGGCCGGCGAGTCGTACGTCCGCCAGCTCGCCGGGTACCGGATCGGCGCGACCTCCGACCGCGCTCTCCGCGACATCCTCGTCCGGTGCAAGGCCGGGGGCATCCCGGTCGCGTTCTATCTGACCCCCGAGGGGCCGGCGTTCGGCAGCTGGTACCCGCCCGGGGCCCGGGAGACGCTGGCGGCGTATCTCGGTGCGCTCCGGCGCGAGTACGAGGTGCCGGTGTTCGACGCCGCGGGCGGGTTCGGGGAAGCGGAGTTCGCCGACAGCCACCACCTCCTGCCGGGTGGCGCCGCCCGGTTCAGCCGGCGGCTTGCGGATGAGTACGTTCGGGGGTGGGTGAGCGGGGGGCAGTGAAGAGTGGGCAGTGGGCAGTGGGCAGTGGGCAGTGGGCAGCGGGCAGTCGGGGATTTCAGCCTGAAAGGCTGACAGCGTTTAGCCCAGGGCATCGCCCTGGGTGAGGAAGGGCCTCGATCAGGTTGGGTTGTGTCGCAGCCGCGTTCCCCGCCCAGGGCGATGCCCTGGGCTAAACGCTCTCACCCCGTTGGGGTGAAGACCGGCGAAATATCGCCCACTGCTCACCGCCCACTGCCCGACTACCCCGCCTTCTTCATGGGCCGCGTGAGGCTGTCGCGGATCACGTCGATCGGGTAGCGCCGGTGGAACCGGGGGTCCGGGTCGAAGGTGACGTGGGTGATTGATGGCGGGAGCCGGTGCAGGAGTTTCGTCAGCAGGTCGGGGCTGCCCAGGGTCGCCGTGAACTCCCGGCTCCTCGACCCGGCGAGATACCGCTCGGCCAGGTCCGCGTCCGTCAGCAGGATCAGAGACTCCGTCCCGTCGCCGGCCGGTTCGGTGGCAAACCCCTGGCCGTCCGCCAGGACGACCGCGAAGCAGGGAAAATGCACGAGGTACTGGCTGTACAGATCGTCGAAGAACGCTTCGCCGTCCATGCGGGCCTCGGGGTCGGATAAAATGATGGGTAGCCAAAAAAGGATACGCCGCGATTCGCCGCGGGGCAAGCCGAAGCCCCGGCGTGGGGAAGCGGGTATCTGGTTGCCCTGGGCCCCGAGTCGGGGTACGGTATGTCAGTCGCCCTGGTCCGCGAGAAGCTGCCAAGTGCCTCGATTGATCGTCCTCCGCGGCGTCGACGAGGGGAAGCAGTTCGACCTGTCCGGCCAGGCTGTCACGGTCGGCCGGCACTCGTCGAACGCCGTCGCCCTGCACGACACCCAGATCTCCCGTAGACACCTGGAACTGCGGTCGCTGCCGGCCGGCGGGTACCAGGTGTTCGACCTCGGGAGCGGGAACGGGACCCTCCTGAACGGCCAGCCGGTCTCGTCCGCCCCGCTCCGCAGCGGCGATCAGATCGCCGTCGGCCAGTCGATCCTCCTGTACACCGCCGCCCGGGCCGACACCCCCGCCAACGAGTTGACCGAGCGGGTCCGGCTGCTCGCCCGCGGGGCCGAGCCGGACGTGATGGCGGCCATCGTCCGCCGGGTCGGGGTGGACACCGGCAGCCAGATCTTGTCGCAGCCGAACGCGGCCGGGTCCGACTGGCTCAAGGGCCGGCTGGCCGGCCTCGCCGCCCTGTACGAGACCGCCGAGGCGGTCAGCCACATCCTCGACGTCGACGAGCTGCTCGCCAAGGTGATGGAGCTGGTGCTGAAGTCGGTGGACGGCGACCACGGGTGCTTCATGATCCGGGACGAGGCCGGGCACCTGGCCCCGAAGGCCGTCCGGTACCGGGACGGGCTGAACCGGCTGGAGGAGCTCCCGGTCAGCCGGACGATCGTCGACCACGTGCTCAAGGAGTCCCAGGGGGTGCTGGTGACCGACGCCCAGTCGGACGCCCGGTTCCGGGGCGGGGCGAGCATCCACCGGCATAACATCCGCGAGGCGATCTGCGTCCCGATGAAGGGCCGCCGGGAGGTCCTCGGGGTGCTGTTCCTCGACACCCACTCGACGCTCAAGCAGTTCGTCTCGGGCGGCCGGGAGGCGGGCAAGTTCACCGAGGACCACCTCCACCTGGCGAGCGCGATCGCCCACCAGGCGGCCATCGCGGTGGAGGAGTCCCGGTACCACCAGGCGCTGGTCCACGCCGAGCGGCTGGCCGCGATCGGGCAGACGATTGCCGCCCTGTCGCACCACATCAAGAACATCATGCAGGGGGTGCGGTTCGGGGCCGACATGGTCCGGACGGCGATCACCGACGACGACAAGGACCTGCTCGGCAAGGGGTGGAAGCTGGTCGAGAAGAACCAGGGGCGGATCGACCAGCTGATCCTCGACATGCTCAGCTACTCGAAGGAGCGGGAGCCGGCGATCGAGCCGACCGACCTGAACAAGTTGTGCCTGGACGTGCTGGACATGGTCCGGGGGCGGGCGAAGGACCGGGGGGTCGTGCTCGACTGGCGGGAGGGGGCGAACGTCGGGGCGGTCCCGTGCGACCCGGACGGCATCCACCGGGCGGTGCTGAATATCGTGATCAACGCGCTGGACGCGGTGGAGGACCGGCCGGGGGCGAAAGTGGCGGTGCAGGCACTGCTCGAGCCGGACGGGAACTGGGCGAAGGTGATCGTCCTGGACAACGGCCCGGGGGTGGCGGCGGGCAAGATGGACGACATCTTCAAGCCGTTCGTGAGCACCAAGGGGAGCCGGGGGACGGGCCTCGGGCTGCCGGTGAGCCGGAAGATCCTCCGCGAGCACGGCGGGGACATCTTGGTTCAGAGCGTCCCGGAGAAGGGGACCAAGTTCACCCTCCGGCTGCCGATGAAGTCGGCGTTCGCGGCCGACTCGGCCGGCGGCACCACCCTCCACCCGGCGTACGACCCGCCGCCGGAGTGAGGCCGGCGCGCGGCGATCGGGGCGCCGAAGAATCCCCGAATCTGGCCGGGAGTTGCGTCCCGGGGGGCACGGTCAGCTCGCCGGCGCCACCCCAAACCTGCCCCCCGGCGATCCTCCGGGGCGTTCTTTCCTGCCGATCACCTTGCCGCCCACGACCCCTCCGCCTCCGGCCGCCCGGTTCACCCGGCCGACCCGTCCGGCCGGCTCCGGCGGGCGAACTCCCCCAGCGCCTCGAACAACTCTTGCGGCACGACCGGCTTCTCGAAGTGCAGGTCGAACCCGGCGTCCGCCATCCGCCCGAGTGAGTTGTAATCCCCGAGGGCGGTCAGGGCGATCAGGAGGGGTGGCCGGTCGCCCGTCGCGTCCCGGACCCGGCGGGCCAGCTCGCACCCGTCCATTCCCGGCATCGTGATGTCGAGGATGCACACCTCCGGCCGGAACCCGTGGGCCATCACCTCCAGGGCGGACCTGGCGTCGTGGGCCACCGCCACCCCGTGCCCGGCGAACCCCAGCAAGACGCCGAGCGAGTCCGCGGCGTCGTGGTTGTCGTCCACGCACAAGACCTGCAGCCCGGTCGGGGCGGGGGGCGGGATCGCGTCCGTGCCCGTCGTGGGAGTGGTCATGATCGGTTGGTCGTCCAGAGTGAGCAAATGATACCGACCGGGTCCGCCCGTGGCCGTCGTGGCCGGGGCGCCATGTGCGGGGGTGCCCGCAACCCTCGTGCCGGCACGCCGGGTTCGCACGGGAGCCGCCCCGCCGGACGCGCGAAATCCGAATCGAGTTCCGGGCCGGGGGCTACCAAAACGCGCGCAAAAGAAGGCCCGGTCCCGGGCTCCGACTACCGGCGGGTTACGGGTTCCGCCCTCCGGCCGGGGGATGAAAGCAGCCGGGGCTGACTTCCCGAACTGCCCGGGCGCTGGGACGGGCCGGCCCGCCGGCGGCCCTGGTGCACGGTCTGACGGTGAAGAATTTAGCTGGACTGAACACTTATTTCCTGATCCGGCAACACAACGCTCAACTCCATTCCCGCCCGGTCTCGGCAATCGATTGCTCTCCCGGATGACGTTTATGATTCCCGACAATTTTTGCTGATTCGCATACGAGACAGTACCCATTTGGTCTTGTCCGGGGCACCTCCGACGTGATCTTGGGGACAGCCGGCACGGCCTTTGCCTGAACTTCATTCACCCGGCGAAGCCAGGGGAGGTCCGAGGTGGAAACCACGTCCCGGCTCCGCATCCTATGTGTTGATGACAATCAGGATGTGGCTGACTCGGAGGCCGCCCTCCTACAGATCGTCGGGTTCGACGCGCGGGCGTGCTACGACGCCCCAGGGGCGCTGGCCGCCGCCCGAGAGTTCCGTCCGGACGTTTGCCTGATCGATCTCCACATGCCGGACATGAACGGGGACAAACTGGTCGCGCATCTGCGGGAGCAGACCGGCGGCCGGCCCGTCTTGTTCGTCGCCGTGACCGCGATGAGCAACGAAGAGGCCCGCCATCTGACCGAGGCGGCCGGGTTCCTGCTCCATCTGGTCAAGCCGGTGGACCCGCACGATCTGCTCCGGATCGTGGACGACCTCTGGCGACTTCGTGAGACGGCGTCCAGGACCGGAGTCCCGGCCGTCCGGCCGGAGTCAGGCTGATCTTCGCCGTGCTCGTCCGAAAACAATCCTTGCTCGTGGCCCTGATTCGCAGCGCACTCACTGCGTGGCCGCGGCACCGCCACGCACCGGCTGTCGCCCCTCGTGAAGAAGCTCGGTTTCTTCGGAGAACACGGGTTTCTCGTCCGGTCCGGACTTCGTCGGGTGATCCTTCAACCGGAACTCAGCGGGCAAAACTCAGCGGGCCGGGAATGATCCCGGCCCGCTGAGTTTTCGGACTGTCGGCCGGCGGTCAGCCGCAGCCGCAGTTCGTGTCTTTGTCCTTCTGGGCGGCCTCGTCCGTCTTGTGCCGGGCTTTCTGGGCAGCCTCGTCGACCTTGTCCCCGGCTTGGTGCATCTTCTCCTTCGCCCAGTCGGCGACCTCCTCGGCCTTCTCCTTGGTCCAGTGCCCGGCTTCCTTCGCCTTCTCGGCAATCGTCTGGCCGGCGTCCTTCAGTTTCTCGCGGGTGGTGTCAGCCATGATGATCTCCTTTTACTTGGTCAAGTAGGGCGAAGAATACTCTCGACCCGGTCGCGGCTAAGCGCCGCTGCTTCCGTGTCGTGAAGAAAGAGGAGCAACGACCGTGCCGAGCCGGCGGTCTCTGAAACCCATTGCGGGCTAATGTTTTCCGTTTATCGCGCGGCCAGCTGGGCGTGCCAGTGAGGGTGCAACCAGCTGCTCGTTCCCGAGTCGGTGGGTCGTAATTTGCTCGGCCGTCATCGTCTCTCCCGGCTTCTGACGGGAGAAGCCGGCCGGGCCGCCTCTCGCCCCCCTGCACCCGACATATTCTCCGGGCCGCGACGCTGGCCGCGGGCGGCCGGTTCCCTACCCCGTTAGTACGACTCCCGCACGCGCCTCGCGCACCCTCACCCGGAGCTCCGGTCATGGCGTCCCCCACCTGTCGCTGGGGCATCCTCGGCACGGCGAACATCGCCCGCAAGAACTGGAAGGCGATCAGGCTCGCCGGGAACGCCGTCCTCACCGCGGTCGCCAGCCGGGACCCGGCGAAGGCGCGGGCGTTCATCGACGAGTGCCAGGCCGACGTGCCGTTCCCCGCGGTCCCGGCGCCGTGCGGATACGACGACCTGCTCCGCCGGCCCGACGTGGACGCGGTCTACGTCCCGCTCCCGACGGGCATCCGCCGCGAGTGGGTGGTGAAGGCCGCCGGGGCGGGCAAGCACGTGTTGTGTGAGAAGCCGTGCGGGTCCACCGCCGCCGACGTCCGGGCGATGCTCGACGCCTGCCGGGCGAACGGGGTGCAGTTCATGGACGGGGTGATGTTCATGCACAGCGCCCGGCTGCCGCTCCTGCGGCAGGTCCTTGAGGCGGGGGACGCGGTCGGCACGCTCCGCCGGATCACCTCGCAGTTCAGCTTCGCGGCCCCGGAGGAGTTCCTGCGGGAGAACATCCGGGTGAGTAACGACCTCGAGCCGCTCGGCTGCCTGGGCGACCTCGGCTGGTACAACCTGCGGTTCGCGCTCTGGGCGATGAATTACCAGCTGCCCGACCGGGTGAGCGGGCGGGCGCTGCACGAGCACGGCTCCGGGGCGCGCCCGGTCCCGACGGAGTTCTCGGGCGAGCTGTTCTTCCCGGGCGGGGTGAGTGCGTCGTTCTACTGCTCGTTCCGGACGGAGAACCAGCAGTGGGCGCATCTGAGCGGGGCCCGCGGGTCGGTCCACGTCCCGGACTTCGTGCTGCCCTTCTACGGGTGCGAGGTGGGGTTCGAGGCGAACCAGCCGGTGATGTGGAAGGACGGGTGTTCGTTCCACATGGAAAGCCACCCCCGCCGGCACGTGGTCCGGGAGTACAGCGACGGGGCGGCGGGGGCGCAGGAGGCGACCATGATCCGCACGTTTTCCGGGATCGTCTCGTCCGGGAAGCTCGACCCGCAGTGGGGCGAGATCGCCCTGAAGACCCAGCTGGTGCTGGACGCCTGCCTGCGGTCCGCCCGGGAGGGCGGTCGGCTGGTGCCGGTGGAAGAGTAGAGTCGTCCGCGCGGCCCAAGGGCGGTCGGTTCCTTCCGGCCCTGAGTCTCACGCTCCACGTGCCGTCTGTGCGCCGCGTGCGTTGTCGAAATCCGCGGTGGGGTATGGTTTTCACCCCAACGGGGTGGGAGCACGAAGCCCCGGGCACCGCCCTGGGCGGGGGAACGCCACACGATCGGGTCGGACGTCGGACCCAACCGCGTTCCCCCGCCCAGGGCGGTGCCCGGGGCTATGCGCTCCCAGCCTTTCAGGCTGAAATCCTCGAGATTTCAATTCCTCGTGGATGTCGACAAAGCGTGCGCCGCGCGGAGGGCACGCGGTGCGTGCCCGAAAGGCATCTCGCGGGTGATGGTCGACCGAACGGCCGGTCGGGCTTCTCCCGCCGCCTGCCTCAGTTCGTCGTCTTCTTCGCCCCGGCCGGGTCCTTCGGCTCCTTCTTCGGTATGGTCCGGTTCCGCGGCAGGAGCTCCGGCAGGTTCGCGACCCGGACCGCCGTCACCGCCATGACCTGCGCGCCCTGGATCAGGTTCGGCCCCTTCGCGTGGTCGAACGTGTCGGTCTGCGTGTGGTGGGTCAGCCGGTACTCGTCGATGTCCTGCCGGCAGGCGAACCCGGGCACCCCGGCCGGGTGGAACGACTGGTGGTCGCTCCCGAACACGCCCCCGAGGTCCAGCCCCCGCCACCCCTCCATCCCGGCGAGCGTGGCCAGTTCCGGCTCGAGGATCTCCTTCGTCTTCGCCTGCCCGTGAACGCCGAACCCGTACACCCGGCCGGTCCCGGTGTCGTGGACCAGGGCCACGGACGTCCGGTCCATCTCGTCCTGGTGCTTGGTCACGTACTGCCGCGACCCGTGCAGCCCCTGCTCCTCGCCGGTGAACAGCACGAACCGGATCGTCCGCTTCGGCCGCCGGCCCTGCTTGGCCAGCGTGGCGACCGCCCGGGCGGTCTCCAGCACCACGCAGCTGCCGGACGCGTTGTCCATCGTCCCGGTCGCCAGGTCCCACGAGTCCAGGTGCGCGCCGACCACGACGAACTCGTCCGGCTTCTCGGCCCCCCGCACCTCGCCGACCGTGTTGAAGCAGGTGATCGGCCCGGGGACGAACGTGTTGCTGATCTCGACCTCGACCTTCGTGACCGCCGGGGCCGGGCGGGTCGCGAGCCGGTACAGCATGGCGAAGTGCTCGTGGGCCAGGACCAGCCGGGGCATCGCGTCCTGGGTCGCGGCCCGGTCGGCCCCCCGCCACCCGCCGTAAGCGACGAGCAGCCCGTGCGGCTTGGCCGCGTCACTGACCCGGCACGCCACCCCCTCGGCCTTCAGAAAGGCGTCCAGCTCGGCCGGGGGGATCAGGAAACTGACCCCGGGCGGCGGGTCCACCTTCTTGGGCTCGTCCTTCTTCGGGGCCTCGGTCTTGGGCTGGTCCTTGGCCGCCGGCTGCACGGCCGCCTCGACCGCCGCCACCGGCCGGGCCGAAACCGAGCCGGCGTCGGTCGTCTTCGGTGCCTCCTTCTTGGGCTCGTCCTTCTTCGGGGCGTCCTTCTTGGCCGGCGGCGGGGGGAGCGGGCCGTAGGACAGGTCGGTGACCGGGGCCACGGTGGCGGGCGGGCCGGTGATGACGACCGCGTTCTTCAGCTTCCCCTTGTACTTGTCGAGGTCGGCCTTGGTCCGGGCCGTGAGGACGACCACCTCGCCAGTCACCTTCCCCTTCGTCCCCGGGGTCCAGCCGACGGCGGCGACGAGGCACCGCACCCGGGTATCGGGGTCCACGACCGTCATACTCGCCGGCCCGCGTTCCCACCCGATCGGGATCTCCCACGGCTCCAGCCGGACGTTTTCCAGCCCGTACTCCTTCATCTTCGCCGCCGTCCACTCGTTCGCCCGCTCCAGGTTCTTCGACCCGGTCAGCCGCGGGCCGATCACGTCCGACACGTACTGGAGGTTCTTCATCAGCTCCGCGTTCGCCTTGACTTCGCTCAGGAGTGCCCGGTCGAGGTCTTCCGGGGCTGTCTGTCTGGCGAGACTGTCGACCGCGCGCGGGGCCGGGGCGGTCTCGGCCGCCGGGGCGACCCGGGTCAGCACGAGGCACAGGGCGGGCAGTACAAGAACAGCCGCCAGGGACCGGACTCGGTCCGGGCGGGGCAGCGGGACGAACGGGACCATGCGAACGACTCCACAGCGATTTCGAGAGGGGAATGACCGTACCGGAAGGCGGCAGCGCGGGCGGGGAGAGCACGGCCTGAAGTCGTCATTCTGACGCACCGGGGCTGCCGGGGCAACGGCCTGGCGAACGACTCTCATACAGGAGGCCACGGAGGCAGTCCCAGAAGGTCCGGGGCGTCGGGCGTGGGGGCAGGTTTCCAACTTGCCCGGCCGCGGCCCCTCCGATCCCGCGCGGTGGAAGTCCTCGGATCGAGCCAGCGGGTTGGGGCGTCCGTGTGCCCCGGGCAAGTTGGAAACCTGCCCCCACGTTCCGAGCCGTTGGCCGGCCCGACCAAATGAGACCGTCCCAACGGGTTCGTGAATCAGTGGGTTCGTGTAGCAGGGGTTTTCCCCGGGAGCGTGGCCGTCCCGGCCAAGAGCGGCCGGGACGGCCGCTCCCAGGATAGACCTTCGGAATCGAGAGGTCCGCTTCCTCACACGTCGGCTTGGCGCCGCCGCCGGCCGGACGTATACGGCCGCCGCCCCGCGGGCTCTCCCGGCGGGCGGATTTCGGGTCCCGAGGTCACGGATGACCGCCCCCCGCCGTTCCCTCCTGCTCCTCCTCGCCGGGCTGGCCGTCGGGCCCATCCCGGCCTGCCTTCACACCGCCGGGACAACCCCCCCGGCCGACCCGGGCACGATCAGCTCGACCGGGTCTCACGACTTCGCCACCTTGCCCAGCCGCCCGGGGGAAGTGATCCCGACCAACCCGGCGGCAAAGGCTGCCGCGACCGGCGCGAAACCGGCCGCCCCGGCAACATCCCCGGACGCCGGGCCGCGGCCGGCCGCCGCCATCCAGACGACGAGCCGCAGCCCGACTCCGGAGCCGGAAGCCCCGCTCCCGCCCGGGAGCGTGGCCGTGGTCAAGCCCGAGCCCGGGCCGTTGCCGCTGATCCCGCCGCCCCCCGCCCCCGAGCCGCCCCTGCTCGCGGCGATGCGGGCCTACGTCGAGAACCGCCCCGCCGATGCGATCCGGTATCTTCAGGCGCTCGACCGGGGGAACCAGGACTTCGCCCTGGCGGTCATGCCGCTGCTCGTCCGCGGCGCGCAGATCAACCTGGCCGCGGCGAACCCGGAGGACGTGGCGGTCCTGGTCGACCAGTGTTACTCGGTCGCCGGCCGGTTGGAGGGGAAGGCGGCCCTACGGGTCGAGAAGGTGGCGTTCTGCCGGCGGGTCAGCGGGTTCGGGCGGTACGAGCCGTGGCCGGAAGCCCTGCCGTACCGGCCGAACGACCTGGCGGTGTTGTACGTCGAGGTCCGGAACGTCGGGAGCGAACCGGCGGCCGGGCCGAACGGGGAGGGGTACGTGAGCCGGGCGGCGGTCAGTCTGGAGGTCCGGGACGCGACCGGGAAGCTGGTCGAGCAGACCGACCCGGCGGACTGGCGGCGGCGGGTTCCGGTCGCCCGGTTCGACCACGCCGACTATACCCGGTCCCCGCTCCGCGACTACTCCCGCACCTACCGCATCTCCGTCCCCGCCCAGCCCGGAGTGTACACGGTCACGGTCGAGGTCAAGGACCCGTCCGGGGGCCGGGCCGCCCGCAGCCAGCCGGCCGAGTTCCGGGTCGGGGCTCCTTGAATGAAGTGGAGAGTTGAACGTGAAAAGTGAAAAGTTCAAAAGACCGGCCGCGCATCGGCCGCCGGCGTGTCGGCGGGCGGTGCGATCCCTACATTTATCACTTTGAACATCTCACGCTGCACTGAGGAATCGATGTCCGACATCAAGCCGACGCAGGTTTTCTACCACGCCGGGACCGTCACCCGGGAAGAGCGGCAGGGGCTGCTCAAGCAGACCGGGGCGACGGTCTGGTTCACCGGTCTGTCCGGGTCCGGGAAGAGCACGCTCGCGGTGGCCGTGGAGCAGGTCCTGATCCAGCGGGGGCACGCGGCCTACGTGCTCGACGGGGACAACATCCGGTTCGGGCTGAACGCCGGGCCGAAGATCCTGGCGGACACCCGGGGCTATGCGGAGGAGCAGGCCAAGCGGTTCGGGCTCGGGTTCAGCGCGGCCGACCGGGAGGAGAACATCCGCCGGATCGGCGAGGTGGCCAAGCTGTTCGCCGACGCCGGCCTGTTGGCCCTGACGAGCTTCATTAGCCCGTACCGGAAGGACCGGGACGCGGCCCGCAAGATCCACGAGCAGAACAAGGCCGGGGCGATCCCGTTCGTCGAAGTCCACGTGAACACCCCGATCGAGTGCTGCGAGCAGCGGGACCCGAAGGGGTTGTACAAGCAGGCCCGGGACGCCGTCGCGGCCGGGAAGGGGATGGGGTTCACCGGGGTCGACGATCCGTACGAGCCGCCGGCCAAGCCGGAGCTTACCTTCGACGCCTCGAAGCACTCGGTCGAAGAGGGCGTCGCCCAGGTTCTGAACTACCTACAACACCGGGGACTGGTGCGTGGGTGATACCAGATCGGGTGGATCCGTTCTTGTAGGGTGGGCACCGCCCACCACAGTCGAACGGTGGGCGGTGCCCACCCTACGAAAGCGATCCGTACGATTCGGTACGAGACGGGTTTCGGATCTCGGGTCTCGGAAGAAACCTCCTCCGACGCCTGACCGAACGTGCCGGCAGCGGGTTTCGAATTTCCCCGAGACCCGAGACCCGCCCCCGGGCCACGGTGTCCGGTTGTATGGGATGGTGCGACGGTATCGGGTGGCGCGGGTGGCGCGGATGTGACGCGCGGTGGGATGGGCATTCGGGCGGAAATGATTCCCCCGGGCGCCCGCCCTGTTGACCCGACCCAGTTTCGCTACTCCACTGCATATGTCCTAGCCGGAGTAACCGCGCTCGTGGGCTGGAAAACCAGCGAGTTTCGCTCAAGCCGGGCCCGTCATCGCCTTGAATGTGACCGGCCCCGGACGTAGAGTTGTCGCGAGTCGGACTCGCAGGTCGCCGCCGTCGAACACCCGACCCCGCCGCGTGATCGGACGCCCGGCCGACCGCCCGCAGGGTCACCCCACCAACCGGATCAAACGGGTTGCTCATGCCGGATACCACCAATACACACTGGCGGATCGACCGCCCGGCAGAAGGGTTCTACACCACCCAGCTGCCGACCCACCCGGACCGCCCGGTCCGGACCTTCCTCCCGACCGACTACCAGCCCCGGTATCCGTACCCGCTGGTCGTCCTGTTCCACGGGAACGGGGGGAGCGAGGAGTCGGTGGGCCGACTGGCCCCCCGGCTGAGCCGGCGGAACTACATCTGCATCAGCCTCCGCGGTCCGCAGGACCTCGGCCGGCGGGCGGACGGGCGGGCGGCCTACGGGTGGGGGGCCGACGGGGCGTGCGACGATCTGATCGAGGACTACCTCACGACCGCCGTCGAGCAGACCCGGCGGACGTACCACGTCCACTCCGAGCGGGTGTTCCTGGCGGGGGTGTGCGAGGGGGCGGAGGTGGCGTACCGGGTGGGGCTCGGGATGGCCGACCGGATCGCCGGGGTGATCGCCCTGAACGGCCAGATCCCGAAGCCGGCCGGCGGCCCGCTATTCCGGCTCCGGGCGGTCCGGAACCTCCCGGTCCTGATCGGGCACGGGGTGACCAACCCGGTGGTGCCATACGAGGCGGCCCAGCGGGACTACCGGCTTCTGTACGCGGCGGGGGCGGACGTGAGGCTGGTCGGGTATCCGACGAACCACAAGATCCACCCGAACATGCTTCGTGACGTGAACCGGTGGATCATGGGGGGCGTGACCGCCGAGACGGGGATGTTGTTGCGGAACCCTTGATCGCGGTGCATGTACAGACGACGGAGCCCGGCCCATAAAGGGCCGGGCTCCGTCTTTTTTGCTTTCGTCTCGGTCGGCAGTTGTGCAGGAAGTGCCACTGGTCATGCTCTCTTCCGATCCCTCCCGGTTCCACGCGGCCGCTGAGGACTCGAAGGGCAATTGGAACACTCTTTGCAACAATAACCGTCGTCGTCTGAAACCGGATGTCAAGGGTCAGGCAGGCTCGGGAAACTGGCTCCTGATATCCACCCCCAAATAGGCACGAAATACTGATTGAGCAATCTGTTACGATGAATCATCTCCGCGGCGAGGGGGCTACCCGCCCCCATCGCGGGCGACCTGACCTGGTTCGCCCCCGCCGTGGTCGTGGGTTGAGGACATGATGGATAGCCAGCTGATCGGACCCGGGGAATCACACGTCCCGGAACGCGACCATACACCCCCTTCGAACGATCCCATCGCAATCATCGGCATCGGTTGCCGACTCCCTGGTCATGCCAACACCCCCGCCGCCTTCTGGAAGAACCTGCTCGACGGCGTCGATGCGATCACCGAGGTCCCGGCCGACCGCTGGAGCACGGCGGCCTTTTACGACCCCGAGCCGGGAAAGCCCGGAAAGAGCCATGCCCGGTGGGGCGGGTTCGTCGACGCGATCGACCAGTTCGACCCACACTTCTTCGGCATCTCGCCGCGCGAGGCCGCGCGGATGGACCCGCAGCAGCGGATGCTCCTGGAGGTGGCCTGGGAGGCGGTCGAGGACGCCGGGCAACCCCTCGGGCAGCTGGCCGGCCACCGGGTCGGGGTGTTCGTCGGGATCTCGAGCTGGGATTACTCGGTCCTCCAGACCAGCTTCCGCGACCGGGCGGCGATCGACACGTACACGAACACCGGCGGGTCGCTGAGCATCGCCGCGAACCGGATCTCGTACTGCTTCGACTTCAGGGGGCCGAGCGTATCGGTCGATACCGCCTGCTCCTCGGCGCTGGTCGCCGTCCATCTCGCCTGCCGGAGCATCTGGGTCGATGGGTGCCCGCTGGCCCTGGCCGGAGGGGTGAACGCCCTGCTCACCCCGGACTGGTTCATCGGGTTCAGCCGGCTCGGGATGCTCTCCCCGGACGGGCGGTGCAAGGCGTTCGATGCCCGGGGGAACGGGTTCGTCCGGGCCGAGGGGGCGGGGGTGGTCGTCCTGAAACCGCTGGCCCGCGCGGTGGCGGATGGCGACCGGGTATACGCGGTGATCCGCGGGACCGCCGTGAACCAGGACGGCCGCACCCCGGGAATGACCGTCCCCGGTCGGGACGCGCAGGAAGAACTCCTCCGCCTGGCCTGCCGGAACGCGGGTGTTTCCCCTGAGCAAATCCAGTACGTCGAGGCCCACGGCACCGGCACACCGGTCGGCGACCCCATCGAGGCGGCCGCCCTCGGGCGGGTTCTCGCCGACGGCCGGGCTGCGGATCGGCCGTGCGTGCTCGGGTCGGTCAAAACTCACATCGGCCACCTGGAGGCCGGGTCCGGGATCGCCGGGCTGATCAAGACGGCGCTGGCCCTTTACCATCGCCGCATCCCGGGCAACCTGCACTTCGAGCGGCAGAACCCGGACATCGCCTTCGAGCGCCTGCGCCTCCGGGTCCCGGTAGAGGCCGAACCCTGGCCCACGGGTGAGGGCCCGCGGCTCGCCGGGATCAATTCGTTCGGGTTCGGCGGGACGAACGCTCACGCGATCCTGGAAGGCGCCCCGCCCACCCCTCTTACCGCGGATGAGCGGCCCGGGGAGCCGTCCTCGGTCCTCGTGCCGCTTTCGGCCCGCAGCCCCGAGGCCCTGTCCGCCGCCGCGGACGCGCTCGGGCGGTTCGGCGCCGATTCCCCCGCCGATATCTCCCTGGCCGATATCGCCTGGAATGCCGCCGTCCGCCGGACCCACCACGACCACCGGCTCGCGGTCGTCGCCCGCTCGAAGAATGGTCTGGCAAAATCTCTGACGGCCGTTGCGGCGGGGCAGACGACGCCGGAGGCTCGCGCCGGCCGGGCGGTGCCGGGGCAAACCCCCCGGGTGGCGTTCATCTGCTCGGGGCAGGGGCCGCAGTGGTGGGCGATGGGCCGCCAGCTCCTCGAACGCGAACCCGTCTTCCGCGACGCGATCGAGCGGTGTGACGCGATCGTTCGCCGGCTCGGCCCGTGGTCGCTGCTCGCGGAGCTGACCGCGGATGAATCGCGGTCCCGCATGGCGATCACGGCGATTTCGCAGCCGGCGATCTTCGCGGTGCAGGTCGGGCTCGCGGCCGTGTGGCGGTCGTGGGGCGTTCGGCCGGAGACGGCGGTCGGGCACAGCGTCGGCGAGGTCGCCGCGGCGCATCTGGCCGGGGTGTTCACCCTGGAGGACGCGGTCCGGGTCATCTTCCACCGGGGCCGGTGCATGGAACTCGCCCCGAGCCGGGGCCGGATGCTCGCCGCCGGGGTGACGCCCGAGGACGCTCTTCGTCTCGCGGCCCCGCACGGCGACCGGGTCGCCCTCGCGGCCGTCAACGCACCGGCCTCGGTCACGCTTTCGGGCGAGTCCGACCCGCTGGAAGAGATTGCCCGTGAGCTCGAACGCCGTGGGGTCTTCTGCCGATTCCTGCGGGTGAATTACGCCTTTCACAGCGCCCAGATGGACCCGATCCGAAGGGACCTGATCCGCTCTCTCGCGGGCATCGCCCCCCGGCCGACCACGATCCCGCTCGTCTCCACCGTGACCGGCCGGCGGATCGCGGGGCCCGAGATGGGGCCGGACTACTGGTGGCAGAACGTCCGCCGCACGGTCCGCTTCGCCGATAGTGTGGATCACCTGGTCGAGACGGGGTGCGATACCGTCGTCGAGCTGAGCCCGCACCCGGTCCTCGCCCCGTCAGTCGCGGAGTGCTACCAGCAGCGCGCGAAGACGGTGACCGCTCTGCCGTCGCTCCGGCGCGAGGAAGACGAGCGGGCCACGATGCTCGGTTCGCTCGGCGTCCTGCACGCCCACGGCTACCCGGTGGACTGGTCCGGTGTCATGTCCGGCCCTCGGCCGTTCGTCCGGCTCCCCGGTTATCCCTGGCAGCGGCAGCGGTGCTGGGCCGAATCCGAGGAGTCCCGACGGACTCGCTTTGCTGGTCCCGCTCACCCGCTCCTCGGCACTCCGGTCGGCGGGCCGCAGCCGGCTTGGGAAGCCCGACTCGACACCAAGCTCACTCCGTACTTGGCGGACCACCGCGTCCAGAAGGCGGTCATCCTTCCGGCCACCGCCTACGCCGAGGCCGCGTTCGCAGTGGCCCGGGACGTTCATGGCACGACGGCCTGCATCTTGTCGGATGCCGGGTTGTCGAACCCGTGTTTCCTCGGCGCCGACGGGGCGGTCCGGTTGCACACGGCCTTCCATCCCGACGACGGGACGATCCGGATCGACAGCCGCCCGGTGGACGCCGACGACCCTGACTGGTCGCCGCACTTCCGCGCGTCGCTCCGCCCGGGCCCACCGGACGGCCAGGCCGCGGCATTCGACCGCGGGACGGTCCAGGGCCGCTGTCCGCGGGTGTTCGGCCGGGCGGAATGCTACGAGTACTTCGCCAAACTGGGGCTCGAATACGGCCCGCGGTTCCGGGGAATCCGGGAGTGCTGGGTGGGCGGCCAGGAAGCGCTGGGTGTGGTCGAGATCCCGGACGAGCTCGCGGGCGAGGCCGAGCAGTACCTGTTTCACCCGGCTCTCCTGGACGCCTGTTTTCACGTCGTGATTCCGGCCGATCCGGACTTCAATACGGTGGTCGGCGGCCTGTACCTGCCCGTCGCGTTCGAGGAAATCCACCTGTATCGCCGGCCGGGCCGCCGGGTCTGGAGTCACGCCCGGCTGCGGGAGAAGTCTGCCCGCCATCTGGTCGCCGACGTCGCCGTCTACGACGAGGAGGGCGAGCTCGTGGTCCGCGTCCGCGGGCTCCGCAGCCAGCGGGTCGCCGGTACGGGCGTCGATGAGGCTCTCGACGACTTGCTCTACGCCTACGAGTGGCAACCCCGCCCGCTGGCGGCAGCCGACTCGTCGACCGGGGATCCGGGGGCCTGGCTCATCTTCGCCGACCGCGGCGGGGTGGGAGATCGTCTCGCGGAGCAGCTGCGCGCGGGCGGGGCGGCCGTTGCGCTCGTCTATCCGGGAACCGCGTTCGATCGAGCCGGGAACGGTTCATACCAGATCGACCCGGCCAGTGCGGACGACATGCACCAGCTGGTACGGGACCTCCGCCAGCCCGTCCGCGGGATTGTCCAGCTGTGGGCACTCGATGCCCCGGCGGCCGAGTACCTGCGGGTCGAGGATCTGGCATCCGCCCAGCGGACGACCTTGCTCGGCACCACCCATCTCGTTCAGGCGTGGGAGCGGGTCGGCGGCGAGGCGCCCCGGCTCGTGCTGGTCACTCGCAACGCCCAGCCGGTCGGGGATCGTCCCGGAAGGGTCGAGGTCGCCCAGGCCCCGCTCATCGGACTGGGCCGGGTGATCGCCAACGAGTGCGCGATTCTCCGCACCAGGTTGATCGATCTCGACCCGGAACCCGACGCGGATGATGTCGCCGCTCTTCTCGGAGAACTGCGGACGGCGGATGACGAGGACGAGATCGCCTGGCGCGGGGGGAAGCGGTTCGCCCACCGGTTCGTGCCGACCACGGGAACCGGCCCGGTTGACGAGGAGACCCGCCCCGACGAGGCGTACCGTCTGAGCACCCGACAGCCGGGCAGTCTGGATCGACTGATACTCCGCGGCGTCGACCGCCGGCCGCCGGCGCGGGGCCACGTCGAGATCGAGGTGTGCGCGGCCGGGCTCAACTTCAGCGACGTGATGAAGGCGCTCGGGATCTACCCCGGTCTTCCCGACGGCCCCATCCCGTTCGGGGCCGAGTGCAGCGGACGGATCACGGTCGTCGGCGAGGGCGTCGGGGGGTGGGCGGTCGGGGACGAGGTGTTCGGCGTCGCCCCCTTCGCGTTCGCCAGCCACGCCACCACCCGGGCCGAGTTCGTCGCCCGCAAGCCGACCCACCTCCGTTTCGAGGAAGCCGCCGCCATCCCCATCGCCTTTCTCACGGCGGCCTACGCGCTCGACCACCTCGCCCATCTCGCCCCGGGCGAGCGGGTGCTGATCCACTCCGCGGCCGGCGGGGTCGGGCTGGCCGCGGTCCAGCTCGCCCGCCGTACCGGGGCCGAAGTTTTTGCCACCGCCGGCACCCCGCAGAAGCGGGAGTACCTTTCCGGGCTGGGCATCCCACACGTCATGGACTCGCGGACGCTGGCGTTCGCCGACGAAGTGCTGGAGCGGACCGCCGGCCGGGGCGTGGACGTGGTCCTCAACTCCCTGGCCGGTGCCGCGATCACCCGGGGGCTCGACTGTCTCGCCGAGTACGGCCGGTTCCTGGAGATCGGCAAGCGGGACATCTACGGGAACTCTCGCGTCGGGCTGAAGCCGTTCCGAAAGAACCTCTCGTTCCTCGCCATCGACCTGGACCGGGTGATGCGGGAGCGGCCGGCCGTGCTCGGGTCGCTGCTCGGCCGGCTCGCGGCAGAGTTCCGTGACGGTCAACTCACCCCGCCGCCCTGCCGCACGTTTCCGGTCGCGGACGTCGCCGCCGCGTTCCGCCACATGCAGGCCGGCAAGCATATCGGCAAGGTCGTTGTGTCGATGACGGAGCGCCCGCCCGGGGTCGAGCCCGGGGACGACCCGCCGACCTTCCGGAAGGATGCGAGCTACCTGATCGCCGGCGGGCTGGGCGGGTTCGGCCTGGCCGTGGCCCGGTGGATGGCGGAAGGCGGGGCCGGTCATCTGGTCCTCGTGGGCCGCCGTGGGGCCGGCTCGGCCGAGGCGCGGCGGGCGGTCGCGGAACTGGAGGGACTCGGCACCCGGGTGACCGTCCTTCCCGCCGACATCACGTCCGAAGCGGACCTGGGCCGGGTGCTCGGCGAGATCGACCGGACCCTGCCGCCACTGCGGGGCGTGGTTCATGCGGCGATGGTCCTGGAGGACTGTCTGCTGCGGAACCTCGACCGCGACCGGATGGACCGGGTACTCGCCCCCAAGGTGCAAGGCGCCTGGAACCTCCACACGCAGACGACCGGCCGACCGCTCGATTTCTTCGTGCTGTTCTCCTCGCTCTCCAGCGTGTTCGGGCACGCCGGGCAGGGGAACTACGCGGCGGCCAACGCCTTCCTCGACGCCCTGGCATGGCACCGCCGGGCCCGCGGCCTTCCGGCCCTGGCCGTCAACTGGGGACACATCGGTCAGGTCGGGTACCTGGCCGAGCGGCAGGAACTCGGCGACCGGCTGGAGCGGCAGGGGGTCATGAGCATCCCCGTGCGCGACGCCTTGACTCTGCTCGGGCGGGCGATCCGGCGGCGGGCGGTGCAGGTCAGCGTGATGCGGGTGGAGTGGTCGCGGTGGCGTGGTCTCGGGGTGACCGGTCGGGCGTCGCCGCGGTTCGCGCATCTCCTCCGGCAAGCCGGGGGCGGCGACGGCAGGAATCCCGCGGGGGGTACGGCAACTCTCGATGCCGTGCTGGCGGCCCCGGCCGACGCCCGCGTGGGCGCACTCGAAGCCCATCTCCGCGACAGGATCGCCCGGGTACTCGGCATCCCGGCCGACCGGCTCGACGCCGACACGCCCCTGCTCCAGCTCGGCATCGATTCCCTCATGGCCGTCGAGCTCCTGAACTGGATCGCGGCCGAACTCCGGGTGACCGTCCCGGCGGTCGATCTCATGCGGAGCCCCGGCCTGTCGGACCTGACCGGGCTCCTCCTGGGGAGACTGGGCACAGGCGATCAGCCCCCGCTTGCCGACGAGGGGGCCGCCGCGGACGGGCCGGCTGTGTTCCCGCTGTCCCACGGCCAGCGCGGGTTCTGGCTGCTGCACCAGATGGACCGGACCTCGCCGGCCCTCAACCTCTCCTTCTGCTCCCGCATCCGCTCCCCACTGGACCCGGACGTCTTCCGCCGGGCCATACAGGGGTTGGTCGACCGCCACCCGAGCCTGCGGACGACGTTCGAGGAACGGGACGGGGAACCGTTCCAGCGGGTCCACGACCGCGCGGAGGTCTCGTTCGACCGGGTCGACGCGGCGGCGTGGGGGGAGGGCGATCTGCGGGCACGGTTGTGGGAGGAAGCGGCCCGGCCGTTCGACCTGGAGCGCGGCCCGCTCGTCCGGATGCTCCTGTTTTCTCGGTCACCGGACGATCACGTCTTCCTCCTGACGGCACACCACATCGTCGGCGATTTCTGGTCGCTCGTCCTGCTCCTCGGGGAGATGAGTGCGAACGTCCCACCCGCCCGCGCGGCAACCGGCTACCAGGATTTCGTCCGGTGGCAGGCCGCCCTCCTGAACGGCCCGGCCGGGGATCAGCTCTGGCGGTGGTGGAGGAATCAGCTCGACGGGGCCCCGCCGGTCCTCGACCTGCCGACGGACCGGCCCCGACCGCCCCGGTTCACCTACCGCGGGGGAGCCGTTCCCTGCCAGCTCGACGCCGATCTCTCCCGGCGGCTGAAACAGCTGGCCGCGGCGGAGGGTGTCACCCTTTACACGGTCCTCCTCGCCGGCTTCCAGGCGCTTCTGGGCCGGTACGCCGGGCGGGAGGAGTTCATCGTCGGGTCCGCGTTCGCCGGCCGGAGCCGGCGGGAGTTCGAGGGGGTCGTCGGGTACTTCGTCAACATGCTCCCGCTCCGCGCGGACCTGACCGGCGACCCGACGGTCCGCGAGCTGCTCCGCCGGGTGAGCGACACCGTCCTCGGCGCGTTCGAACACCAGGACTTCCCGTTCCCGCTCCTGGTCGAACGGCTAAACCCGCCCCGCGACCCGAGCAGGACGCCGCTGGTCCAGGTGTCGTTCACGCTCCAGAAGTCGCACCGGGCCGCGGAGGCCGGGGCCAGCCGATTCTTCCTCCCCCGCGGGGACTTCCGTCTGGCGATCGGGGGAATGCAGACCGAGCCGTACCCGATCGAGCAGCGGACCTGTCAGGCGGACCTGGAGATGGTCCTGGAGGACGTCGGCGGCACGATCGAGGGGATGCTCTGCTACAACACCGACCTGTACGACCCGGAGACGATGGACCGGCTGATCGGGCACTTCCGCACCCTGCTCGACGCCGTGACGGCCGACCCGAACGCCCGCGTGGCCGGGCTGCCCTGGCTCACGGCGGAGGAGCGAGAGGACGTTCTCACCCGGTGGAATCAGACCGGGACCGGTGACCCGCCCGACATCTGCCTGCACGAGCTGGTCGAGCGACAGGCCGCGGCGACCCCGGACGCCGTCGCCATCCGCTTCCAGGACCGGACCGTCCGCTACGGGGAGTTGGAGAGGTGGGCGAACCGGATCGCCCACGGTCTGCGCCGGCAGGGCGTTGGCCCGGGCCAGCTGGTGGGTCTGTGCATGGAGCGGTCGCCGGAACTGGTGGCCGCGGCCCTCGGCACCCTGAAGGCCGGTGCGGCATACGTCCCGCTCGACTCCGACGCGCCCGCCGATCGGCTCCGCACGATCCTCGGTGAGACCCGTGTGTCCATCGTCCTCTCGCACGGCCGGGTCTGTCGTCGGCTGCCCCGGGGCGCGGTTCGGGCCGTCTGTGTGGACTCCGGCGAGTTCGGGTCGGACGGTGAGACGGCTACCCCGCCCCTGCCGCGGTCCGCCCGGCCGGGCGACCTCGCCTACGTCATCTTCACGTCGGGCTCGACCGGGCGGCCGAATGGGGTGATGGTCGAACACGCCGCCATCTGCAACACCGTGCTCTGGCGGCTGCGGGACCTACCGCAGCGGCCCGACGACCGGGCGCTCCTGACCTTGCCGGCCTTCTTCGACGCGTCCCTCACGGTCATCTTCCCCACGCTCGCCTCCGGCGGGCAGCTGGTGCTCGCCCCGCCGGGGGAGGAACTCGACCCGGCCCTCCTTCTGGACCGTGTCGCCCGGGATGGGGTGACGGTGCTGCAATGTCTCCCCGGGGTGCTGGGGGTGTTGGTCGACACTCCCGGTTTCGAGGCCGCCTGCCGGACCGTGCGGCGGATCGTTTGCGGCGGCGAGTCGATGCCGGCCGACCTACCGGGCCGGCTCCACGAGCCCGTCGGCGCGGAGCTGTTCAACCTCTACGGGCCGACCGAAGCGGCCGTCGAGGCGACGTGGTGGCCATGCCGGCCCGCGGAAACCGGCCCGACCGTTCCGATCGGCCGTCCGGTCGCCAACGTCCGGGCCTACGTCCTCGACCCGCACCGGCGGCCCGTGCCCGTTGGGGTGCCGGGCGAGCTGTACCTCGGCGGGGCGGGGCTGGCCCGCGGCTACCTGAACGACCCGGTCCTGACCGCGGAGCGGTTCGTCGCGGACCCGTTCGACCCCCGGCCGGGAGCCCGTCTGTTCCGCAGCGGCGACCGCTGCCGCTGGCGGGCCGGCGGCGTGCTGGAAATCCTCGGTCGGCTCGACCGACAGGTAAAGGTCCGGGGTTACCGGATCGAGCCGGGCGAGGTCGAAGCCGCCCTCGCGGGCGAGCCGGGAGTCCGGGAGGCGGTGGTGACCCTTCGGCCGGGAGCGGCAGAGCAACAGCTTGTCGCATACGTCGTCGGCCGCTCGAACGGCGAGCACCCGTCTCCCGAGCGATTGCGCCGCCGCCTCGGGGAGAAACTGCCCCGGTACATGGTCCCGGCCTCGGTCGTTCTGCTCGAAGAGCTCCCCCGGACCTCGTCCGGGAAGGTCGATACCCGCTCTCTCTCCGCACCGGGAGTCGAACGGGTGCCCGACGCCGCCTCGTCGGGGGAGCTGCGGACCCCGCTGGAGGAGTTCCTGGCCGGGCTGTGGCGCGAGCGACTCGGCATCGACCGGATCGGGGTGGGCGACCACTTTTTCGAGATGGGCGGCAGCTCTCTCGGGGCAGTTCAGATCATCGGACGAGTGAGGGAGAAGCTCGGGCGCGACGTTCACCTGGCCGCCCTTCTCGACGCGCCGACCGTCGCCGGGTTCGTCCGACACCTGTGCGAGAGCCATCCCGACGCCGTTTCCCGGGCATTCGGGGCAGGCTCGCTTCCCGGACCCGCCCCGGGGGCGAACGGAACGACTCGCCACACGAACGGTAAGCCCAATGCGCCGGCGCCCGACCGCCGCGAACTCCTCGTCGAGTTACAGAAACGCGGGTTCCGGCCGCCCCTCTTCCTGGTCCACCCGCCGGGGGGGATCGTGGTCTGTTACCAGGCGCTCGCCCGGCATCTCGGCCGCGACCGGCCGGTGTACGGCATCCGGGCTCGGGGCGTGTACGGCGACGAGACCCTGCCCGCGACCCTGGAGGAGATGGCCGCGGAGTACGTCGCCGCCATCCGCACCGTTCAGCCCGCGGGGCCGTACTTCGTCGGGGGGTGGTCGCTCGGAGGCGTTGCGGCGTTCGAGGTCGCCCGGCAACTGCTTGCCACCGGCGAGCCGGTCGGACAGCTGGTGTTGCTCGACACGACCCTCCCGTTCGCCGACGTGAATGAGCAATACCTGGGCGGGATCGACCGGACCGGGCGGGAGTACGGGTTCGACATGACGCTGGACGAGCTCGCCGCCCTCGGCCCCGACGACCAGCTCCCGTTCCTCTGGGAGCACGTCCGGAAGCTCGGGCTGATCGAGGAGGACGCCCCGCCCGCTCTCGTGCGGCAGATGCTCGACGACCTGAAGCGGCTGTTCCACGCCCACGTCAAGCTGACGACCGAGTACGCCGTCCGCCCGTACCCGGGCCGGATCACACTCTTCCGCCCGAACGACTCGCCGGTAGCCGCGGCGGGGCCAGCCGACCGGGGGTGGGGCCGGGTGGCGGCCGAGGTCGAGGTCCGGTTCGTCCCGGGTCAGCACCACAGCATGGTGAAGGCCCCCCACGTCCGGACGCTTGCCCGGCAGCTGCGCCGTGCCCTCCGGCGGACCGAGTACCGCCAGGCCGGTAGCCACGACACAGCGTAGACGCCGGCCCGGTGAGATCTTCATGAGATCACCGCCTGATTGATACAGGCGCAGCCGCACTGGCTGCTGATCGACCACGGGTCGGCGGCTGGCTCGCCTTGGGGGTGACATGTCACCGGTCCTGGCCGGCACACCGACAAGGTTCGCAATTCAAATCTCAACGAGTGAAGGAGTTCCGGCCGAAACCTCGGAGGGCGGCTTCGCAGGCTCCGGGTTTGCATGTGTCTGCGCCGACACGCCAGCGGATGGAGGCCGGTGATCAGTTCCCTGCGGCCGAGGCCCGTCGGATCGTGTTCGTACCATTCACAGGCCGGAGAGTAGCATGTCCCGACGGATTCTGATCGCGTGTACCGATGTCGGATGGGTAACCACGTCCGCAGCTGCGCTCACCCGGGAGGGGTTCGAGGCGGAAACCGTTTCGAGCGGTGTGGACTGCTTGACCCGCGCCCGGGAGTGGCACCCGCACCTGATCGTGATGGGCGCGAATCTCCCGTGGGGCACGGCGGTCGGGGTCCTGACCGTGCTTCACGAGGACGGCGACCAGCCGGCGGTCCTCACACTGCTCCTCGCCGCCGACCCGGACCTGACCCGGGAAGACCTGCGGCCGGAGTGGAACTGCCGGGTCGTCCCGGAGGCGCTCACGGCCGACGATTTGTGCCATCTGGCCCGGGAGCTGGGGGTGCGTATCACCGACGGGTGTCTGGTGATCACCGCCCCCCAGCCTGACATGCCGGTCGGGGCGGGGGCCGTACCGGCGCGCGGCCGACCGACGGGCAGAACGAAGAAAAACTGATAAACGGCCAATCTGGCAAGTGAGAAGATGTCAAATGCATTAACTGGCTCGTGATATCATGATACTTAACATGATTTAGGAACGGGAATTGCACCGTTCATCCGTAGGGCCGCCCGGACCCGGGCGACCTCTCCGCCCGACGGAGGACATAGCCATGCTCGTCAAGGACATCATGACCCGGGACGTGGAGTGCGTTCGCCCGGACGCGACCCTCCAGGAAGCGGCCCGGAAGATGCGGGACCTGGACGTCGGCCCGTTGCCGGTGTGCGGCGACAACGACCGGCTCGCCGGGATGCTGACCGACCGGGACATCACCGTCCGCGCCACCGCGGAGGGGAAGGACCCGACCCGGACCCCGGTCCGGGACGCGATGACCCCGGACGTGGTATACGTGTTCGAGGACCAGGACGTGCGGGACGCGGCCGACACGATGGCCGCCCGCCAGATTCGGCGGGTGGTGGTGTTGAGCCGGGACAAGCGACTGGTCGGAATCGTGTCGATGGCCGACCTGGCGGTGGACGCCGGTCGGGACGCGCGGCCGGGGGCTACGCTCCGCCAGGTGTCCGAGCCGGCCGAGCCGCGGCGCTAACCCGGTCCTCATTGGGTGCGCGGTTTGCTTTGGTGGTGGAGTCATGTCGCCCCGGCCGCGAACCCCCACGGGGGTGCGACGGCTTTCCGGCGGCGACCCGGCCGCCCGGGGAGTACGCCCCCCGTCACGAACGGAGGGAAACCATGACCACGGAGAAACAACGCGAGGCGGCCCGGCGGAATATCAAAAAGGCCCAGGCCGTGTGGCGGGAGATGTCGCACACCGAACACGCCCGGGCCCAGCCCGAGGGCCGGAGGCGGAAGAAGCCCGGGGCCAAGGGCGAGGGCGAGTTCTACCGGATCCAGGTGCGACCGAAGGAGGAGTTCGTCACGTTCCGGACGCAGGACGTGGGCGGCCCGGGGCACATCGAACGGCTGGCCGGGAAGCGGCAGAGCGGGTCGTGGGACACGCAGGCCTGGCTGGTCAGCAAGCAGGACGCCCACGTCGAGGGCGACAAGCTGGTCCCGGACACCCCGGACGCCCGGAGTCTGTTCGCGAAGCTCGGGTCGGAACCGGTCCACGTGAAGGGCGACATATTCCGGGCGAAGGACCGGCCGAATGTTCCCGAACGGGAGAAGCCGACCGAGGCCCAGCAGCGGGCCTGGAGGGAAAACATCAAGAAGGCCCAGGCCGCCGGGTCCGGTCAGTCGGCATCGCGGGCCGGGACTGGAGGGAAGCGATGATCCGCAAACTCAAGACCGGCGAGTACCGGCTGTACTCGCGGAGGATCGACCCGCGAACCGGGAAGCGTCGGAACCTGGGTACGTTTGCGACCCGGGAGGCGGCGGAGCAGCACGAACGCGAGGTCCAGTTCTTCAAGCGGCAACACTGATCCGCCGGACCGGTGCGGCCCGGGCTCACACCAGCTCCCGCACCGGCTTCATGTCCGCGTCGACCAGATAATGCGGCCGGCCGGTCAGGTCCTTCACTGTCGAGCTACCCGGGTCGATGCCCAGGTTGTGGTACAAGGTGGCGAAGACCTCCTGGAAGTGGACCGGCCGGTCCTTGGCGTATTCGCCGAGCCGGTTCGTCGCCCCGATCACCTGGCCGGTCTTCATGCCGCCCCCGGCCAGGAGGGCGCATCCCACCTGCGGCCAGTGGTCGCGGCCCCCGTTGGGGTTGATCTTCGGCGTCCGGCCGAACTCGCCCCAGACGACGACCGAGACGTCCCCGTCCAGGCCGCGCTGCCGCAGGTCCTCGACCAGCGCGGAGACGCCCCGGTCGAGCATCGGCAGGTGGTGCCGGGCGTTCTCGAATGTGGTCCCGTGCGGCTTCCCGTGCCAGTCCCACCGGCCGTAGGCCAGGGTGACCACGCGGGCCCCGGCCTCGACGAGCCGCCGGGCCGTGAGGAAGTAGTCGTTGAGTAGCGGGCCGGCGTCGCCGTAGCCGGCCGGTTCGGACGACCC
This sequence comes from Gemmataceae bacterium, assembly GCA_028288765.1. Taxonomy (GTDB): domain Bacteria; phylum Planctomycetota; class Planctomycetia; order Gemmatales; family Gemmataceae; genus Urbifossiella. The sequence goes on along the minus strand of JAQGHQ010000591.1, from coordinate 1,484 downwards.
GCGGCCGTACTGGTCGCGGGTCCGCGGGTCCTCCTTTTCCAGGTCGAGGGCGTCGGCCAGCCGGCTCGACGTGAGGATGTTCAGGGCCTGCCGCTGGTACTCGTCGGCCCCTTCCAGGACACCGGTCGCGTCGGCCTCCCGGCGGAGGTTGTCGAACGTCCGCATCAGCGACTTGCGGTCGCCCAGCTGATCGACGGTCACCCCCCGGAGCACCATGTCGGCCATCCCCTCGGCGTTCGGCTTGAACGGGCTATACGCCTGCCCGAGGAAGCCCGGCTGTCCCGGGTTGGCCCACGTCGAGGTCTTCATCTTTGGCGAGAGGCCGACGAACGGCGGCACCGCCTCGACGACCGGCCCGCGCAGTTTGGAGACGACCGACCCGAACGACGGCCAGCCGCCGCCGGGCTGGTTCTGTTGGGTCCGGCCGGTCACGCACTGGAAGGCCGAGTGATGCCCTTCCGAGCCGACCAGCGAGCGGACGACCGCGAACCGGTCCATCATCCCGGCGAGCCGGGGCAGGTGCTCGCAGACGTCGATGCCGGGCACGGTGGTCCGGATCGGGTTGAACTCGCCGCGGACGTCGGCGGGGGCGTCCGGCTTCAGGTCGACCATGTCCTGGTGCGGCGGCCCGCCCGACAGGAAGATCATGATCACCGACTTGTGCGAACTCGTAACGCCCGACCCCGCCTCGGCGCGGAGCAGCTGGGGCAGCGAGAGCCCGCCGAGCGCCAGCCCGCCGACCCGGAGGAAGGTCCGCCGCGGGACGGAGCGGCACGGCTGGCGCGGGGGAACGGACGGCATGTGGAATACCTCGCGATGAGCTTTGACGGCGGGGAGTGTACACAGCCTAATCGAAGTATGGGCGCGGGGGGATAGTGATTCCCGACACTCCTTCCCCTGGGAGCGCGGCCGGGCCGGCCGTGCTCCCAGGGGAAACCCCAGAACCCGGTGCGACTCGCACTTCATCCCGAATCACGCCACCACGCCCTTGATCACCTCGGGCTCTATCACCCCTGTCAGCTTCTGGTTCAGCCCGCCGTAGAAGTACGTCAGCTTGTGGTGGTCGAGCCCCATCAGGTGCAGGATGGTGGCGTGCAGGTCGCGGACGTGGTGCCGGTTCACCACCGCCTCGTGGCCGAGCTCGTCCGTCTCCCCGTAACTCACCCCGCCCTTCACCCCGGCCCCGGCCAGCCAGTAGGTGAAGCCCTTCGGGTTGTGGTCCCGCCCGCCCGCCGCCCCCTGGCCCACCGGCTGCCGGCCGAACTCCCCGCCCCACACTACCAGCGTTTCGTCCAGGAGCCCGCGGCGGTCCAAGTCGGCCAGCAGGGCGGAGATCGGCTTGTCGATCTCCGGGCAGTGGATCTTCAGGTTCTCCTCCACCCCGTTGTGGGCATCCCAGTTCTGCTGCTGGTGCCCGCCGCCGTGGTAGATCTGGACGAACCGCACGCCCCGCTCGACCAGCCGGCGGGCGATCAGGCACTGCC
>JAQGHQ010000572.1 GCA_028288765.1 Gemmataceae bacterium | reverse complement strand
TCCCCTCGTCGGCCGTCGCCTCCAGCTCGATCGCCCGAAACACCCGGGCCGGGTAGTCGGTCTGGATCAGGTCGATCCCCCACCCGATCGCCTTGCGGTACTGCTCGACCGTCTCGTTCCGCCCGAGGGCGTCGGAGAACACCTTGATCCCGCGGGCGTGGCAGTCGGCGATCAGCTCCTTCGACAGGATGCTCCAGTTCGCGTCCACCCCGTACGGTTTGAGCTCCGCGACGGCCGGCAAGTCGGCGGCCGTCTTCAACGGCGGGAGGGGCCGAACGTTCGGATCGAGCTGTTTCAGCTTCGCGAGATATTCCCTCGACTGATAAACGACGTGCCGGTCCATGAGCCCGTGCTTTTTGATCGCGGCGAGGAGGTGTTCTGGCGGGATGTCCTTCGCGTCGAGGTACACGTGGGCGCGGTCGCCGAGCGCGGCCAGCGCGGCGTCGAGCGTCGGGACGCGGGTATCGGTGAACCGCTTGCCGAACGACTTGCCGGCGTCCAGCTTCGCGACCTCGTCGAACGCCAGGGCGGTGACCGGCCCGGTCCCGGTCGTGGTGCGGTTCAGGGTCCGGTCGTGGAGCAGGATGAACCGGCCGTCCTTGCTCGGACGGATGTCGATCTCGACGTAGTCGGCCCCGAGCCGGGCGGCTTCCTTGATCGCGGGGAGTGTGTTTTCCGGGGCGTACCGGTTGGCGCCGCGGTGGTAGGCGATCCGCACCGGCCAGCTGGGCACCCGCGCCCGCAAGTCCCACGCCCGGAACCCGACCGGGTCGTCCGTCTGGACCCAATCGACCCCGGCTGCGACAACCTTCGCCCACACCCCGGGGTTGTCCCACTCCGCCCCGAGTACCTTGGCCTGAACCTTGACGCCTGCCGCTCGGAACCGCCGACACAGCCCGGCCGTCACCTCGTCGGCATCAATCTCGACCGCGGTGGGTCGAACATCCTTCAGGAACGTGTCGACGTCGAGCTTCGCCCGATACTTGGTCATGGTGGGGATTCTTCCGCCGGACGCGGCCCGGACCCTGGCCAGCACGTCCGGGTTGCCGAACACCACGACTTGCGATTCCATCCCGGCCGCGAGGACGTCCTTCGCCAGCTGGTCCGGATCGATCTGCTTGCAATCGAGGTACAAATTCACCTTGCCCTTGGCGGCGGCGAGCGCGTCGGCCAGGGTGGGAACCGGGGTGTCGGCGAAGCGGGGCGCGAGCCACACCCCGGCATCGAGTTTCCGCAGCTCGGCGAGTGTGGCGTCGGCCACCTTCGCTTTCCTGATGGTGGTGCGGTCGAGCGTGTCGTCGTGCATCAGCACGTGGTGCCCGTCCCGGGTCAATCGCACGTCGACCTCGGCCCACTCGACGTAGTCGGCCGCGCACGCGGCGATCGCCGGCAGGGTGTTCTCCGGGGTGAGCATCGCCATGCCGCGGTGGGCGATGGTCTGCACGCGGCGAGCCGGCTTCACCGGTTCGAAGAAGGTCACCGGCTCGGCCGCGGAGACGGATACGAAGGGAATGAGAATGAGAGTAAGGGCAACGAGACGGGGCATGGTAACTCCAGAACCGGGTAACGGACCGCGTACAACGGCCCCGCCCCCGACGAGACTACCAGACCACGAACACGGAGAAGGGAGAACGAGCAAAAAACGCGAGAAGAGTCCGTGTCGGACACGGTTCGCCACCGGCCGCCGTGTCCGAGCAAACAGCCGTCGCCCGGCGTCCGGTTCTGGTGGAACCATCAGCAGGGCGATGCCGTCAAAGATGGCGAGGGGCGATGGGTTCGTGCCGGGTCAGAGCTTCACAACACTCCGGTTCTTGATCGACTCCTCGGCGGCCTCGATCATCTTCTGGGCGGTGACCGCGTCGGCGAGTGTGCTCAGCGGCTTCGCCCCGAGCCGCAGGCAGTCGACCAGGAAGAACCGGACCTCGTTGGTAATCGAACCCTGGTACGCGGTGTACGTCTGGCTATGGACCAGTCCGGGCTTGATCTCGACGTGATCTCGATAGCTGTACCGGGTGCTCCCGGCGGTCCCGATGACCTTCACCATCACGGTCCACGGGTCGGCCGCGTGGTCGTCGGCCGCGAAGCTGGCGCAGAAGTGGGCGAGCGCCCCGTTGTGCAGCCGCATCTGCACCATCGCGATGTCTTCCTCGGGGTACTCCTGGTAGTGCAGCGTTGCCTTCATGGCGCACAGCTCGACCGGCCGGCCGACGAGGTAGAGCAGGATGTACGAGTGGTGCGTCAGGATCTGCCGGACGACGCCGGGGTAACGCTTCGCGACCTCCTCCGGGTGGTGGATGTTGTACATCACGTAGGCGGACACGATCTTGCCCAGGTCGCCGCCCTCGACCAGTTCCCGGGTCCGCATCATCCCGGACTCGTAGACGTAGTTGTGGCCCGGCATGCAGACGAGCTTCTTCGCCGCGGCGAGCTGATTCATCTGCTCGATCTCGCCGACCGTCACCCCGACCGGCTTCTCGACCAGGACGTGCTTCCCGGCCTCGAGCGCGAGCTTCGTGTATTCCAGGTGCGACTCCAGGTTGGTGAGGACGAACACGGCGTCGACCGCCGGGTCCTTCACCAGCTCTTCGGGGGTCGCGTAGTTCCGGCACCCGAACTCGGCGGCCCGCTGCTTCGCCCGGTCCTGGCTCCGGTTCCACAGCCCGACGAGCTTCGCCCCGGGGCACTTCCGGACGGCGGCGGCGTGCAGGACGGCGATGTCGCCGGCGCCGAGGAACCCGACGCCGATGGTATCCTTCGTGGTGGTCATGACTGGCTCCGAAAAAGGACGGAGCCTGAGTTGTACCGGCGGACCGGGCCGGCAGCAAGGATGCCGGACGCGGTCAGGGTGTGGTCCGCTCGCTTTGTCGCCATCCACGAGGAATCGGCGTCTCGAGGATTTCAGCCTGAAAGGCTGGGAGCGTATAGCCCCGGGCAACGCCCTGGGCGGGGAACGCGGTGGCGACCGACGTTCGCCGAATCGAGTGGCGTTCGCCCGCCCAAGGCGTTGCCCGGGGCTATACGCTCCCGCCCCGTTGGGGTGAAAACCATACCCCACCTCGGATTTCGACAATGCAAGCGGGCCACACCCCGACAGAACTTTGAAACACTCCTTGTGGGGGCAAGTTGGAAACTTGCCCCCACGACGGGCGCCGGCTAGAGTGACCGCGCCGGGCTGCCCCGGCATACCCCGTCCCGGAGCACCCCATGCGCACCACGTCCGCACTCGCCCTGGCCTTCACCCTCGCCCTGCCGCTGTCCGCGGCCGACGACCCCGTCGACTTGAAATGGTCTCTCAAAGAGGGAGACACGTTCTACGTCAAGAACGTCCAGAAAATGGACATGACCATCGGCGTCCTCGGGAACTCCCAGGACGTCAAGCAGACCGGGACGACGGTCGTGCGGATGAAGGTGAAATCGGCCACGCCGGGCGCGACAGTGGTCGAGATGACCTACGTCGACTTCCAGATCGAGTCGACGGCCCCGGGGGCCGGCGCGGTCGGGGAAAAGCTGAAGGGACTGTCGCTCGTTGCCACCCTGAACGACAAGCTGAAGGTGACCAAGCTCGAGGGGTACGACAAGTTCCTGGACGCCCTGTCCGGCGGGGACGCCAACCAGAAGGCCGTGATGAAGCTGATGCTGGGCGAGGACGTCGTCAAACAGATGTTCTCCCAGGCTTTCATCGCCGTCCCGGGCAAGCCGGTCGGGGTCGGGGACACCTGGGCCGACAGCGACAAGCTCTCGATGGGACCGCTGGGCAACTTCCAGCTCAAGCAGACGTTCAAGCTCGAGGGGGTCACGGACGGGATGGCCAAGATCGGGTCCAAGGTCGAGCTGACGTACAAGCCGGGAGAGGGCGGGGCGGGCGGGCTCCCGTTCAAGATCACCAAGGCCGACATGAAGGCCGACAAGTACACCGCCACCTACACGTTCGACATCCGGGCCGGACGGCTGAAGGGGGCGAGCGCGGACGCGATCATCAGCGGGACCATGACCGCGTCGGCCAACGGCCAGGAGATCGAGATCACCATGAAGATGAAGATGAAGCAGACGACCGAGGTGACCGACAAGAACCCGGTCGTGGACTGACCGCCCCTGCCCCGCGCCGGGCACCCGGCGCGGGTCAGACCCGCTTGCGGACCTTCAGCTTCTGGGCCTCGGCCGTGTCGCACAGGGGGACGCTCTCGCTCGGCTCGGCCAGGATCTCGGCCAGGGTCGTCTTCCGGAATGCGTCCTCGACCAGCGCCACCGCGTCGTCCAGCCGCTTGTGCAGTGGGCACAGGCGGGCCCCGTGGGCGACCAGGCCGAGCGGGCAAGTGGTGGTCCGCTTTATACTCTCCGGCTCGACCGCGTTCACCACATCGAGGATGGTCAGGGCGGCCGGGTCTTTCGCCAGCGACACGCCTCCCCCCACCCCCCGCTGGGTCCGGACGATCCCCTCCTTGGCGAGCCCCTGGAGGATCTTCGCCAGGTAATCCTTCGGTACCCGCGTCGCCTCGGCAATCTGGGCCGTCGTGCGGGCCTCGGGGGACTCGTACGCCAGGTGGACGACCGCCCTCAGCGCGTACTCGACCGTCTGGGAAAACATGCCGCCCCTCGTCAAACCCCTGCCTTGCCCTTGACCTCTGATTATAGCGGGCTAAACTGGGGCAAGAAATAAGAATTGTCGATCGTGTTGTCCTATTTTACCTCTTCCGCCCGCCGCGCTCGGACGCGCGGGGCACCCAAGGAGTCAGTCCGCCGTGAAGCACATTGACGAAGACCACCTGGAGGTCGACCTGGGGTACCGGTTCGGGTACGTGGCCGAGTTCATGGGGTTCGGCCCGGACGACGTGGCGGCGATCCACGGGGCCGCCCCGCACCTCGCCCCGGTGGTCGCGCCCCTGGTCGACGCGGTCTACGACAAGCTCCACACCTACGACGCGACGTGGCGGCACTTCCTGCCCCGGCAGTACGGGTACGACGGGGACGTCCCGGCCGGGCTCGATCAGCTCACGCCGGACCACCCGCAGATCGCCTTCCGCAAGCAACACCTCGCCCGGTACCTGACGACCCTCGTCACCAAGCCGTACGACGGCAAGATGCTGGAATACCTGGATATGGTCGGGAAGATCCACACCCCGAAGGCGGGGAGCAAGGATCTCGACGTCCCGCTCGTGCAGATGAACGCCCTGATGGGATTCGTGGCCGACGCCCTGACGGCGACGATCCTCGGGCTCGGGCTGCCGCGGGACGTGGAGGCGAGGACTCTGCGGGCGTTCGGCAAGCTACTCTGGGTGCAGAACGACCTGATCACCCGGCACTTCCAGACCCCGACGGCGGCGTGAAGCCGGGGCCCGTGGCTGCGGAAACAAGAAAACCCACCAGGGGAGCTCCCGGGCGGGTTTGGTCGGCCGGCGGGGGGGTCAGTTCTGTTTCACCCCGCCCTTGTACACCGAAACCTCGGCCGTTTTCGGGGCGGGCAGGGTCGTCTTCCGGTCGTTCTCGATTTCGTCCAAAAATTTCCCGACGGAGGCGTACGGGTTTTCGGGACTCACATCGTCCGCGGTGATGAGGGTCGCCGGCGGGACCGGCCGCGGGGCCGGGACGGTCACCAGGGCGGGCGGGGCCGCGTCCGGCTCGGCCCCGGGGAGAGGCGCCGCCTTCGGCAGCCCCTTCAGCTTCGCCATCGGCCCGATCGGTTGCAGCTGGGTGCAGCCGATTCCGCCGAACACCATCAGCCCGAAGAGTAACGTCCTCATGGCCGCACCTCCCGGATCCCGTCCGTCGGGGTGCGGGCCTCGGCCGTGCGGACCGCGGGGTCGAGCGGGGCGGGAGCGGCCGGGGCGGTGAGCCGCCGGGCCGCCGTTTTCATGTCCAAAACCGTCTCGTCATTGAGCTGCGTGCCCAGGGCCGAAGCGCCGCCCGAATTCGGCCGGCCGGGGGGGGCCTTCGCCGTCGGCACCCCGAGAGCCGTGACCCGGGCGGTGTACAGGGCCGTGGCCTGCCGCTCCAGGTCGTCCACCTGGCGCATCAACCCCTCGTCGTTCGTGTCCAACGCCACTTGCCGGAACTTCAGGCAGACGGTCATCCGCCGGTTCAAGGCGTCGTGCTCGGCCTGGAGGGCGGCGGCCACGACGTCGGCGGTGAGGGGTGCGGTAACGGTCGGAGGCCGACCCGGCCCGGTCACACCGTCGCGGGTGACCGGCCCGTCCTTCGGCTTGGAAGGGCCGAATAACTTGTTGTACAGGGTGGTCTGCGCGCCGGGCTGGCGCGGCGGAGCGGGCGGCGGATCGGCGGCGGCGGCCGGCGCCCCCGCGCCGACGGCCAGGGCCGCGGACAGCCCCCAGGCCCGGAATCGGTGCATGATTTCCCCCTCGGACCGCGTCCTGCATCCCCCGGCCCGCACTTCCCCTTGGCGGGCCAAGTTCGTATCGAACGGTGAGCTGTTCCGCGGTGCTTGGGCCGGCTTATGCCAGGGGAAAACCGCGGTGTAAAGCCCGATCTGGGGAAAACCGCGGTGTAAAGCCCGATCTGGCTCCCGACTCCGGATCGGGACAGGGCCGTTCCGGTTTGGGCGGCCCCGGCGGCCGGCCTTTCCGTGGCCATCGCAACGCGGGAAACGCGCGGACCAGCAGCCCGCGGATCGCCCGGACCCGTTCCTCACCGCCGCCATTCCGCCCGTAGGGTTGATCCCCGGGCCGGGTTTGCGGAAGATGTCGGGAGACGCTGCGGGCGCGAACACATAACCCAGGAGCAAACGATGCGCGGGACGAAGTGGGTGGTCGGGGTGGCGGTCATCCTGGCCGGGTCGGTCGACCTCACCCGGGCGAAAGACGACGACGCGGCCTACGACCTCCGCGGCCCGGCGCCGGAGAAGGGGCAGGTGACGGTCAGCAAGACGACGTTCAAGATCAAGAACGCCGACGTCGCCATCAAGGCCGGCGGGACGACGATCGACGCGAAGCAGACCCTGACCGCGGTCGAGGAGGACGAGGTCAAGGTGTTGGCGGTGTCCGACCGGCAGGTGACCAAGGCCCAGACGAAGGTCGTCAAGGAGCAGATCGAGACGGTCACCAGCCTCGGCGGGAACGACATGACCGACAAGAAGCCCGGCGATCTGGAGGGCGAGGTGATCATCAGCGAGCGGACTGGGCCGGGGAAGTGGAAGCACACGCTGGTGGACAACAAGCCGACCGAGAAGCAGAAGAAGGAGCTGGACAAGCGGGTCGGGCCGGAGAACGAGGACGACCTGTACCCGGAGGGGAAGGTGAAGGTCGGGCACACCTGGACGGTGGACGCGACCGCCCTCCAGCGGATGTTCGGCGGGTCGATCACCGACCTGAAAGGCAAGCTGAAGATGAAGTTCGTGAAGGTCGAGGATGTGGACGGGGAACTGTGCGCGGTGATCGAGTCAGTCGGGGTGATCAAGGGGATCGCCAAGGAGGACGAGGGCGAGCTGAACGTGGAACTGGACATGAAGGGGACGACGTGGCGGGCGATCAAGTCCGGGCAGGACGTAAAGGACAAGGCCACCGGGAAGATCAAGATGGACGGGAAGATCGAGATGGACGGGGTCAAGGCCGAGATCGCGCTCGAAGGCCCGTTCACCATCAACAGCACGTCGAAGTTCAAGACCGCGAAGTCGGAGTGATCGAGTTTAGTGTTTAGTGTTTAGTGCATCCCCGTTGATCACCCCGGGACGGCGAAACACTAAACACTAAACACTAAACACCAAACCTGTCACGTCCCCATGATGTTGTAGCCGCAGTCGACGTACAGGATCTGGCCGGTGACGGCGGAGGCGAGCGGGCTGCACAGGTACAGGACGCTGTTCGCCACCTCGTCCGGGCCGATCGGCCGCCGGAGCGGGGAGTGCGCGGCCGCGTGGTCGATCAGCTGGTCGAAGTCCTTGTTGATCGCCCGGGCCGCCCGGCTCGCGTACGGCCCGGCCGAGATCAGGTTCACCCGGACGTTCTTGTCCCCGACGAACCAGGCGAGCTGCTTCGCGTCCATCTGCAGGGCCGCCTTGCAGGTGCCCATCCCCCCGCCGTAGTGGGGGACCACCCGCTCCCCGGCCACGTAGGTCAGCCCGACGACCGACGCCCCGCCCGGCCGGTTCGCCATGTGCGGGGCCGCCGCCCGGACCAGCGAGACCAGCGAGTACGAACTGATCCCCATTGCCTCGTGGTACGCCTTCCGGCTGGTGTCGATCAGCGTGTTCTTGATCTCCCGGCTGAACGCGATCGAGTGGATCAGGACATCAATCCCCCCGAACTCGTTGCCGACCGCGTCGACCGTGCCCTGGATGGAGTACTCGGGGAACTTCGCGTACCGGCGGTCGGTCCGGACCTCCGCCGGGACGTCGGCCATGGTGTCGTAGCTGGCGTCGCACGGGACGATCTTGGTCGGCTGGAAGTCCGACCCGTCCGGCATCTTGCGGGCCTCGACGTCGTCCGGTTGGGTGCTTCGCAATAGCCCCTCCACGATCCCGACCACCCGCGGGTGGCAGGCTAGCACGATCTTCGCCCCGGCCGCCTGCAGCGCCTTCGAGATGTACCAGGCGAAGCTGAGGTTGTCGCCCACCCCGGTGACCAGGGCCACCTTACCGGTCAGGTCGATCGAAATCATCGAAGGAACCTCGTATCAAACGGGATTAGCCGCGCCCCGGGGCGGTCGTACCTGCCCCCGGGTCGCGGCTAAGCGTAGCCATTCGCGGTATATCCGCCCGCCCCGGTCCGGGCAACCCGTCATCGCCCGTCGGCCCGCTCCCACACGACCAACGTCCCCCGATTCTTCACCCGGTCGTCGTCCGGGTTGAGAGGATATCCTGCCGGCAAGCCGCTCGCGGTCACGAGCCGGGTGCCGTCGGGCGACCACGCCACGCCGACGATCGGGAGGCCTCCCCCCTGGACGAATCCGACGTGCGTGCCCTCGGCGGCGGAGAGCAGGACCACCCGTTCCGGCCCCTTCCCGGATCCGAGCGACACGGCCGCGGCGATGGTCTTGCTATCCGGGGAGATCGCGATCGCGTGTACGCGGCCGGTCGTCATGTCCCGGCCGGCGAACGGGTGCCGCCAGAGTTCCTTCCCGGTCGCCGCGTCCCAAAGAATGACCAGCCCGTCCTTGCCGCCGGTCGCGATCACCTTCCCGTCCGCCGACCACGCGACCGCGTACACGATTCCCGTGTGCCCGATGAGGTTCTTTCTCCCCCCGCCCGCGGCCGCCCCCCAGACGGCCACCGGAAACGCCTCGCCTTTCTTGTCGTACTTGGCGACGGCCAGCCATCGGCTGTCCGGCGACCACGCCATGGCGGCCGGCCAGGGGCCGTCGGGGCCGTCGCCGGCCGCGGTCGTTTCGGCGGTGATCCCGGGGTTTCCGTCCGCGCGGATGACCTGGACCTCGTTCCCGTCGGAGTGGGCCAGCCATTTGCCGTCGGGAGAGTAGGCGACCGTCCGGGCCGCATCGGTTCGACCCATCACCCGCTTTCCGGTCGCCGCGGCGTACACGCCGACGCCGGCCGGGCTGGCAACCGCGATCGATTCCCCGTCCGGGGAGTACGCCAGGTGCGGGTCGACGCCGGGAACCTGGATGCGGGTGATCGGACTGAGGGCCTTGCCGTCCCACGTCCGGATGAACCCGTCCCCACCGACGGCGAACGTCTTCCCGTCCGGGGCGAACGCGACCGAGCTGAACGGCGGGCCTTGTTCCACGAGAATCTGCTTCTCCCGCCACCGCTGGTCGGCGGCCGCGGCGGTCTCGGGTTGCGGTTGCGGCTTCTCCTCTTCCGGCTCGGTCGTGAATACCCGCACCTCGCCGAGCCTCTTTATCGGGTCGCCGGGCAACTTCCGGACTTCGGCCGCCCGGGCGCCGCACCCGACGACCAGCGTCTTGCCGTCCGGCGAGAACGCGACCGATACCGGCCGGGCGGCCGCGAACGACTGGAGGTCTTGCACCCGCGCGCCGGTCGCGAGGTCGAGCAGCACCACCCGCTTCGGGTTCTTCCCCTCACCCCACTCGACCGCGGCGGCGAGGGTCTTGCCGTCCGGCGAGAACGCGAGGGCGTGGACGGTGCTCTTCCCTTCCCCCCCGCCGCCGAGCTTGAACCGCCGCACCTCCTTGGCCGACGTCGGGTCCCAGAGGGCCACGTCCCCGTCGGCCCCGCCGGTCGCCACGAGTTTCCCATCCCGCGACCACGCCACCGCCGTGACCGGGTCCGTCCCGTGCTTCAGGAACTGCATCGGCGCCCCGGACCCGGCCCCCCAGATCTGGGCGATCCAGTGGGTATCCTTCCGCGGGTCCGACTTTAGCACGTCCCGCTTCCCGTCGGGCCAGTTTGGGTCGATCTTATGGTTCGGGATGAACACCAACTGCTTCCCGTCGGGCGAGTACGCGACCCCGGCCGGCTTGTCGCTGGGGAGCGGGCCCCCGCCGCCCTGAAGGGGGCCGAACTGGGCGGTTCCTTCCGGGGCGTCGTCGAGCCAGGTCTTCACCCACACCGTCCGGCCGTTGGTAAACGCCAACAGACTCCGTTTGGCACCCCCCACCTCGCCGGTCGGCCCGAACGCGATCGCGGTCGGGACCGCGCCTTTCTCTTGGAACTCCCGCAACCTCTTCCCGGTCACGGGATCGAACAGGGTCACCCCATCGGGGTTGGTGACGGCGAACATCTTGCCGTCCGGGGAATACGCGACCGCGGTGAACGCCCGCCCCGGCTTTCCCCACCCCTGCACCCTCGCGAGCGTCGCCGGATGCCAGAAGGAAACCGTCCCCCCGGGCGAGCCGGTGGCGAACATCTTCCCGTCCGGGGCAAAGGCCACCGAATCCACGGGGTCGTTGATGTTGAGATTCGCCTTCTCCCGCCACGGCCCGGCCGCCGCAGCCCCCGGAGCCCCTTCCCCGGCGAGCGGGAACACCTTCACTTCGCCCGTCTTCGGGGCACCGTCCGGGACCATACTGGCCGGCAAGATGCCGGTGCCGGCGACGAGCTTCGCGCCGTCCGGGCTGAAGGCCAGCGCGATGACCGGCAGCGCGGTCGGCGCGGTGTGATTGACACCTTCGAACCCGTCAAACCGCTTGAGTTCCTTCCCAGTTGTCAGGTCCAGCAACTGGACCTCGGTCTTGTGCCCGACCACCGGCGGCTCCTTGTCCGCTCCGTTCAAGATCGGCTTGCGGAACCCGACCGCGAGCGTCTTCCCGTCCGGGCCGAACGCCAGCGCCGTGACCGGGCCGGAGCCCGGGGTGTCGCCGAGGTTCTTCACCTCCTTGAACGTCGCCGCGTCCCACAGTCGGACGTGCTTGGCGTGCCCGGTCGCGAGTAGCTTCCCGTCTGGGCTGACCGCGACGGCGAGCGGCGCATCGTCTGCGATTCCACCGACAATCCCGAGCAAATCGCCCGACTCGGCGTCCCAAATCCCCGCGCCAGGCTTATCGAACGCAAACGACGATTTCGCCGGAAGGCCGATCACCCGCTTCCCGTCCGGGGTGAAGAATACGTCCTCCCCATGCACCCCACCGGTAACCCACGACCCAATGACTTCGGGCTCCCGTTGCCCGTCCAGCCGGACCGGCTCGAACCCGGTGTCCCGGTCGTACACCCGGATGCCGGCCCCGGCATGAGCGGCGTACCGCTTCGCACCCGGCCCGAAGCTCACCCGGTGCCACTCGAACTTTGCCTTCGGTCGCGGGAACTCTCTTGTCACCTTTCCCGTATCCGGGTCGTATACCCGCACCTTGTCGCCCATCACGAACAACGACTTGCCGTCTGCGGAATACCGGGTGGCCATGCCCGGGATCGTGAACACCACCCGGCCGGTCGGAGTGTCGTGAACCCGGATCCCGGCGCCACACGTAACGACATACCGTTTGCCGTCCGGGCTGAACTGCACGTCCCAGACGTATCCCGGGGCGACCGGCGGGGCCGGCGGTTTCGGGGTCGTGGGCGGTTCGGCCTTCGCGTCCGTCCGGTCGGCCGGTGCCGGCCGCGGGTCGGCCGCGGACGCGCCCCAGAACACCCCGGTCAGCAGCCCGCCCGCCAGAAGGGCCGCCAGAATCAGTTTGAACTTGCCTGTCGTCATGGCTCGGAGCACCCCTTCGGCCAGGATCTGGACGGTCGGGGAAACTACGGGGGAAGAGGCGCCGGCCGCGAACGCCCCGGCCGCCGTCAAGGTGGTCTGGGCGAGGGTCGGCGATACCGCGGCGGAACCGGCTTCGGGGGTCAGGATCGCCACAAGCCCGGCCGCCGGGAGCGCGACTCCGCGCCGGGTCAGCCGGCCGGCCAGAAGCTTCCGGGCGCGATGCAACCGGGCTGCGACAGTGCCCTCCGGGCAGCCGAGTTCCCGGGCCGCCTCGGCCCGCGTCTTCCCGCCGAGGTCGCACAGCACGACCGGGGCGCGGAGCGGGTCCGGGAGCCGGCCGAGTTCGTCGTCGATGACAGCCCGGAGTTCCGTCCGCTCCAGCTCCCCCCCGATCGGGCCGTCGGAGCTCTCCGAACCGGGGGCCGCCAGGATGCTGGCCATCTCGCGCCTCCACCGCCGGGCCGCGGTCACCTTCGCCTTGTTCGCCGTCCGCACCGCCACCCCGTACAGCCAGCTGCCGACCATCCCGGGCGGGCGGACGGTGTCCGCCTTGCGGGCGAGGACGAGGAAGACGGCCTGGAAGGCGTCCTCCGCGTCGTGCGGGTCGGCCAGGACGCGGCGGCAGGCGCCGAGGACCACCGGCCCATGCCGGCGGAGGAGTTCGGCGAACGCGGCGTTGTCCCGCAGGCGGGTGTAGCGGGTCACCAGGGCGGCGTCGGTCGATAGCTCGTCCAGCCCGAGCTGGCGGACCACCCCGCGGACGGCTGCGGTGGACATCCCACGGGTTCCTACGACGTGAATCCGACCCGGCCCCGGGGAACCGCTCCCGCGGGGGGTCTTTCCATCATTGTTTGCCCGCCGGCAGCGGGTGTGTTGCAGAAATGTCGGGGAAAGAAAGACCCGTCTCGCTGGACGCGACACCGGCCCTGCTCCCCTCGTTCCCACGCACCGTGCCCCGCATGACCCACATCCGGCCGGGATCCGGTCGCCCGGTCCGTTCGACGGTCGTTCGGGTTGCCCGCGGTACCCGCCCGTTCCGGCCGCTCTCCGACGGACCCCGCTCCGGGGACCCGGTCTTGGCAGGATTTGTCAGTGTTTGGCAGCCCCGGGGCCGGGTGTCCCTCCTCCGGTGCCCGCATCCCCACCCCCGGCTCGGTCCCGGGGGCGGGATCCGCGGATTCCTTTCTGGGGGTGGGCATGGGGGCCATCCGGGTGTCGGGGGTGTCGGGCGCGGCGGGCCGACCGGAGAACCGGCCAAGCGATATGCATGGTAACGCAAGGCCATTTGCAGTGCAATACAAAGAGGCGGAGTATCTCTTGGCCGGGGGAGTGGGCCGCTCGCCCCCCGAGCGGACGGCACGGAAACCCCTGGGTGGCGGGCGATCGAGGTCAAACAACACGCGCGCGACTGCTCCCGGGGTCAAGGGCTGGCGACGCCGGGATGCGAGGAGAGAGCATTTGTCGCGTCGAGCGAGACGTCTCGAAAGAAACCGGCCAGGGGTTGCCCCCGGGCCCGGATCTTACCTCGACCCGCCGCCACCGGGAGCTTACGTCCGTCGGGAACATTAGGTTCGTCCCGGCAACCCGGCCGGACCGGGCGGCCGGGGCAACTTTCCGCGGCAGTCTTGGGAGACGGGAAATCGACCGGGGCGGATATTCCGGTTATGCCGGTCGTCGGGGCGTGCCGATAAGAGCGCAAACCGTCGTCAGCCGTATTCCCACCGCGAGGCTGAAATGGCCGAATCGACTTCCCGCGCCCGGCTCGAACTGACCCCCCTCGACGACCGAACGGTGCCGAGTACGGTCAGCGTCTCCTCCACCGTCCGCCCGCTCGACTTCGTCGGCACCGGCACTCTGACCACGTCCGAACAGCTGACGGACGGTGGCGCGGCCGTCACCAGGACGTCGACCACGACGGTGGCGCTCAAAGGCCAGATCAACTACACGGACAACGCCAGCGGGCAGACCGGGACCGTGACCGTCACCGGGACGGGTACGGGGACCGAGGTGCCGACCCCGCCGAACACGACGGGGGGGATCGGGTCTTTTGTCGAGACGACCCAGGCCCAGCTCTCATTCCAGGACAGTAACGGGATCGTGAGTACCCCGACCCCGCTCACCGGGACGAGCAACTGGTACACCGCGACCGGCGCGAGCGGGACCGAACCCCTCGGCCCGAAGACCGCCACCGGATCGTTCGACACGTCCACGTTCAAACTCCAGGCCGGGTGGGGGGCGCCCGGGTCGGATCTTGGTACCCTGACCGCCACCCTGGCGGCGAAGACCCCCCAGCCGACCGCGCTCGCGTTCGGGCAGACGGCCGCCGCACTCGCGGCCGACGGCAGCGTCACCCTCGACTTCTCGGTCCAGGCGACCGGGGACCTGCTGAAGGCCACTTCGCACGGCACCGCCGTCACCTCCGTGACGGCGACCTGGCAAGGGGGCGGACAGACCCAGGCGACCGACCTGAACGTGCCGATCTACTGGAACACGGGTCAGCTGACCGTCCACGCCGCCGGGCTGACGCCGCCGGCGTGGGCCAAGTCGCTGACCGTGCAGATCGACTCGCAACACGTCGTGACCCAGAGCAGCGGGCAGGGTAACACCTGGTCGATCACGCTTGCCGGCCTGACGCCGGTCGGTCCGCCCACCGGAACGTCCCCCCCTCCGACCGGAACCCCGGACTCGCCGCCCACCGTCCCGCCGCCTTCGCCGCCCACGGTCCCCCCGGCCCCGCCGCCGGTCGTGGCCTCCTTCGCCCTCATCCCGGGCCCGCAGCCAGTCATCCAGTGGTTGTCCGCCGGCGGCACCGTCCTCGCGGTAACGCCCGCGTTTACCGACTTCCACGGGCCGGTGAGCATCGCGACCGCCGACGTGAACCACGACTCCGTGCCCGACCTGATCATCGCGGCCGGGGTCGGGGGGGGGCCGCGGGTCCGGGTGGTGGACGGGAAGACCGGGGGGGAGATCGCGAACTTCTTCGCCTACGAGCCGACGTTCCGCGGCGGGGTGAACATCGCGGTCGCCGACCTCTACGGGAACGGGGCGACCGAGATCGTCACCGGGGCCGGCGTGGGGGGTGGGCCCGCGGTCGGGGTCTTCAATGCCCAGACCGGGCAGATGATCAACCAGTTCTTCGCCTACGACCCCTCATTCACCGGCGGGGTGAGCGTGGCCGCGGCCAACCTTTCCGCCATCGGGGGGGCCGAGATCATCACCGGGGCGGGGGCCGGGGGCGGGCCGGTGATCAAGGTGTTCGACCGGACCGGGGATGTGCTGTTCAGCACCTTCGCGGCCCCGCCGACTGCCCGGTCAGGCGTCCGGGTGGCGGCTGCCGTCGACACGGCCGACAACGCCGTGGTCGTCACGGCCGACCCCGGGCCGGACGCCCCGCTCGCGCGGTTCCGCAACCAGCTCAGTGCGGGCGGTCCGCTCCTCATCCAGCTGTCGGGCGACCCGGTCACCGTTACGTGACCGGTCGGGCTCGCGAGCGACCGGGTTCTTCTCCGGGTGGCCATCGGTCTCCGGACCGGTGCCGGCACACCCGACCGAAGATCGAGTCCGCCCGTCCGAATCGGCTTCGTTCGGTAGAATCGATCCCCGGGCCGGCCGGCGTGGCCCGTCGCACTGGCGAAAGGCAGAACGTCTCCGGGAATTGGGTTCGGTCGGCAGAATCGGCCTCCGGGCCGGCGGGAGTCCTGGTGGCTTTGGCAGGGAATGGCAGGGTTTGGCAGTCCCGAGACACGAGAGGCCGATCTCGTGGCCTCCCTGTCGGGACCGGGCTGGCAATCCCGCTGGGGGTAAGAGTGGGTGATGCAGATTGGGTTCGTTCCGCAAAATGGACCTCCCATCGGGTGGGAACCGCTCCCCGGATTGGGTTCGTTCCGCACAACCGACCTCCCGACCGCTCCGGCGGTTGACCCGAACCGGGGAGGACCGATGCGGGTTGGGTTCGTTCCGCACAACCGACCCGGCCCGGGTGGGTCGGATCGGCCCGAATTGTGAAGGAACCGTGTAGATTGGGTTCGTTCGGCACAATCGACCCCCCAACCGACGCTCGCTCCGACCTCCGGCCCAACTTTCCCTAAGACCCTGGGCGTGGCCATCCGCCACGCCGGAGTCCAGGACTGGGAGCCACGTCCGCCGCACTGCCTCCAGTGTACCTGGGCGACGTGCCGGTCCGAAGACCAGCTGGAGTTTGAAATGGGGAGCTCCAGACCGGGATCGCGACCGGTTACGCTCGAACGAAATACGCCAGCCACCGGATGGGCCGGAGGCTGGCGCGGCGAGACGATCAGAGGTTATTGGCAGGTTCACGGTGCCGCGGGCGGGATGCGGGGAACGGCCACCCGCGGGGGTGGGGCGATCCGGGCCTGCCGGGCCTTCAATTCCCACGGAGTCAGGAACTTATCCGGGAGCGGGATGCCTCGCTCGTCAAGGTCCTGGAGGGCGTTCGCCCACTGGCTGTAGGGTCGGGGATGGTCATCCGGTCGCTCACCCGGGGCCATGGGAACATGGCCGCCCGGCCGCCGCTCGATCCAGATCGTATCGCAGCCGTCGGCCCCATCAACCTGCCGGCACCCGATATATACCTCATCCCCCACCCGAACGTCGGCCAGACGATATGACTGCCCAGGTAATAACTCGGGGCGGGTCTTCCCGGCAGCTAGGGCCGTGGTCGCCTTGAACCGGCGGGGGAGTTGATCGACCCTGCGGAAGACCGTGACCTTGCCATCCGCCGCCGTCAAGATCAGGGCGTCCCGGGTCTCGACTAACCGAACACAGGTCAATTCTCGGTCCGCGAAGTACAACGTCACGGGGTTTCCGGTCGAAGTGCGTTCCGTTCTGGCATCGTTCCATTCGCAGCTCTTCCACCCACCGATGATGTGCCCGAACCCCTGGATCGTGATCGAATCGTTGTCCACCGTCGTCACCACCCCGGAGTACTTTGGGAACGGGTATCCGGTGGCGGCCTTTGCTCCGACCCGGAGCGCGGAACCATCTTCCGGCGGCGGAGCCGCACTCGGCCGACCCGTCACCGCCAGTATCAGGATCAGTGCAACCACAAGCGATCTCGTCATAACTACCCTCCATAACACACTTAGTGTCTGTGCGAAACGCCGGACTTCTCGCTGTTTTCAAGGGCCTTTTCGGGGTTCTCCCACAGACACTTAGCTCGACTTTTGCCATTCTTACGAGGCTAAAATGGCCATGTTTTCTAGGATTTCTGCCAGTTTGGCCGGGACTTTTTGAACACCCCGGGCCAAGCCGGGGTTGCAATAAATCATAAAGACCCGGTGTTCCCGCTTTCTCAACAGTTCTGCCCTTCGGAAAAGGGCAGAAGTCGAGCTTAGACGGATAGAAGGCCAGGGCACCGACCTTTTCGCCTCAGTTTAACCGTCGCAGAAACCATTGCTTGTCGCCGCTACCCCCGATCATTCCCCAGCTGCTCGGCACCGCGGACACGGGGCCGACACCACCGGCAGGAATCACGATTGAGCTTGCTGTCAGAATCGCCCAGGTCCGACCGATACCCGGGCCTCCGGGCGGACTGTTCACGTCTACCGGGCCGTACTTGGCGCCTGTCTGGCCCTGCTTGACTGTCCCATCGATCGTAAAAGTACCCGTGCAGGTCCACAGGTCCGTTGTTACCGAGTTCGCCGTACCATCGACAAAGGGTCGATATGTACCACCAGTCCACTCGATATCGCCTGTCACCTTCAGCGTTCCGAACTGATGCCCGGTCACCCCCGTGCTGTACGTCGGATCGCTGATGACAATATCGGCACCATCCACAAATAACGTCCCCGCGGTCACCATTGCCGGGAGTTGTATACCGTTCGTGGTCGCGCGGGTCGAGAGTTTACCACCGTCGAGCTCGATGTTCTTAGCGGAGGTTAACGACCAACCGTTGTCGATCACGATCGTACCGCCTGTCTGGAGGATCGACGATGATAAGGGTGTACCATTCGCCTGTTTCACGTTCCCAGCGAACGAGGCAGTCCCCCCGTATACGGTCATGGTGCCGCCAGTGATCGTGATCGGCAAGTCGCTGGTGATCCCCGCCGCGTTGAATGTTCCCGCGCTGAGTATCGCCCCGTTCGCGCCGAGTTTCAGTTTGAGCTGGACGGGGGCGGCACCGGTGCCGGTGCTCGAAACTGTCGAGGCTGCATCGACGTTGATGCCCGCGTCGTTGGCGAACTCCACCGCACCAGGATTGAACGTCCCGGTCGTCCCACCCGTGAAGCTGAGGGTTGATCCGGTCTTCAGCGTCCCGCCCTGCGGGTCAATCAGAGCGGTGCCCGCGATCACGGTCAGATTCGCGGCGTGAGCGGTGTCGTTCAGTGTCCCGCCACTCCACGAGAAGCCGGGCACCTCGTACGGAGACATCCCCGAGATGCGGGTGACGGTGATGTCGGTCCCGCCCACCGGCTGGGAGATGACACCCCCATTCAGCCCCAGGGTTCCGACGCTCAGGCTTCCCGAAAGAGTGACCTTTCCCGTGTACGAGGAATTCAGCATGACGGTCCGATACGATCCGCTGAACCCTTGGCACTCGTCGGTGCCTTTATTGCCGTAGTTGCCGAAGCTGATATTGTCCCCGGCGGACGGAAGACCCGTCGGCCCAGCGCCCTGCCAATTCGCCGCGTTGCTCGCCTGGAAATCCCCCCCGTTGTCCGTCCAAAACACGTAATAGCCCGCCGGGACGATCCGCTCGTCCAATGCCTCCAGCCGCGGCCGAAATCGGCGGGCGACCTTCTGCGGGTGGGCCGGCGTGCGGATGAACAGGCGGGAGAGGAGAGTCGAAAACATAGGCGGTCTCCGGTGCCAATTGTGGTTGAACGGTCTGCACGACGTGAAACAGTGGGCGAGGGCACCATCAGGAGTTGGGACAGTCAAGGTGAGGAGGCGGTCAGCATTTTGTCTGTGCCAAATCTTCATAAAACGTGAACTATCTGACGAATTCGATTATATTCCTCCACGAGCTAACCCTCGTTCCGCCGTTTCCGTCACTCGTCGCCCCGACACGAAGCAGAACGCCCCCGGGAATTGAGGTCGGTCGGCAGAATCGGTCCCCTGACCGGCGGGAAGCCCGGTGGTGGCAGCTGGTGGCAGGGGTGGGTGTACACGCCGGGCCCTAGGTCGGGTCCCGGCCGATCGCCTCCCGGGCGGCCTTCTCCTCGGCGTACCGCCGCAGGCCGATCAGCAGGTTGAGGCGATCGGTGCCGCTGGGCATTGAAGACCTGATTCGAGACGGGAGAACAGGATGGAGCAGGATGAAATCCGAATCATGGTCATCCTGTCGAAAATGCCTGTTTCATCTTAGCTTCAGATACTTGGCCAGGTCGTCGTACTGGCCGCCGTCGTCGGCTTCGAGCTGGGCGGCGAGTTCCGGGTCGGCGGCGGCCGGGTCGAGGTCGATCCCCTGGCGGTAGGCGGCGGCCGCCTGGTCGGCGTCCCCGGTGCGGAGGAGCAGCCGGGCGAGCAACACGAACGCCTCGGCCGACTTGTGATTCCGGGTCACGTCTTCGCAGACCACGATACCCGGCGGAACACTTCCCCTGCTTCAGGTAGGCCGGGCGAGGGCGAGCTCGAGTCGGGCGTCGTTCGGGGTGCGGGCGAACCCGTCCTTGAGGACCGTCTCGGCGTCGCCGGCCCGGCCCGCGGCGGCGAGCGACTCGGCGAGGTGCAGCCGCAACGGGACGTTCGTCGGGGAGACGGCGAGGGCTTCGCGGAGCGGGGTGAGTGGGTCGTCGGCTGGGGGCATGGGTGTCGGTTCGGAGCGGGTCGGGAGGTCCGGGTTCCTCGATAGTATGCCGGCGGCCCGGCCGCCCCTCCCGTCGCCGTGGGAATCTCCCGGCCCGCCGTAATCCTTTTCGGAAGGCCGTTCGCCTTCGATCACGTGCCCGGGGGGGTGGGGCGGCGCCACATCCGCGAGGGCCACCCGACCGACCAACTTCCCGGTCTCGTCCCGCAGCTTCAGCTACCAATCGCCGGCGGCCAGTAGTTTGTCGCGGGTCGCGGCGTCGATCACCACTGTCGGCATGGTCGCGTCCTCCGAAGGGTCCACCCCGCGACGATACTGCCTACCCGTCACCTTGATTCCCCCTCCGGTCGGGACTAGAATTCCGCAGGCTTCGAGCACACCGCCCGACACGAACCATCGCCGGCTGCCGACTCCGACGCGGGTCTCCTTTCCCAACCACCCCCGCCGCCGCCGCAGCCAGTAGTTTTTGAACACCGCTGAATCCCCCCGCCCAGTCCGACCATCCAACTCGGAGTGGGCTCGTCCCGCCGGTCGGTCCCAGGAGAGCCCGGCCGCGGTTGGTGGGGCGGTCCGCCGGGCATATGATGGGCTAGGCGGCGGGTCGACACGGGGGGCGAACCCCGACCCCGGCACCGAATCGGGTGAACCTGCCCACAGGGGAGACGGCCTAGATGTATGAACGCTTTACCGATCGGGCCAGGAAGGTGATGCAGCTGGCCAATCAGGAGGCCCAGCGGTTCAACCACGAGTACATCGGGACCGAGCACATCCTGCTCGGCCTCGTCAAGGAAGGCTCGGGGGTGGCCGCCAACGTCCTCAAGAACCTGGACATCGACCTCCGGAAGATCCGGCTGGAGGTGGAGAAGATCGTCCAGCACGGGCCGGGCGGGGAGCAGGTGGTGATGGGCCGGCTGCCGCACACCCCCCGGGCCAAGAAGGTGATCGAGTACTCCGTCGAGGAGGCCCGGAACCTCAACCACAACTACGTCGGCACCGAACACCTGCTCCTCGGCCTGCTCCGGGAACAGGAGGGGGTCGCCGCCCAGGTCCTTATGAACCTGGGACTCAAACTCGAAGACGTCCGCGAGGAAGTCCTGAACCTGTTGGGGCACAACATGCCGAACGAAAGCGAATCCGGCGGGGGCGGCGGGGGCGGGACCGAACGGTCGGCCGGCCGCAGCAAGTCCAAGACCCCGGCGCTCGACAGTTTCGGCCGCGACCTGACCGAGCTGGCCCGCCAGGGCAAGCTCGACCCGGTGATCGGCCGGGCGAACGAGATCGAGCGGGTCATCCAGATCCTCTCCCGCCGGCAGAAGAACAACCCGGTCCTGCTCGGCGAGGCCGGGGTCGGGAAGACGGCCATCGTCGAGGGGCTGGCGCAGCTGGTCGTCGACCAGAACGTGCCGGAACTCCTCCGCGACAAGCGGATCGTGGTCCTCGACCTGGCCATGATGGTCGCCGGGACGAAGTACCGCGGCCAGTTCGAGGAGCGGATCAAGGCGGTGATGAACGAGGTGCGGCGGGCGAAGAACACGATGCTGTTCATCGACGAGCTTCACACCCTGGTCGGGGCCGGCGGGGCCGAGGGGGCGATCGACGCGAGCAACGTGCTCAAGCCGGCCCTCGCCCGCGGCGAGATCCAGTGCATCGGGGCCACCACCCTCGACGAGTACCGGAAGTACATCGAGAAGGACGCGGCCCTGGCCCGCCGGTTCCAGCCGATCATCGTCAACCCGCCGAGCATGGCCGAGACGGTGGAGATCCTCAAGGGCCTCCGCGACCGGTACGAGGCGCACCACCGGGTGCAGATCACCGACGCCGCCCTGAAGTCCGCGGTCGAGCTGTCGGAGCGGTACATCTCCGGCCACTGCCTGCCGGACAAAGC
Organism: Gemmataceae bacterium; assembly: GCA_028288765.1. Classification (GTDB taxonomy): domain Bacteria; phylum Planctomycetota; class Planctomycetia; order Gemmatales; family Gemmataceae; genus Urbifossiella. The sequence continues at coordinate 1,353 of JAQGHQ010000572.1, read as the reverse complement.
GATCGACGTGATCGACGAGGCCGGGGCCCGCGTCCGGCTGAAGGCCATGACCCGGCCGCCGGACCTGAAGGAACTGGACGACCAGATCGAGAAGCTCAACCAGGAGAAAGAAGCCGCGGTGATGGAGCAGGACTTCGAGAAGGCCGCGCACCTGCGCGACCAGGCCGAGAAGCTCCGCAAGAAGAAGGACCAGATCACCAAGGACTGGCGGGAGAAGGCCAAGGAGACCGACGGGGTCGTCGACGAGGAGGTGATTGCCGAGGTCGTCAGCAAGATGACCGGGGTGCCCCTCAAGAAGGTCGGCGAGGACGAGACCCGGCGGCTGCTCAACATGGAGGCCGAGCTGCACGGGACGGTCATCAGCCAGAACGAGGCGATCAAGGCGATCGCCAAGGCGGTCCGCAAGAGCCGGGCCGGGCTGAAGGACCCGAAGCGGCCGATCGGCAGCTTCATCTTCGCCGGCCCGACCGGGGTCGGGAAGACGCTGCTCGCCAAGCAGCTGGCGAAGTTCATGTTCGGCGACGAGAACAACATCGTGCAGCTGGACATGTCGGAGTACATGGAGAAGCACAACGTCTCGCGGCTGGTCGGCGCCCCGCCGGGCTACATCGGGTACGAGGAGGGCGGCCAGCTGACCGAGAAGATCCGCCGCAAGCCGTACTCGGTGGTGCTGCTCGACGAGATCGAGAAGGCCCACCCGGACGTCTGGAACATGCTGCTCCAGATCATGGAGGAAGGGCGGCTGACCGATAACGTGGGCCGGGTGATCGACTTCAAGAACACCATGCTCATCATGACCACGAACATCGGGGCCGAGACGATCGTCGCCTCCGACGACCTGAGTAGCCCGTTCCGCGCGGGCCTGAAGCTGAACACCGAGGCCAGTTACCTGGAGATGCAGAAGAAGTTGAAAGGCCGGATGGAGAAGGAATTCCGGCCGGAGTTCCTGAACCGGCTCGACGACATCATCGTGTTCCGGTCGCTGACCAAGGACGACCTCAAGGCCATCGTGAACATGGAACTGGCCAAGGTCGAGAAGCGGCTGAAGGAGAAGGACCTGAAGCTGGTGGTGACCGAGGAGGCGAAGGACTACCTGATCGACAAGGGGAGCAGCCTGGAGTTCGGGGCCCGGCCGCTGCGGCGGGCGATCGAGCAGCACATGGAAGACATGCTGTCCGAGGAACTCCTGAGGGGCACCTTCCACGGGATGGACACGATCACCGTCCGCGTGGGCGAGGTGGACGGCGAGAAGAGACTGACGTTCGACGCGGTCAAGACGTCGGACGTGGCCGCCCCGGTGGTCGCGGGCGAGGCGAAGTAGCATAGCCGCCGGGTTCGACCGGCGGCCGGGAA
>JAQGHQ010000448.1 GCA_028288765.1 Gemmataceae bacterium | reverse complement strand
CCTTCCGGTGGGTCGGGGCGTCCACCTTCCCGTGCAGGTACGGCTCCCCGCACCGCTTGAGCGCCAGGTACCACAGCTTGTACGCGTCCGCGATCAGACCGGCCGACCGGTACGCGGCCCGCAGGTCCGACTGGCCGAACGGGTTGTCGAACAGCTCCGCATGGGTGAACAGGATGACCTTGGCCGGGCTGAAGGTGCGGAGCCCGCGGACGGTGTTCACGATCCCCAGGACGTTCCGGAACCCGTCCAGCCGGAGCAGCAGGTGGGCCGTGTCCCGCCCCTTCACGTGCCGCAGCCCGTGGTACCCCTGCCACACCGCCGAGTCGTCGATCCCCTTCAGAACCTTCTCGGCGATGCTGAACCCGTCGATCAGGGCCGGCCGGAGGATCGTGAGGATGAGCCCGTCCCACCCGTGGGGGGACCGGCTCACCGTCCAGTCCACGAACCGGGCGGCCTTACAGTCCTCGGGGTTGTCCTTGTCCTCGGGCAGGACCGACACGTCCAGGGCGGCGACCGCCGCGGCCTTCCCGTCGATGGCACTCCGGATGGCCGGCTCGGACCGGTGGAAGTCCCGGTACGCCCGCCGCATCGCGTCGGTTTCGCGGCCGTAGTCGTCGAGGTCGAGGGGCCCGGTGTACGGGGCGACGTAGGCGTCGGCCCGGATCTGGTCGGCCTCCGGGTGGGAGGCGACCGGGGCGATGAGGGGGGACCACTGGCCGTCGTGGTACGGGTCGGACACGGACCCGTCGGCGGCCGACGGGTCGGACGGGACGGCGTAGGGATTGGGGGCGGCCCCCGGCGACCAGGAGGTGCGGAAGCCGGTCCAGGACAGGAGTCGGTCGAACCACCCAGGCATAGGCACCCCCCCCGACCACAATGACCGTGGGGGTTGCCTGCCGGGGTGGGGAGCTAGACGGGGGAAGTGGGGCGAGGGCTCAGGACGTGCAACTGTCAGGCTAGCTGCTTGGCATTAGTATCCTGACAATAATATCACATATTCTGTCACTTGGCCACCTCTTTTATAATCTCTGCTAAGCTTTTCTCTGGCACAAACTCATCTATGCTGAGAAATCGACCCTCGTCTTCGGAATAGATGGAGCAGCCGATCGTCATGTAAACATAAGTCGCAAAGGCAATTGAACTAAGTATATAGTATGTAGATAAGTATGGACAGACCAGAACTCCTTTCCTTAAGAGGATAGGATAGCCTGCCGCATATGCCAGTACGAAGCCACGGTCTGTATTCCCACGCGGAGGCTGTTCGAGTTGCGCCTTTAGGTCATCAGAAGCCAATCGCTCAAAATCAATAAGCAGCCGTACGCATTCGCTCAGCTGAAGCTCTCTGCCCGGTGACGACTCGGCTGCTGTCCCGAAGAAGCCGACACGAACGGTGTGCAAGAAGCTCACTGGCCCGTCCCTGATTTTGCTTATAGGGTGGCGCCGACTTGGAAAGCATGGGCGAAATCAGCCGATTCCAATAAAGACCGGCTTATAAGTTAGCCGGTGGCAGGCCGGGCATTGAATGGCAACAGGCCCGTTGATATCATAAGGCTCATACAGACTCGCGTCCTCGCCGAATTCGGATCGGATAGCAGTGTAGAGCCTTTCCGTACTCGCAACGGGGTCGACCTTAGATAGTTTTATAATTTCATCTGGAACATAATATGAATTCAACTTTTTGTTAGATTGCGATAAGACAAGCAAATATATGTTGTCACGCCTGAGATCAGTCACCCCCCCCTCCCAGGCTTCACCAGAGGAATGGCCACAATATTCGCAAACCAGTTTAATGTGCGTCATATTTCATCTCGGGTACACTTACTTTGCGTGGTAATGATTTTGGTATTTCGAGTTCAGCAACACATCAATGTCGGCGGGCGGTTTATCGCCAGGACGAAAGGTGAAGTTCTTATACCACTCGTATATATCAGGGACATCAGCTTTGCCCAAAATTAAATTCATCACAGAATTGTCACCACGGTCGGCCGCTTGCAAAATCCGAGTAAAGACACGTCTATGATGCCAACGATTAACATTATCCTTCTCAAACCAAGGGACAGACGTGTACCCTTTCGATCCAGCTTCCTTCAGCCAAGCCGCATTCGTGTCCGCCGCCGTCCAGCCGGTGGCGGTGTCAAGGGCATGTTGCACCTCTTCGGCGACCAGAGCGCGAGGTACGTCCTTAAGCGGCATTGCAAACTCAATCTGTTTCGTTAACTCGTTCCAACGGGCAATTTGCTCCCCGGGAAGTTTTGCATTTTCAACAAATCCTTTAAAATCAATCTGGGGATGAAGTTTATTTATTTCCCTGGTCAGTTCTTCGTAGCTGCCAGCAAATGGTTCGTTTAATTTGCCTGGATATCCCAGCCCCGTGCTCGATGTGTATAAGCCACCCGGCTTCACATCCAGGGCCAGTTCGCCTGCGGCCGGTCGTAACCGCTTCCATAACTCAACCGTTGCCCGCGGGACCTTAACGACGAGCTTGCCCGCGTAGATCGCCGCCTGGGCCGTGCCCTTCACCGCCCCGGTCGTGCCCGACACGGTGAGCGGGATCTCAACCGTTAACTCGCCCAGGTTGTCGGCGCTCGGGTCCGACAGTTTGGCCACCAGCGCCTTGACCGCCGCGATCTGGGTCTTCTTGTCGGTGGCCAGGTCCCAGAGCCCGCCCGGGATCTTGTCGAAGTGGGCGGTCGCCTCGACGAGTCCGTTCGCGGTCTTGGCACCCCCCATCAGTATACCGGCCGTGTACCGGTACACCCGCGGGATCTCGGCCTGGTACCGGCGGAGCCCGATCTCGCCCTGCAGTTTCCGGACATCCTCCTCCCACGACTTCCGCCCAAATTCGCCCAGGGCTTTCGCCCTGAGCTTATCGATCTCCTGGATAGCAGCCGGGGTGTCCGGATGGCGGGCGAGGTAGTCAGGGTTCGGGGCCGCTCCCCCCACGAGCAACTTCGCCGTTGCCGCCGATAACCCTCCGATCTTCGCGTCGGCAACGCGAGCGGCCAGACGGTCTACCAACTCCTTAAACTCACTGTCAGACTTATAAAGCGGATCGGCCTTACGAGCCGCCACGAAGGCTTCGGCCACGCTGTGATTAAAATGCTGGGCAACAATCTTCCGGGCGAGGTCCGTGTACGCCCGGTAATCCCCGGCAGCCAGCGGTGGTTCACTGGCCGGGGGCGTCGGACCACTCCGGCCGGAAGACGTGTTCGGAGGGACGCCCGGAGTACCCGAGACCGGATCGGCTGGTGCCGGCCCCGTCCCCGACCGTCGCTTAACCCCGTCGAACAGCTCGTCGGCCCGGGCGAGGCGGTCCTTGATATACTTGCCGTTTTTTCGGTAGGCGGCGCGGAGGGTGTCCTCGGTGATGATTCCTCCGTCGCCGTCGGCCAGGCTGTCGAATACCTCTTCCGGAGACCAAACCCCACGGGGCGTCTTCACATCCTTGAACAGCGGGTACCAATCGCGGTAGAGGACCCCGACTGTCCCATCCGGAAGTTTCTTCTTGAGGCTATCGAACCAGGCGGGCGGTTTGGTATACGTCGGGGCGTCCGCGTCCGGTTCCTCCGCTCCGGTGCCCGGGTTCACCCAGACATGCGTCCGCTTCCCGTTCTTGTCGACGACCTCCTTCAGCACCAGATGTGACCGATCCCAGCCCGAGAAGTGTGACTCGGCGAACGTCCGCGGGGCACCCGGACCCGCTTCACCATCGCCCGGTTCGTCCCCGCCCTTCCCCGGCCCCCCGAGTTCGTCGTCCGGGGTCGCCGCCGGGGGGATCTGCAACGTCTCGTGGGCCCACTTCGCCGACACGCTCAGGCCCAGCTGCTTCGCCCGCTCCAGGATGTCCAGCCGGGTCCGCATCTCCCCCCAGTTCACACCCCCCAACACCACCCGCGGCAGACCCACCCCCGCCCCGAAGTTCGGACGCACCAGGTCCGGGATCAGCTGCTCGGTCAGGCACCGGCCCACCGCCCGGGCCAACACCTCCTCCACCGGGTCACTGCCCCCGTGCTGGCTCACCGCCGCGCTGCCCCGGGCCTCCCCCTTCCCGCTGGTACTGTGCATGAACGGCGTGTACGCCCCCCGGACCGCCAGGAAGATGTCCTCCCGCAGGATCCGCACCTTCCGCTCGAACGCGTCGAAGCTCGCCGCCCCGGCCAGGTCCAACAGCGCGATCTCGTCCTTCCCGGACGTCACCGCCCACCCCGACGCCCGCAGGCCCCGGAGGGCCGCCTCCAGGTCCTTCCGGTGGGTCGGGGCGTCCACCTTCCCGTGCAGGTACGGCTCCCCGCACCGCTTGAGCGCCAGGTACCACAGCTTGTACGCGTCCGCGATCAGCCCCGCCGACCGGTACGCCGCCCGCAGGTCCGACTGGCCGAACGGGTTGTCGAACAGCTCCGCGTGGGTGAACAGGATGACCTTGGCCGGGCTGAAGGTGCGGAGCCCGCGGACGGTGTTGACGATCCCGAGGACGTTCCGGAACCCGTCGAGCCGGAGCAGCAGGTGGGCCGTGTCCCGCCCCTTCACGTGCCGGAGCCCGTGGTACCCCCGCCACACCGCCGAGTCGTCGACCCCCTTCAGGACCTTCTCGGCGATGCTGAACCCGTCGATCAGGGCCGGCCGGAGGACGGTCAGGATGAGCCCGTCCCAGCCGTGCGGCGACCGGCTCACCGTCCAGTCCACGAACCGGGCGGCCTTACAGTCCTCGGGGTGGTCCTTGTCCTCGGGGAGGACGGACACGTCGAGGGCGGCGACGGCCGCCGCCTTCCCGTCGATGGCCGACCGGATGGCCGGCTCGGACCGGTGGACGTCCCGGTAGGCCCGCCGCATCGCGTCGGTCTCGCGGCCGTAGTCGTCCAGGTCGAGGGGCCCGGTGTACGGGGCGACGTAGGCGTCGGCCCGGATCTGGTCGGCGTCGGGGTGGGAGGCGACCGGGGCGATGAGGGGGGACCACTGGCCGTCGTGGTAGGGGTCGGACGCGGACCCGTCGGTGGCGGATGGGTCGGAAGGAATGGCGTAGGGATTCGGGGCGGTCCCCGGGGCCCATTGCGTGTTGGGCCAAAACCACGACTTGAGATAGCCAAGAAAGTCTGGCATGGGCCTAAGATGGCCCAGGTTCTTGCCTGCCCGGATACTCGCGGTCGGGCCAGGAGCGGACGATTAGCATTGCGCCGCGCCGGCCCAACGCCGCCAACAGAACCTCCAGATGCGCCCGGACACCCGGCCAGTCCTGACGCTCCCACGCACAGCGGAGGCCGTCCAGGGCGGCCAGCTCGTCCCCGCCGGGGAGCCCGTCGGCGATCATCGTTCGAGGTCGAGGCCGCACGCCTCGGCCAATAGAGCCATCAACCGCGGCATCTGACGAATCATCTCACGCTCCCAGAACGCGGCCGCGGGGGTGTCCGGTCCCGCCGTCCGGGCGTCCCGCCGGAGGGCACACAGGTATCGAAGCAGGATCGTCGCCCGGCCGATCGTGCCCTTGGGGTCGTCCACGGCGTTAGCCTCCGGTCGCGGGCCGCCGGTGCCAGTCGGCGAACCGGGCCAGCTCCCCGCGGAGCCGGGCGAGGACGCCCCGGCGGGCCGCCCGGTCGTTGAGGACGATCATGAGCACCACCGGCCAGTAGGCGACGATCACCGCCGCCCAGGCCGCCAGCCGGGCCGGCCCGCGGAGGTTCGGCCCGGGTCTTCGGCGGGTCATGCGAACCCTCCCCCGTCACCGCAGGTAGGCCGGGTACATCTGGGCGTCCCTGTCGTACCCGTACCGGGTCTCGCCGTGAGGGCCGCCGAGGTTGGCATCCACCCACGCGACCACGTACCGCATCGCGTCGCAGCCGTGGTCGTTGTCGGCCTTCGGCGTGTCCCGGAGGAATTTCGGGTCCCAGGTGTAGCCGGTCAGCTCCGCGACCGTCGAGGTCGGCCGGCCCTCGTCGAGGAGGAACTGGTCCGGGGTGTGGTCGAGGGCGTTGTCCCGGAACCGAATCCGCGGCGGCAACACCGGCACCCCGTCACACCCGGCCCCGTGGTCGAATCGGGCCTGGGTAGCCTGTATGCCCTCGTCCCGGTCCGTCTTGTCCGCCATCGTCAGGGCCAGGCCCGTTTCCCGCTCGAACATCTCCTTCTCCTCCGGGTTGTGGTCGCACACCACGGCCAGGGGGGTTGGTTCCGTTCCCAGGTCGAGCCAGCCCCGGGCCAACTTCCCCAGCTGATCCGCCCGGCAGTGGGTCTTGAAAACCTCGCGGTAGAGGTAAAGCCCGCTGTCCGGGTCGACGGCCCAGACCTGGAGAACGGACGGAGCACGTTGGCCCCAGTCGATCCCCCAGACACGCGCCCAATGGGTCGGCGGGCGCCAGTCGGCGGGCAGGCGGTGGGCGTCGGCGAAGGCGTACACCAGGCCCTCGGCCGCGGCCCACACGCCGTCGAGGAACCGCCTCCTTCTAGTGTCCCGAGTTGCGAATTCGTTGATTATTTCTTGCGCCACCCCTGATCCCCAGGTAAGGTTCGGTCAGGAGGTGCCCCATGCCCGCTGGCCGACCGTTGACCTCACTCACCCTGACCGACG
>JAQGHQ010000444.1 GCA_028288765.1 Gemmataceae bacterium | reverse complement strand
CCGTGGGCCAGGCGGTTGCGTCTGGCGGCGGCCTTGCCGTCGGGGGTGCGTGGCCCGGTCGAGTGGGTGGCGTTGGCGCGGTTGGCGGCGAGCTGGCGGTCGGTGGCCATTGCGGTCGGTCCTTTCGATGAGGGTGTTGATCCGCCCTGCATGATGGCCCGCCGGCTTGCCTGTCGTCTCTCTCGGTAGGTGGTTCAGTTTGTAAGAGGGTTCGCCTCCGGATACCGGAGCCGGGGTGTGAGGTGGGTAGGGTGGGCACCGCCAGCCCTTTCCATACAAGTTGGTAGTTCGGAATATCATACCGGGGAATGGTTTGGGGACACGTCGGAGGCCGTCCCGATGCTGATGGATGCGGTGATCGACCGGTTTATCCAGCGCACCCCGATGGCGGTGGCCGTGCGGGGTACCCTGGAGTACGCGCTGGCTCCCGAGCCGCTGGACGCCCTGTTCGAGGAGCTCGTCGGGGAACGCGCGGATCGGCAACTGCTGTTCTCCACGTGCGTCGACCTGATGGCGTGCGTGGTCAACCGGGTGAACCGGTCGGTCCTGGCCTCGTACCGGGCCGCCGAGGACCTCCCGGTCTACGTGTCGGCCGTCTACCAGCGGCTGCAGCGGATGCCCCTGGAGGCCGCACGCCAGCTGGTCCGACACACGGCCGCCCGACTCGAGCCGGTGATCCGGGCGATGAACGGGGCGGCGGCCGATCGGCTGCCCGGGTACCGGGTCAAGATCCTGGATGGCAATCACCTGACCCGCACCCAGCGGCGGGTCAAGGCGCTGCGGGAGGTGGCCGCCGGCCCCCTGCCGGGGCAGGCGCTGGTGGTCCTGGACCCGGCCCTGGGGCTGGCCCTGGATGTGATCGGGTGTGAGGATGCCCACGCCCAGGAGCGGTCGCTGTTGGCCCCGGTGCTGGAGACCGTCCGGCCCAAGGATGTCTGGGTCGACGACCGCAACTTCTGCACGACCGACTTCCTGTTCGGGATCAGCACCCGGGAGGGGTACTTCATCACCCGCCGGCACGCCTCGACGCTGTCGTGGGAGGAGGAATCCCCGTGGGTGGCCGCCGGTCGGACCGACACCGGGGTGGTGGACGAGCAGGCGCTCGTGTTGCTCGGGCCCCGGACGTCCCACCTGCGCGTCCGCCACATCCGGCTGACGCTGGATCAGCCGACGCAAGATGGCGACACGTTCATCGAGGTGGTGACGAACCTGCCGGCCGAGGCGGCCGGTGCGGCCACGGTGGCCGAACTGTACCGGGACCGGTGGCGGGTGGAGGGCCTGTTCCACCGGCTGACCGTGGTTCTGCAGTGTGAGGTGAACGCGCTGGGGTATCCGCCGGCGGCGTTATTCGGGTTCTGCGTGGCGTTGGCCTCGAGCAACGCGTACGCCGCGGTCCGGGCTGCGGTGCGCGCCGAGCACGGGGCCGAGGCGGCGGAGGAGGTGTCGGAGTATTACGTGTCGGCGGAGTTGGAGCGGACGGTCGAGGGGATGGCCGTGGCGGTGCCCGAGGAGAACTGGGCCCCGATCGCCGGGTGGTCGGCCGAGCAGATGGGGGCGTGGCTGCGCGCGGTGGTACGACCGATGAAACCGGAGCGGTACAAAAAGGCGACGCGAGGTCCGAAGAAGAACAAGCCCCGCCGGACCCGCTTCGCCAGCAAGAAACACATCGCCACCGCACGACTGCTCAAAAGTGAACAAAAGTAAACTACTACGGAAAGCCCTGGGTGGACACCGCCCACCTCTGGCCTCAGGTCTTGGTGGGCAGTGCCCATCCTACATGAGAACCGTCCGGAATCCGAGGCGAACCCTCATAAGACGAGGACTGCTCGATTGGCATGACAATTGCATTCGAGAATGCGTTAGATCCGCCGGGTCGCTCGGCGTGAAGGAAGTGACTCCGGACGGGTGGCGTCCTGACCAGCGGATCCGTCGGGGCCGGTGGGAGTCAAACTCCCCCGGACCGGGAAAGTGGGCAGGACGCGCAGGAAGGAATATCTGAGGGAAACTGGTGCTCCCGTCCGAGTTGTTCAGCACATGCGGGTCGTACTTGCTGGTTCGTGAGCTGACACCTTCAGAGTGACCGGTCCCGCGGCAGAACGGCCGATTGCCGAACCGGTACGGTAGGGCAGGATTGTGTCGTGTGGTTGGTGGGGTACAGAAAAAGAAGTGGGGCACGGGATTCGGCCGGGGACTCGCAAACCCGGCTACTCCCGTGCCCGTTTTTGGAGGGTATCTGACTAGGTCAGATGCTTCTTGAGGGTCGGGACTCGCATACCGGCCCTCGCTCGTATTACCAAAGCAGCCAGTGTGCCAATCGCGCCACGGCACTCGGACCGGGCCGTTCGAGTCTTAGTAAGTCCCATGTCGGTCATCTGTTGGGAAAAATTTGTGGAAAAAGAGATATTTCCCGTATACATCCGCCCTGATCCGTTCTTTCCAGAATGTCTCGTTCCGCATCAGGCGGAGGTTCGATTTTGCACAGAGTCGCGGGCTCGTTCAGTGAGAATCCATACCCGCCTGACCCCCTGACGAACGGGCGGACCCGATATGAGTCCGGTCACTGCCCGCCGACCACCTGCATTGCTTGTTCTTCCTTCAGCGGGGCCGTCAGGTGCGCAGCTCGGACTTCGGCCCGGAACCGGGCGTCACCCACCTGCACCGCGTCCACGTCGATCGTGAACGTCGCCACTTCGCCCGGCCGTAGCTCATCCAGTGTGGGGAACGTCACCTTCCCGCCGGCGTCGATCCGCCCCTCGCTCTTGCCGGCGGCCTTTGCGACCTTCAACTCCGCCGGGGCGGTGGTGGTCAGATTGATGTTCCGAACCGACACCGTTCCCTTGTTTCGTAGCCGTACCTGAAACGACGTCCGTTTCCCGACCTCTATCACCCCCGGCGGGGTCGCCAATTCCAGCACCAGGGCCGGCGTGCCGATGATCGCCGTCACGGCTTCGCCCCGGCCCTCGATCGGGTCGCCGATCGGCTTCGCCCCGTCGCCACCCGCGGGCACGGCGTCGGCCAGCGCCGAAACCGTCATGGTCGCCCGGTCGGTCAGCTTCGCGGCCGTCACGGTCAGTTTCAGGGTCTTCTGCTCGCCCGGCTTGAGCGCGGCGAGCGTCCACTCGGCCGAACTGGTCCCGGTCTTCGCGTCCCCGGCATCTTTCAGCCGGATCTCGGGTGGAAGCATCGCCCGGGCCACGACGTTCGACACCGGCCCGTCGCCCGAGTTGGTCACCGTCACGGCCCAGTTGTAGTCCTGGTTCAGGTACACAATCCGCGGGCCGGTCACCGCCACCTTCAGTTCCGCCCGCCGCAGATCGAGGGTGACTGGGTCGGCGACGGAGGTCACATTTCCGTCGGCGGTTACGGTCATCCGGACTCCGTAGCGGCCCGTGGCTTTCCCGGTCAGAGGCACGTCGACGGTCGTGGTATGGCCGGGGGCGATGGTGCCGACAGGAACTTCGACCGGGTTCTTGCCGGACGAGTGTTTCAGGGCGTCTTCGAACCGGGCCCACACGGTCACGTTGGCGGCGGGAGTCCCCCCCGAGTTGGTGACCGCGACGCGGACCGGCACCTGTTCGCCGGCGAGGGCGACCGGCGGGGCCTCGACCACCACGCCGATCCGGCCCTGCTCGACCCGTGTGGTCGCGTCCTTGTGGGCCTGGAACCGGTCGGCCGTGACGACGTCGGCGGTCACCGTCACCTGGCCGACGCGGGCCGGGTGGACCAGCAGCGACACCTCCTGCTTCTTCCCGGCGGCCGCCGCGGGCAGGTCGAACACGAGCGAGCCCATCTCCTGCCGGACCGGCGGGGGCTCGGACCGTTCCAGCGTGGCCCCGTCCGACAGGCTCACCCGGAGCTGGGCTTCGCGGGCGTCCACCTGGCCGGTGTTCGCCAGCGTAACGGTGACGGGGATTGACCCTGTGGCCCCCGTCACCGCCGGGGCGGTGACGTCCAGCTTGAGCGTGGGCGCGGCCCACTCCACGACCGTTTCCCGCCGGCTGACCACCGTTCCCGGGCCGGTGCCGCTCTCGGGCGGCTTCACGATCTCGACCGCCACCCGGGTTTTGCCCGGCCGCGGCGCCGGCTGGACGAGCTGGACGGCGGCGGTCCCGTTCGTATCGACGGCGGCCTCGACCTCCTTCGCGGTCGTCCCGGACTGGCTCCCGCTGGTCCCCGCGCCCCCTCTCGAAACCAGCACCGCGGCCGCACCGTCTTCGGTATCGAGGATGCGGTACCGGACCCGGTAGTTCGGCGGCACCGGGCCGTCCTGCTCGAACCGGGCGACGGACGTGGTGAGGGTGTAGTCCTTGTCGAACCGGACGACCGCCGGGGCCGGGAAGCTGAACCGCCCCTCGCCCCAGACGATCTTGGTCACTACCCGGCCGCGGTCCCAGTTGAACACGCCCGGGGCGTAGGCGGTAATGGTGGTCTCGCCGGGGACGGCGGAGCTGACCACGCAGAACGTCTGCCCGGGGCAAATCTCGACGTCGTCCTTGGGGTCGTCGTTCCCGCGGGTGATGGTGTGGGAGACGTAGTTCGTGTACGTGACGGCGTACTTGTTATCGACCTTGTACCCGCGGCCGGCGTACAGCCCGGCCTCGTCCACCTCGATGATGTTCCCGGGGCCTTCGAGGATCCACTCGACCCGCCGGGACCGCCGCGGCTCGCCGTCCTTGTCGGAGACGGTGGCGACGAGGACGATCTGCGACGCGAGCGGCGCGGTGGCGTTTTGCGGGGTGACGTCGAGCTTGGCGGCCTTCGGGTCGAAGTCGCGGAAGTACCCGAACCGGGGCTTGGCGTGTTCCTGCTCGATCCGCCCGCCGGGCAGGTAGTACGGGAAGTACCCGGGGTTGTGCGAGTTGAAGCACCCGACCGCGGCGAGGGCGACGGCGAGCAGGAGCGACGTTCGGCAGGTGCGACCGGCCATCGGAATGGGGCCTCCACCACGGCGAGCGCGATACCGGCGCTCGGGGCGGGGCTATACGATGGGTACGCCGGTTGGTGCAAGATGGAAAACCCGGAGGAGATCGACGTGCGACGGAAGCAACTCCTTTTCGCCGCGGGGTTGGCCCTCCTTTCCCTCGGCCTCGGCCTCGGGATGCACTTCTGGAACGGCCGCACCGGCATTCCAGACGACCCGGATGAACTGATCCTCTTCTCGGTTGACGGAACGAAGTCGGACCGGGAACCGGAGGAGAGGGGCACCCCGAACGGCCAGGAAATGCTGTACGAATACCCGGTTCTCGGGAAGGTCTCGGTCACCGACCCGCCCCGGCAACGGGAAGTCCTCGCGGTGGTCCGGGCGGACATCCGGGCGGGGGCTCCGGACCAGAACAAGTGTTTCTGGCCCCGGCACGTCCTCCGGGTGGTGAAAGATGGCCACTCCACCGACGTGATGATCTGCTTTCAGTGCCGCGGTTACATGATCTACCGGGACGGCCGGCGCACGATGGGCTCGACCCCTTCGATCGGCAAAGAGTCCGAGCCGGTGTTGAGCAAGATCCTCGCCGATGCCGGCATTCCGCTCGCCCCGTGAACGGTAGGGATCGGTGATCGGGGTGGGTGCGAACGAACCGAGCCCCCGGGATATCCCGGGGGCTCGGTGGTTATTTCAGCTTCAACGGCCCGCGGTCAGTCGTCCTGGTTCATCGCCCAGAAGATCCGCAGGATGTAGTAGAACAGCAGGGCCACCGAGGCGAACAGCTCCAGGCTCGCGGCCACGTGCTCGTTCGTCCCGTACCGGTGGATGATGTTCGACGTGTCGTAGATGATGAACCCGCAGGCCAGGGCCACCATCGCCCCGCAGAACACCAGCCCCAGGCTGAACCCGAAGACCACCGACGCGATCACCAACCCCAGCGCCAGGAACCCCAGGGTCCACAGGACCGGGCCCATGAACGAGAAGTCCTTCCCCGACGCGAACACCGCGATCGTCAGTCCGCCGAACACCGTCAGGGTTAGTATCCCGGCCTGGATCGGCAGGTTCGGGCTACCCCCGAACTTCGGGTTGGTCGCGACGTAGAGGAGCGGCACGAAGATCAACACCTCGAGCAGGACGTACAGGGTGAGCCCGAAGTACTGGAGCCCGATCGGCTGCCGCGACCGGGCCAGGTACTGAGCCCCCATCCCGCCGACGACGAACAACAGCATCAGCCCGACCCACGCCATCCGGTTGGCCAGGAAGACATCCCGGACGATCTGTTCGGCCATCCCGGACGAGAACAGCAACGCCTCGATCCCGACGAACGCGAGGATCGCGCCGGCGAGATGGAGGTATGTCCGCTTGATGAACGCGGCCCGCGCGCTGACCGGTGCGGACGCCGCCGTGTCGCGGTAATAACCGTCGACCATGTAGCTCATATCGTTCTCCCGGAAGCCACGGTCCATCGGGCGCGATAGGTTCCCGCCGAGGGCGACCCCGAGGCCTATCACACTGTACGCTAATCCAGCAGCCGGGACAAGTTTAACAAGTGGTGGTGGGGTGGTGAAGAAACCCCACTACCCCACCACCCCACTACCTCACTCGAACGCACTGTCCCCGAGGCCGACGTTCACCTTGATGTCCGTGTAGCTATACGCCTCCAGCAGGTCGCCGACGGTCGTGCCCGGTTTCGCCTCGTCGTAAGCCTCGAACCGGACAGGGAGTTTCGTCTCCTTGTCCACGTACACGAGACAGCGGTAGGCGTACCGGTAGACGTGCGAGCGGCGGGTGAACATCTCGTACCGGGCGACGTTCCGACCGGCGAACTGGAAGTCCGAAGCGTAAACCTCGACCGGGTTTCCGAGCGTTTTCTCCCGGCTCGCGATCGTGGCGAGCCGGTCGATCACCGGGCCGACCCCCAGCTCCGTCAGCGGGTGCCGGGTCTCGGCCATCACCTTGGGGTCGTCGGGCGAGAGCATCTGGGTTCCGTTCAGCCCCTTGGCCCCGGCCGGCCGGTACTTCATCTTCCCGGACAGGGTGGTCGACGTGAACTTCGCCTCCAGCCCGGCGACCGCGTCCGGCCGGGCGAACCGGATCGCCATGCTGAACGGCTTCGTCCGCACCTTCAGCTCCGCCACCTGCTCCGCCCCGAGGACCCCGTTCACCCGTTCCTGCCGGGTGAACACACAAACGTAGTCGCGAACCCGCGCGTACGCGGCCTTCGCGTCGGTGAGCATCGACCCGAGCGGGTCGGCGGTCCGGGCGGGATCAACCGGGGTGGTCGACTCCGGCGACACCGTCGAGGTGGGGGCTTTGCCCGGTGCCGGCGATGTCGCCGGCGGCTGGGCGACCGCGACCCCGATCGCCGCCCCGCCGGCCGCGACCGCCAACCACGTCCGGACGGCTTTCCTTGACAGAATCGACATGGCTTTTCCTGCCTCCCGGTGAGCGCACAGGTTCGGGACTTTGCGGCGGGGGATAGCGTCCCGGGCAAGATGGGGGAAGGGCAGTTTTCGTAGGATGAAGATGGGGGGTAAGAGCGTGTCGATCCAGATCCACACCATCGAATCGCAGCCGTTCGCGGAGAACTCCTACGTCGTCTGGCGGGACGGCGGGACCGAGGCGTTCGTCGTCGACCCCGGGTTCGAGCCGGACGCGATCCTCGAATTCCTCACCGACCGCGGGCTGAGCCTCGCCGCGATCGTCAACACGCACGGGCACGTCGACCACATGGCCGGGAACGCTGCCATGAAGGAGGCGTTCCCGGCCGCCCCGATCATCGTCGGCGTCGGCGACGCCCTGATGCTCACCGACAGCATCCGGAACCTGAGCGCGGTGTTCGGGAAGCCGGTCACCAGCCCGCCGGCCGATCAGCTGGTGAAAGAAGGCGACACGCTCACCGTCGCCGGGATCGGGCTGGACGTGTTCGACATCCCCGGCCACTCGCCGGGGCACGTCGTCTACCTGATCCGCGAGACAAAGCCGATCACGGTGATCGGCGGGGACGTGCTCTTCCGGGGGAGCGTCGGGCGGACGGACTTCCCGGGCGGGAGCTTCGAGACACTGAAAGCGGGGATCGAGCGGGTCCTCTGGCCGCTCCCGCCGGACACGGTGGTCTATCCGGGACACGGGCCGGTCACGACCGTCGGCCACGAGAAGCGGACGAACCCGTATGTGAGCGAATAGAACCGGACGGTTTTCGAAAATTCCCCTTCACCGGACGCTTACTTTCGAGCTACCCGGGGATGTAGGGGGCCGGCAAAGGTGAGCAGGGACAACTCGATACCGGTAATACTTCAAGCGGCGTCGGAACCCAATCCAATGGCGGCCTGAGGAGAGTTACAACTGAAAGAGATCGCGGAACCACTTAACAAACGCATCGGCATGCGGCGAGGTCGGCTGCAGCACCTTCGCCAGCACAGCCACGTGGAGCTGGCATCCAGGTGGCTCTTGAATCGCCAGCCATGAGTGAATCTGGGCCTTGTCCAGGTGGACGTCCTTGTATGGGGCGTTGTGGTGTGTTTTCGCGTCCTTGCAGTGCGCCTGCACGAACGGCCACAATCCCTTGGTCGGGTCTTTCACAAACAGGCTTAGGAACGTCTCGATCATCCCGGGGGAGACATTGTCCGGCATGAGCCACACGCCAAACCTTCTTCCGTCGGGATGCTGGTAGATTAGTCCAGTCGGAGGAAGGTCGGCGGGGATGAGCGGCATTTCTCCCTCAGCCCGTTCCCTGATCCGTCGCCATCGTTCTTTCGGGTCGGAATTTCCGTCCACGATCACACCGAGAGCCTGCAGACCGGGAGACTTCAGCTCGACTCCGATGTTCCCCGGATGGAGAAGATCCTCAATTCCGTCGTGGGGCATGATCTCGACCGGCCACGTCTGTCTCGTGTTCCCCCACGGAATGAAGTGTTCCATGAACTCGGGGATAATCCGTTTATCCTCGTCGCCCTCGACGAGCAATCGTTTCGGGTGCGGCTGAGCCATAATCAGCGGACCTCAAGATGCCGCCGAGCAGCCGCGATGATTTCCTGCTCGCTGTACGCCACCGATCGCTCCTTCCCTCGCTCGATGCGTTGAATCGTTGCCTCGCTATATTTTGACACCGAATCGCGGCTGATCGCGGCTAAGCTCTCGTAGCAGTCGCGACTGTGAGTCGTGGCGAATACCTGGATTCTCAGCCGCTTCGCCGTCTGATTGACCAGCCGCCACATGTTCTCCATCACCGTGTAGTGCAGCCCCGTGTCGATTTCGTCAACGAGGAGGATGCCGCCCTCGGTCCTGACCAGGGCCAAGGCGAGGCCCAGCAACCGCCAAATCCCATCCCCCATGCTCCCGATCGGGATGCGGTCCTTAATTCCCGCGCACCTGACCAGGAGGCCGCCCCGGACACCGGCCCGGCCGGCAACTGTCGCGCGTCGCCGGTCTGTTCCGCTCGTCGCGATCCGTTCGATCGATGGCTCGATGATCCGTAGCGCCTCGACAACGAGGTCCTCATCAGGCGTGAGCACGGATTCCTCGAACAACTCGATCACCACTTCCGCCGAGAGCGCAGCCGCTGTGATGAACCGGATCGTTGGTCGCTTAATTTCAGACCGTACCGGCCATCTCAATGTGTCAGCGGTGATCCCGCCTTTTCGGGACAGATCCAGAACCGCGCTGAGGTCCTCCTGTCCCTGCCAGCGAAGTGCCAAGGCGGTCGGCCGGGACGGGTATTCCGCCTCTACGGCTGCGTCGAATGGTTCGAACAGATTGGGTTGGCTGACGACTGCTGAACGGCTGGGTTCGGTAACCTCGGCTGTCAGGGAGGCTCTTCCACCGGTCGTATCCGCCGAGATCGAGAAGCGGCTCCCAAAGGCCGCATTGTGGCCGTGGAACAGCCGCTTGATGTCCACATGGCGGGAGGTGGTTCCAGCCTCCCGCTCCTCAAAATCCTCTCCCCTGCGAAAGAGCGTCGTCCAAAGCGGCGTCGGGTCGCCGTTCGCCGCGACAAGGTTGACCGCCTCCAACACCGACGTCTTCCCGGCGTTGTTCGTCCCGACGATCAGATTGACCCGCCCGAGGTCGTGCAGTTCGAATCGGCGAAAGCCACGGTAATTTTCGAGTGTGAGGGATCGGATCAAGGTGGGGGCCTCCCGAGAGCGTCGGTTTCCGCATCTGGGCCGCCGCGAGGTGTAGTTCTCCCGCTCAGTATCTTGGCCGCTCAGACAGGTGTTTACAATCCTCTAACCAGATGTTCAACGGGCTGGTTGCATAGTCAAGGCGGTGACTGGAGCCGTTCGATAACAGGAAAACCCTCGTCATGCGGGCGGGGTTGCGTCGCTTCAAAACCCGGTGCATTGGTCTGGCATGCCTGCCTGCGAGGCTGTCGAGTTCGGCCAATAACCCGTACGAGTTATCAGCATTCGGCGACTGGACCGCCTAGCCGCAGCCGATTGGCGTGCCCTCAGCATCCTTCTCCCCGGCGAGGGAACATTCCTGCGTCGTATGGTTTCGAGTCGGGAATCCTGCGGCAGTCTCGTGAAGAAAAACGGGGACGAGACGCACCTCGTATCCTGCAGTTGATCCACCGCTGGAAGGAATTCGTTTCCGCAACCTGTTTACTGAAAGTGTTTTACGAAAACCAATTACGAGCTCGCCAGGATGTGCATAATATCGGCGTCCTTGACGAGGTAGGTCTTGCCTTCGGTGCGGTTGAGCCCGCGGGTCTTGGCCTCTTTCTCCGAGTACCCGCACGCCACGAAGTCGTCGTACCCGATCACGTTCGCCCGGACGAACTTCTCGCTCAGGTCCTTGTGGATGCACCCGGCCGCCTCCACCGCCTCACACCCCTTCGGGATCGACCACGTCCGGCACTCGTCCTCGCCCACCGTGAAGAACACCTCCCGCCCGACCCCGTAAAAGATCGCACGGATCGTCGCGTCCCGCCGGAACTCGGTCAGCCCGAGGTCGGCCATGAACGCCTGCCGGCTCTCGTCGTCGAGCTGGGCCAGCTCCATCTCCAGCTTCACCGGAGCCTGGACCGCCCCCGGAGCCAGGGCGAGCAGGTCCGCCGGGAGCGGGTCGTTGAACCCGCTGTCCCCGCGGTTCACCAGCACCACCTCCGGCTTCAGCGTCAGCAGCTGGAAACTGCGGACCAGCTTCTCCTCCTCGGGGTTCAGCCCAAGGGCCGACGCCGGCTTTCCACTTTCAAACGCGGCCACAATTCGTTTCAGGAGAGCCAGTTCCGCCTCGTCTGCCTCGATTTCCTTGGCCGGCCGCGCCTTCTTCTTCAGCTTGTCCTCGACCTTCGACACCCGGTTCGACACGATCTCCAGGTCGGCGAACAGAAGGTCCTCCTGGAACCGGCGCAGCTGGTCGGCGAGGTCGGCCCCGGTGAACCCGTCGAGGACGACCACGATCCCGTTCCCCTCGCGGAGGATGCCGAGCCGGCGGGGGTTGTCCTTCCGCTCGTCGGCCATCAACCCGGGGGTGTCGAGGACCGCCACCTTCGTGTACGTCGTCTTCTTCGGCTTGATGATCGCCGCGACCGTCGCGAGCCGTTCGTCCGGGACGTCCGCCATCGCCGTCTGACCCTGCTGGATCTTCGACGGGTCCGGCTTCTCCCCGGTGAGCCACTCGAACACCGTGCTCTTGCCCGACCCGGCGTACCCGACCAGACCGACCTTCATTTCAGATGTCCTTCGTCATTGAGAAGTCTTGTAGGGCCGGCTGTGCCGGCCGTCGTTGCTACAGACACAAGACCCGGCCGGCACAGCCGGCCCTACAACCGGTGTCGCCCGCGGAGCTGCGGAATTCGAGGGACGAAGGACGGGTCACAATTCCGGCATCTTCCCCGTCAGGATGTCTTTCTCGTACTCCTCCTGGAGCGGCCACCGCTCGGCGCACGTGCCGAAGTCGGCCATCTGCATGTAGCCGGTCAGGCGGTCGATCGCGGCCCGGATGATCGCCGGGTCCTTGCGGAATACCGGCCCGTGGCTCGGCAGGAGGTAATCGGCGTCGTCGGCCAGGATGCGGCCCAGCGATTCGATGTAGGCCTTGATGCTCGACCCGTGGTGGGCGTCGATCACCCCGACGCACGCGTCCTTGTAGATATTGTCGCCGCTGAAGAGCAGGTTGCCCATCTTGAAACTGAGCTGGCCCGGGGTGTGGCCGGGGGTGTGCCAGACGGACAGCTTGAGCTTCCCGATCTTCACCTCGTCGCCCTCATCGAGCTTCACGTCGATCTTGCACGGGGGCATGGGGATGTGGAAGTTCTGGGCGGAGATGCTGGCGTAAGTCTCGACCGCGTCACCGGCTTCGATCGCCGCCACCGCCCGGGGGTGCGCCGCGGTCTTCGCCTTCAGCCGGGTGCGAGCCTTCGCCAGCCCCTGGACGTGGTCGGCATCGGCGTGGGTGGCGATGAGCAGCTTGCACTTCGACAGAGGAAAGTCCATGCCCCGGATCAGCTCGATCACCTCGTCGACCGTGTCGTTCTGGCCGACATCGATCAGGGCGAACTCTGTCCCCCCGTCGATGAGGTAGATGTTCACCCCGAGGGGCCGAGCGGCCTGCAGGTTCAGCTCGATCACGCCGGGAAACAGGTACTTCCGGGGCAGCATTGCGGCAGACCTCCGTTCCCCCCATCTTAGACCCGCCCTCCGCCAATTCAACGGAAGCATTGGGGGGCAGGACGTGGCCCACGGGGCGATCACCCGGCACATCGCGAGCTCACCCAGGCGACCAGGAGAATCGAACCGACTTGATTCGATGAGGCGCATTCCGTGCTTCACTCTGCCTTCTCGTAATCTTCACAATCCGTCGGTACAACAACATTGTTTTGCCAGCCCTCGCCCGCGCGACCTTCTTCCAGGAGCGCCCCGTGACACGACTGTTTTCGGACATCATCGTCACCCGCGCGGCCTCCCCCCAGTCCGGGTTCTCGACCCCGGCCGCGTCCGGCGGCGACAAGCTCGCGATCGACGGGGTGAACTTCTGGTACGGGTCCAAGCAAGCCCTGTTCGAGATCACCCTGACCGTCCCCGAGCGGTCCGTGGCCGCGTTCATCGGCCCGAGCGGGTGCGGGAAGAGTACCCTGCTGCGGCTCCTGAACCGGATGAACGACCTGATCGACGGCACCCGGCACACGGGGAAGATCCTCCTCGACGGGCGGGACGTGTACACCCCGGACATGAACCTGGTGGACCTCCGCCGGCGGGTCGGGATGGTGTTCCAGAAGTCGAACCCGTTCCCGAAGTCGATCTACGAGAACGTGGTGTACGGCCCGCGGGTGTCCGGGGTGCGGGACCGGGCCCGGCTGGACCACCTCGTCGAGCGGTGCCTCAAGCAGTCCGCCCTGTGGAACGAGGTGAAGGACCGGCTGCACGCCAGCGCCCTGGAACTGTCCGGCGGCCAGCAGCAGCGGTTGTGCATCGCCCGGGCGCTCGCCACCGACCCGGAAGTCCTTCTGATGGACGAACCGGCCAGCGCCCTCGACCCGAAGTCCACCCAGGCGATCGAGGACCTGATCTTCGACCTGAAGCGGGAGTACACGATCGTCATCGTCACCCACAACATGCAGCAGGCCGCCCGGGTGTCGGACACGACCGCGTTCTTCTTCGAGGGCCGGCTGGTCGAGTCCGGGCCGACCCAGCAGATGTTCACCCACCCGAAGGAGAAGCAGACCGAGGACTACATCACGGGGCGGTTCGGGTGACGGGTGGTGTTTTGTTTTTGGTGTGTGGTGTTTGGTGCCGGGATTTCTCACCGAGACCACTCGTTCGGAAATCGGCCGACGGCCCGAGGCGACGACGGAAAAGCGACCGGCCGAATTCACTAAACACTAAACACCGAACACTAAAACACTAAACTCAATATGGGTAAACACCTCACCCGTGACCTCGAGGACCTGCAGCGGCGGGTGATGGGGATGGCCGCCCGGGTGGAGGACGCGATCTACGGGGCCATCCGCGCCCTCCAGAACCGCGACCCCCAGCTCGCCCGGCAGGTGATCGCCGGGGACGCCGTGATCGACACCCTGGAGAACGGGATCTACGAAGAGTGCCTGAAGATCCAGGCCCTGCACCAGCCGGTCGCGATCGACCTCCGGCAGATCACGACCACGTTCATGGTCACCACCGACCTGGAGCGGATGGGCGACCTGGCGGTCGACATCGCCGAGCGGGCCGAGGCCCTGGTCGGCCTGCCCGACGTCCTCCGGGCCGGGGGCGACCAGGTCGCCCCGTCCCCGCTGTCGGAGAAACTCCAGCGGATGACCGACGTGGCCACCGGGATGGTCCGCGAGAGCCTCGACGCCTTCGTCCACATGGACGGCCGGCAGGCCCGGCGGGTGATCCGGATGGACGACGAGGTGGACCGGTACCACGCCGAGATCATCAGCGACCTGATCGCCCGGATGCAGGCCGAGCCCGCCGCCGTCGACCCCGGGCTGTCGCTCTTCTCCGCCGTCCGCCACCTGGAGCGGATCGCGGACCACGCCACGAACATCGCCGAAGACGTCGTCTACTTCGTAGACGGGGAGATTGTCCGCCACCGACCGGAATCCGTCCGGCCGGAGTAACGCCGGGGCGGGCCGACCGACCCGGACACCACGGAGCCGCAACGTGACGGAAACCAAACCACGGGTCGAAAGCTGGGCCGGGGCGCGGGCGGGGGGGTCGTACCCCGGCGCCGCCCCGGAGGTCCGGGTTCCGAGTCCCGATTTTCACCCGAAGGGTGTCGCGATGGGTCAGCCTCGCATCCTGATCATCGAGGACGAACGCGGCCTGACGCAGACGTTGTCCTGGTACTTCACCCGGGAAGGGTACGAGACGATCATCGCCCACGACGGGGTGGAGGGGCTGCGGAAGGCCCAGACCCTGCTCCCGGACGTGGTCCTGCTGGACATCATGCTCCCGGGCGTGGACGGCCTGGGGGTGTGCAAGGAGATCCGCGCCGGGGAGCGGACCCGGGCCATCCCGATCATCATGACGACCGCGAAATCGGAGGAGTCCGACCAGCTGGTCGGGTACAACCTCGGGGCCGACGACTACGTCACCAAGCCGTTCAGCAACAAGGTCCTGCTCCAGAAGGTGAAGGCCCTGCTCCGGCGGGTCGAGGGGACCGGGGAACCGGCCGACGTGGTCGAACACATGTCGGTCCGGATCGACAAGGTCCGGCACCGGGTGTCAGTCCGCGGGGAGGCGGTCGAACTCACCCCGACCGAGTTCAAGCTGCTCCTCTGCCTGCTCCGGCAGCCCGGCCGGGCGTTCAACCGGCACCAGCTGATGGACGCGGCGATCGGGGAAGGGTCGATCGTGCTGGAGCGGACGATCGACGTCCACGTCAAGACGCTGCGGCAGAAGCTGAAGAAGGCGGGGGGCACGGAGGACCTGATCGAAACCGTCCGCGGGGTCGGGTACCGGTTCCGGGAGGCGAAGAACGACGTGTCCTGACCACGCCGTCGAGTGGCGGAAACGACGAACGCCCCGGGTAGTCCCGGGGCGTTCGTCGTTTCCGTGGTCGGCGGCGGTCGTCCCGGATGTGGGGTGCCGCGACGGACCGGGGGGAGTCTTCCGGGTCGGTCACATCCCGGGGGGCGGGACCGGGGGGATTGCCATGGGGTTGCCGGGCGGGACCGCCCCGCCGGCCCCACCCGGCGGCAACCGGGGGATGCCGCCAGGCGCACCCGGAAGACCCGGGTTCCCGCCGGGCTGGGGATTCATGCCCGGCTGGCCCGGGATCCCAGGCTGGCCGAACCCGGCGCCCGCGGGCGACTCGACCTCGGGCTCGGCGATCGAGTCCGCGTTGGGGGCGTTGACGGTGGCCTTGTGGACGGAGATCACCGCCCCGGCCTGGAAGACGACGAACTCCCCGTCCGGGCTGATGTGGAAGTACCCGCCGACTCCCACCGAGCTTTTGACCCAGATGGAGGACCAGATCGAGGCGACGTGCTTGAGCCCGGTCGTGGCCGTCGGGTCCGGGGCGTACACGTCGACCCCGTGGTTAGCGAGCTGGCCCTTCCGGTTCTTCCCGCCGATCGAGCTGACGAACAGGGTCTTACCGTCCGGGGTGAACTGGGCGTAGTTGTTCCGGGCCGCGTGCCACTCCGGAATGAGGATCTCCTGGATCTCCCCCTCGGCGTTCACCGAGTAAAGCTTCGAATCCCGGGGCAGCGACCCGGACGGGACGGACGTCGCGACCATCCCGCCACCCGGCTGCGGGGCCAGATCCATTGTGGCCCCCGGGATGTAGTACTGCCGGTCCATCTTCCAGCCGTCCAGGTCCCAGGCCATCACCCGCAACTTGTCCTTGTTCGTCGCGGCCGGCATTTCCATGATCAACAGCTTTTTCCCGTCCGCGGACTTGCAGGAGTCCCAGGCCTGTTCCGGCAGGTCCCGGTCCTTGACCTGCTTTCGCTCGGCGGCGTCGTACTGGACGACGTAGGACTTCGGCCGGCCGCCGGTGGCGGCACCCGACCGGGACACGACGACGTAAACGAACTTCCCGTCGTCGGACAGTTCCAGCCCGCGAATGATTCCGCGGGTGTTGATGGCACCGGTCGGCTTCACGTCCTCCAGGGGCCCGACCTTGCCGGCCCGGATCGGCTCGAGGTCGTAGGCTTCGACGTCGCCGTAGGCCGCCACCCGGTCGAACGGCTGTTCGGCGATCGGGGCGAGGGCGGCGGGGGCCATGTTGGTGACGGCGGCCGTGTAGAGGATCCCCTTGTTGGTATCGATCACCGCCCGGGTCGCGAAGTGCGGGATGTTGTACTCGCCCTTCCTCACGAAATCGGGGTAGCTATACCGGCGGAGGGTGCCGAACGTCCTCGAACTCTTGGTGTCCGGCCGCGGGGAGATCGTGTAGACCTCTTTCTTCGTCATGTCGAACGCAATGGTGTAGAACGGGTCGACCTTGTGCGCCAGTTGCGGGCGGACCGTCGACCCGGGTGGGCCCTGTTTTCGGCTGCTGTTCAGGTCACCGCCCCTGCCCGGGAAGACGGGGGATGGGCCGCCCGCCTGCGCACCAGGACCCATCGGGAAGCCGGGCGGCGGGCCACCCGGACCCATCGGGAGGGTGCCAGGGCCCATCGGGAAGCCCGGCGGCGGGCTGCTGGAACCCATCGGGAAGCCGGGCGGCGGGCCGTTGGGACCCATCGGGAAGCCGGGCGGCGGGCTGGTGGGGCCCATCGGGAAGCCCGGCGGGCCGCTGGGGCCCATCGGGGGGATACCCGGAGGGGTCATGAGACCGCCGGGACCCTTCGGGCCGCCCGGTGGGGCGAGCGCCACTGGGCCGCCGCCAAATCTCATGGACTTGACGAACCGCTGGGCGGTAGGACTGAATGAGGCGTAGTTGTCGCTCCCCCCGCCGTATACGACCAGTTTTCCCCGCGCGAGGGCGAATCGCAGGACACCCACAGTACCCCCACCGTTCTTGGCGGCGAGAGTCAGTTCAGCACCCTGAACACCATCCTGGGTGAACTCGGACGACGACTCGACCCGCACGTCCGCTTTCCCCCCGAACCCACCACCTCCTTCCGCTTTGACCTTGTTCACAATCTCGTTCAGGGCGAGTCGGGTTTGGGCCGGGTTCAACGCCGCCCCACCGGGGATGTCCGCAGACATGACAAATAGGGCTTCGTCCGCCCCCTTCGTCCATACGTAAGTTTTCGCGCCGGGCGGAAGGTCCCCGGCCCCGGGGATTTTTTTGCCGACTTCTGGTTGGCCGGGCATCTCGAAGGTGTACCCGTCTCCCTGGACGGTCTGCCACCCGTCCGCGCCACTCGGGCCCATCGGCCCGCCGGGAGGCATGGTCATCGCCCCGGGCCCGGGGCCCCCAGCCCCGCCCGGGGGCGTCATCGAACTGCCGGCCGGAGGCGTCATCGAACTGCCGGTCGGGGGGGTCATCGAACTGCCGCCCGGGGGCGTCATCGAACTACCGGCCGGGGGCGTCATCGAGCTGCCGCCCGGCATCACCATCCCGCCCGGTGCGCCCGGCGCCCCGGGGCCACCGGCGGGCCTGGTCGTGGATGGAGCGCTCGAACCGGAACTCCCGCTGCTCGCGGTCTCTTTCTTGTCCTTGTCGCCCGAATCCACCAGCAGCAAGACCGCCACGGCGATGATCGCGATCAGACCGATCGCGCCGCCGCCGATCAGGAGAATCATCCCGGTCTGGTTGCCACTCTTGGCCGGCTTCTTCCCTTTCTTCTTCGCGGGCCGGTCGTCGTCATCATCGTCGTCGTCGTCATCGTCGTCCCGCCGCTTCGCCGCCGGCTTCATCGGCTTGGTCTTTTTGTCGTCCTCGTCCACCTCCACGTCCGCCTTGACCGCCGGCTTGGCCGGGGCGGTCTTGGCGGCGACGGCCGGCACGGCCTTCGCGACGGGGACCGGGGCCGGCTTGGCCACCGCGACCGGGGCCTCGTCATCCAGGGAGAGTGCGGCGACCGGCACGGGCTTGGCGGCGGCCGCCCACCCGAACGGCTTCTTCTCGCCCGATCCCGCCGCCCCGACCGGGGCCGCCGCTGAAACGGTCAACTGTGTCTTGCACGACGTGCAGCGGATCGTTTTGCCGGCCAGCGTGTCGGGCACTTCGAACGCCGCCTGGCACCCCGGACACTTGATGGGAATGGCCATTGGCTCCTCGGACGAAAGTACCCCGGGCGAGCACGGGCGGGGTTTGGATGAGGACTCTCAGATAGATCGAATCAGGCCGCGAGAACGTTTGCCGGTTCCGGTCGAAAGATCAGAATACCCGCCCGGCCGGTGGTTCGCAACGCGGAGCGAGTGTAACGGACTGTAACATCCGCGGGATCACTTCTTGTCGGGCACCGGCTCGAGGATGACCCAGACCTTCGAAAAGAGGGGGGGGATGCGGTCCGTCTTCGCCTCGAAGTTTAGGTTCGCGTCGTCCTTGCTGATCTCGATCGGCAGGTCGAGCATGGAGTACGGGAAGTTCGAGACGCTGATCACCTCGCCGCTGTTGGCCCCGTAGAACGGCGGGTCGTTCGGCCGGTCGGGGTCCTTGATCTCGTGGCTCCCGGCGAACACCCAGTCCGTCTCCACCGGCTTCTTCTTCATGCTGTTCCAGACCCACTCCCGGGCGGAGTGGCTGTGGAGCTTGCCGTCCTTCCGGTAGTGGACGGACACCTTGATCGTGGTCCCGCTGGCCGGCTTGTAGTCCGGCTCGTTCGTCTTCGGGTTGACGAACTGGGCGGGGGCGCCGGGCTTGGCCCCGGTCGCGAGTAGGGCCGCGTGGATCAGCTTCGCGTCCAGGTCCACCCGGACGACCGCCTCGTGCTCCTTGGTGCCCTTCTTGCACAGGAATACTTCCAGCGGCCCTTCGCGGAGGCACACCTCGGTGGCGAGCAGCACCCGGACCGCCTTCGGTTTCTCGTCCGGTTTCGCGGCCGGGACGACCTCGAGCAGGAACGTCTTCTCCCGGTTCAGGGGGATGAGGTCATTCTTGGCGTCGAGTTTCGGCGCCTCGGGTAGAGGTTCGGCGTCCTTCGCCCGGGGGTCGGGGTCGGCCTTCTCCGGCGGCTGGGCCGCGGTGCCGTGGGCGGGCCGGCCGCCGGCGGCCCCCAGGACGACCAGGGACGCGATCGCGACGAGGGAAAGGAGCGTGGTCTTCATCCACCCGTCCCATTGAACCCGGGTTCCGTTCCCGTGGCGTTGCGGGGTCTTTGCCGATCGGACCCATGTAGCCTACCGCCCGGGTGGGGCCGAGTACAAACGGAAAAAGCCCCCCGGGCGGCGGGGGGCTTTCGGGGCTCGCGCCGCCGGGGTTACTTACAGGGGGCCGCGCAGGCGTCCGGGCAGCCCGCCGGCGGGCACGGGTCGCAGGCCAGCCGGCCCGCGCACAGCTTGCCGAAGAAGTCCCGGATCGGCTTCGGCCGACACGAGTCGTTCAGCACGGACCGGAGTCCGCCGCCGATCCCGGCCGCGCACGGGGAGCACCCACATGCCGGGCCGCCCCAGGTCGGGCCGCACGGGGCGTTGCCGGCCGGGCCGCCGCACGCCGGGCCGCCGCAGGTCGGGCCGCACGGCACGTACCGCGGCTTCTTCACCACCACGTCCACCGCCGCCCGGACCGGGACCGTCTTGCACACGGTCGTCGGGACCAGTTCGGTGGTCGTGACCGGCACCTTCACCGTCGTCGTACACGGGACCTGCTTGGTGACCGTGTACGGGACGCACCGGGTGACCACCTCCTGCTTCGTGGTGGTACACCGGGTCGGCACCAGCCTCACCTTCTCCTCCGTCACCACCCGGCAGGTGGTGACCGGGACGACCTTCCGGACGGTCGTCGAGACCTGCCTGACCACGGTCGTCGGGACCTGCTTGACGACCTCGTGCGGGACCATCTTGCAGACCGTGTACGGCACCCGCCGGACCTCGGTCACCGGGACCACCTTGGACATGTGATAAACCACGTCCCGCTCGACCCGGGCGCCCTCGACGAACACCCGGCCGGGGGCGGTGGTGTCGTAGGTCGCGGCCCCGGGGGTGACGCAGCCCGGCCCGCCGCCGACCACCGCCGCACCCTGTTTGGCGGCCTCGGCCCCGGCCCCGCACAGCGAGGCGGCGTCGGCGTAGGCCCCGTAGGCGGTGCGGCGCACGGTCACCGGCACCCGCCGGACCTCGGTCACCGGCACGGTCTTCGTGACCGTGTACGGCACCTTCACCACCCGGGTCTCGGGCACCAGCCTGGTGGTGGTGACCGGGACCTTCTCGACCACCGTGGCAAGCACCGACCGGGTCACCGTCTCCTGCCGGGTCTCGGTCACCGTCCGGCTGACGTAGGTGGTGACGGGGATCTGCTCCACCACCTTCCGGGTCCGGGTGACCTGCCGGGTCTCGGCGTGGTTCGGCCCGCGGACCAGCTGGAGCTTCGTCCCGGCCGGCTTCCGCACGGTGGTGCAGCTGCACGGGTCGAACGCGCACTCGTACACCGGGACGTGCTCGAGCCGCAGCCGGCCGCGGACGCAGACCGTCTCGCACGCGGTCTCGGGGACCGTCTTGCACACGGTCCGGACCGTGGTACACGGCTCGCACACGGTCCGCGTCACGGGCCGGCAGACGGTCTCGACGACCGGCCGGCAGACGGTCCGCCGGACTTCCTTGTAGCAGGTCTCGACGACCGGCCGGCAGACGGTCTGCGGGCACTCCCGGTAGCAGGTCTCGGCGACCGGCTGGCAGACGGTGACCGGGCACTCCTTCACCACGGTCTCGCAGACCGGCTTGCAGACCGCGAAGCTCTCCCGCCGGGTACACGGGGTGCTGACCGGCTTACACACCGTGTACGGGCACTCCTTGTAGCAGGTCTCCTCGACCTTCTTGTAGCAGGTGTACCGGCACTCCTTCACCACGGTCTCGCAGACCGGCTTGCACACCGTCTCGCAGACGACCCTGGTGGTGGTCTCGTACACCGGCCGCTGGACGGTGTACCGGCACTCCTTCATGACGGTCTCGGTGACCGGCCGGCAGACGGTCTCCTGGACCTGCCGGTACGCGGTCTCGTGGACCGTCCGGGTGGAGGTCCGGACCTCGTCCCGGTAGCAGGTCCGGGTGACCGGCTTCATGACAGTTTCGGACACGGTCTGGTAGCTGGTCTGGAACCGCTTCTCGACGACCGAGTCGTAGACGATCTGATACCCCGGGCGGGTCTGGGCGTGGGCGGCCCCGAAGTTGGTCTGGCAGTCGCCCGCCGGCTCGACCCCGGCGGAGTAGTTCGTGGTCCCGGCGTGGCCGGCGTACGCGGCCGGACTCGCCCACAGGACCGTGGCCGCGGCCACCGCCAGGGGTGTGCCCCAACGTGTCCTCATGATCCTCGCCTCCTTGCGGACCGCCCGGCATACCCGCCCGCTCCGCGGGCGGTGTCCGGTGGGGCGTTCCTTCGCCCGGTGTGGACGGGTTCCGACCCGTCCGCCTTAACGTTGGTGCCCCGTCGGGGCCGGGAAGTCCAGTCCTCCGCCCGTTCGCGACGACGAGCTCAACTTCCGAACGGCGCGGTTGACCCCTCAGGCTCGTCTGCGTCTGGTATCGGAGGCGGGTTTCCCGGCGAATGACGTGGCCGGGCTGGCGGGGGGCGAATCACCCCCCGCCGGCGCACCTTTCGGGCGCGCATGCCGGCAGTGTCGACCGGGCGGGATGTGCGGGCGGGGTGGTGTTTTGGGGATGGTGTTTGGTGTTTGGTGTTTGGTGTTTGGTGTTTGGTGTTTGGTGTTTGGGAGGCACATGGGGCTGGGGCTGGGGCAAGGGCAGACCACCGATGGGCCGAAGAGCCAGTACGAAACACCAAACACCAAACACCAAACACCAAACACCATCCCCAAAACACCACCCCCAGAAAAGAGACGGGCCGGCTGGCTCTGAGAGCCGCCGGCCGTGAGTGAACAGTGTTGGGGGACAGGAGCGGGGGTGTGTCCGTCCCGGGGGCGTTCCCGGGTCGTCAGGGGGATGTCGTGTCAGATGCGAGCCACCGTCTCGGGGCCGGTCATTTAGTTCGCCGCCGACCGCAAGGCGTTGGCGACGGAATATCGGAGCAGCCCGCGTGCCAAATCCCACTCGACGCCGCAGTCACCGGCCTGGCAATCCCGCACCCGGCCCTTCACAGACCAGAACCGGCGGCGAGAGTGTTCCATTAATCGTGCTCGGGCAATGACTTCTGGTAATAACGTGCCGGCGTCAAGGGAGAGCACGACGTGAGCCCGAACCCGTCCGCGCATCCCCGGGTGATGGAACGGCAGGTTTCAAAGTGGACGCCGGTCGGAAAAACTTACCACGAGTGGATCGAGTTGGCCGGGCGGTTCCGGTTCCCGGGGTCGTGCCGTTGGGAACCGGGTTTCCGCTTGACAGGCAGCACCAAACCTGCGACGGATGGAATAAAGCGCGATTCAGCGGCGGTCGCCCCACCCCGGGACTCGCACGACCGCCCCTGATCCGGATGCCGCGACCGTCCCGCGGATGATGACGACCCCGAAGGAACTGACGGCCATGCAGCACTTCTCGTGTGACATCTGTGGCAAAAACATTCCCGGCCAGGTCACCCGGTTCGCCGTAAAGATCGAGACCTTCGCGGCCGCGGACCCGGCCGAATTGACCGCGGAAGATACGGACGCCGATCACGTCGAAGAGATGGCCCGCCTGCTGACCGAGCAGGAAGAGACTGCCGGCGAGGACGACCCCGCCCTGCTACCTGTGTGCAAGAAGATGCGGTTCGACCTGTGCCGGGCCTGTTACCGGAAGTTCCTCGCCGACCCGCTCGGCCGGGAGAGTGTCGCCAAGTTTGATTTCAGCGAGAACTGAATTGGTCCGCCGCGCACCCCAAGAGCTCGGGCGAGCGCGGCCCTGGTCCGGCGACCCCGGTACTGTGTAAATGGTTCCGTGTTGCCCGCCGTACGTCGGCCTCGCCCGGTTCGACCTTTCCTACTCACACGCCCACGTCCCAGACCGGTAGAATATAGTGTCCCCCGCGGTGAACGGACTCGCTGCGGGAATCGGGCTTCTCAACTGCTGTTATGCTCTGCTCACGGACGAGCTTCCTTCTCGCCCGTGAGGTCTCGCCATGTATCGGGTTCTATTCGGGGCGATCGTGGCGATCGCGCTGTGTGCGGCCCCGGTCGAGGCCCAGGTCCCGCGGGGCGTGACGTTCGGGGTCGGGGCCCCCGGCGGGCGGATGCCCGGCGGGTCCCAACCGTTCGGCCCGTCGTTGTCGGCCCCCTCGGGATCGATGTTCCGCCAGCCAGCCTTCCACGGCTTTCAGGGCGGCAATGGCTTCCGGGGCGGGTTCAGGGCCGGGGCGTTTCCGTCCCGATCGCGGTTCGGTGGGTTCTACTCGGGCTACCCGTACTACTCGTCGTACTACGGCGGATTCGGTGGCGGGTTCATCACCGGCGGGTACTCGCCGCTGTACATGGACCCCGGGCCGGGCGCGTACGACCTGCCCCCGCCGCCCCAGGGTCAGCCGTTCGACCCGCCGGGGCCGCTCGTCGAGGTGAGCGGCGAGGCCACCGCGACCCTATCGGTTCAGTTCCCGGCCCCGGCGTCGGTCTGGCTGGACGGGAAGGAATTGCCCGGGAAGGCGGCGACCGATCGCAGGCTCACGTCCCCGGTCTTAAGGCCCGGCGAGCAGTACATGTTCCACATCCGGGCCCGCTGGGAAACGAACGGGCGGACCTACGAGACTACGAAAGATGTGCCCCTCGGGCCCGGCGACCGGAGCCGGTTGCTGGTCGTTTCCGGGACCGCCGTCACCGACGAGAAGTGACCGCCGCGACGTACCCGGGGGCGGCGGCCGCCCCCGGGTACGCCCCATCTCATTTCTTTTCCCATCTTCCCTCCGTACCCAGACCGGATCAGGCGGGACAACTCGGGCGTCTCAATATCCCTGAACGGCCGATCCGCCTCATCCTACCTACCCTGCCGGCCCGATATCTGAACCGCACGCCGGGGCGCCGGTGACCCGACCGCCCGGCGAACCCCCTCGGGGTCTCGCGGATGCGGTTCAACAACATCCAGATCCTTCGGGTGGTCGCCGCGGTCGCGGTCGTCGTCTCACACCTCATCCACTACGGCGAGCACCTGTTCCGGGTCAGGTTCCCGGTCGGGTTCCTCCGCGACGGGACGTGGACCGTATTCCCGGTCCCGCTGTTCTTCGCCGTGTCCGGGTTCGTCCTCACGCACGCCGTCCGTGCCGCCCCGCCCGGGCGGTTCCTGTTCGCCCGGTTCCTGCGGCTGTACCCCGGCTACTGGGTCGCGGCGGCGGTGACGATGGGGCTGATGTGGTTCACCGTCTGGCCAGAGGAGTACCGCCGGGGCGTCACCCCGTACTGGGTGGGGTGGACGCTCCGGCCTCGCGCGTTCGGGTCGTGCATCTACGTCCTCGGGATCGAGTGGTCGCTGGTGTACGAGGTGGTCCTCTCCCTGGCGGTGGCGGTGTTCGGCCTGCTCGGGGCCCGCCGGGGCCTCCCGGCCGCGGCCGGCGTGTGGCTCGCGGTGCTGGTGGTGAAGGTGGTGGTCTGGCCCGGGTACGCGGCCGAGTCTCTGCCGACCTGGGGAACGGTATTTCTGTCCGCGTTCAACATGCCGTTCCTGCTCGGGGTGCTGACCTATTCCGTGCGGGACCACGGGCGGCGGTGGCGGTGGGCCGCGTTCGCCGGACTGGTCGCCTTCCTGGCGGTCGTCCCCGGCCGGCTGACCACGCTGGAAGAACAGTGGTGCGCGTACGGTTTCGCCTCGGCCGTGGTGGTGTGGTTCGCGGTGCAGGTCCGGCAGGTGGCGGAGAAGAACCCGCTCGCCCGGCTGGGGGATTGCACGTACGGCCTGTACCTCGTCCACGTCCCGGTCATCATGGGCGTGTTCTACCTGCTCCTCGGCCGCGGGTGGCTGCTCGGCTCGTCCGCCGGCGTCCTCCTGGCCGGGGCCGCGGCACTCGTCGTCGGACTGCTTTACGGCCGGTTCGAGTGCCGGCTACACGGCAAGCTCCGCCCCCTGGTGAAGATGAAGATCGGTGACGTGCGGGCGTGGGCCGGGCGTGCCCGGGCCGGGGCGTTGCGGCCGGCCGCACGACAACGAACGCCCCGTTAGAGAGGTTAGGCAACCGGTAGGAAGAAGACGACCCGGGATTGGTTCCGCTCGCTTCGTAGGGCACGCACTGCGTGCCGATTTTTGCCAGCGAACCGGCACGCAGTGCGTGCCCTACAAGACGGCTTGTCCCCCGGGTCTGGTCATTCCGCGGATCGCTTTACACCTGCCGGACGCCTTACCCCTCACCCCGCCGCACGCACCCCGGAACGCGACGAACCAGCGGTCACTTCCCCTTCGGCGTCAGCGCCCGCAGGAGCGGCTCCCGCCACGCTTTCGCATCCCGGTCGTAGGCGCCGAACCCGGCCCCGAACTCCCAGTACGCCCAGCTGAACCCGCGGGCCTCGGCCTCCCGCACGACCGCCGCCGTCCACTTCGTCCGCGAGTCGATATCGGCCTTGTGGTAGGCCCCGAACTCGCCCAGAAATACCGGCCGGTTGTGGTCCTTCGCCCACTTCGCCGTCTGGTCGAACCGGTCCCGCAACTCCTTGAGTTCGGCGTCGGTCCCGGACCACTTGATCCCGCTCAGCTTCCGCACGTCTTCCGACGCCCACTCGGCGCCCTGGTGGGTGAACTTGAACGGGTCGTAGTAGTGGACGGTCAGGATCAGGTTCGGGTCGTCCGGGAGGGTGAGCTTCGGCAGCGCCCAGATCGCGTTCCAGTAGGCCGGGCCGACGACCACCGCGCGGGTCGGGTTCGTCGCCCGGATCGCCTTCAGGACGACCGGGATCGTGTCATTCCACTTCCGGTCGATCAGCTTGTCGTGCGGTTCGTTCAGCATCTCGAACACGACCGCTGGCGGGCGGTCCTTGTACCGGGCCCCGATCTGCTCCCAGAGGGCGACCAGCCGGGGCAGGTGCTTGTCCGGGTCGGTGTCCAGCTCGCCGTAGTGGTGGACGTCCAGGACGACGTTCAGGTTGTTCGCGGCGGCCCGGTCGAGCACCCAGTCGATCCGCTCGAAGAACTTCGGCTCGATCGCGTACGGCGGGGCCTTGGCCGCGTGGGCGGCCCAGTTCACCGGCACCCGGACCGTCTGAAATCCCGCGTCCTTGACGAGCTTGAAGTACCCGGGGTCGAGCGTCAGCCCCCACTCGCCCTCCTTCGGGGCCTCCAGGGCGTTCCCGAAATTCACCCCCCGGGCGAGCGCCGTGTTGACGGCGAACGCAGCTGCCCGCGGGTCTGTCTCGGCGGCGGCCGGGAAAACGGGCCACCGGGGCAGGGCGACGGCAAGGAGGACGAGCGCACACAGGGGCACGCGGGTCATGGGTCGTACCTCGGGCGGGGGGTGGGAAGGCCGCCGGGGACGACTCTATGCCACCGGTTCAACTCGGACTACCCCCGCCGCCGATATAACCCGGGTTGCCGGGGTCGTGGCAGACGACGTGATGCGATTCAACAATCTTCAGATCCTTCGCCTGGTCGCCGCCACCGGAGTGGCCCTGCTCCACCTCGGGCTCATTGCCGACGGCGCGGCCGGGCTGACGGGCGGGCCGGTCCCGTGGCTGAAGATGCCGCGGGTCGCGACCGTCTGGGTCCCCGTGTTCTTCGCCGTGTCCGGGTTCGTCCTGACTCACGCCCTCCGGTCCACCCCCCCGGGCCGGTACTTGCTCCTGCGGGCGGTCCGCCTGTACCCCGGTTACTGGGTCGTGGTCGGGGCCGTCGTGGGGCTCGTCTCCCTGGGGGCGTGGCCCGGCGGATACCCCTGGGACCCGGCCCCGTCCGCCGCGTCTCTGCTCCTCCTCCCCGTCCGGCCGACGCGGCCCGGGGAGTCCGTCCTGCTCGTCGAGTGGACGCTCGTCTACGAAATGTTCCTGTCCGTGTCGCTGCTCGGGCTGTGGTGCCTCACCGGGGGGCGGCGGGTGGCCGGCGCGGCGGGGGTCTGGCTGGCTGTACTCGCGGCGAAATCGGCCCTTTGGCCGGGGTACGGGAGCGACACCCTGGCCTCGTGGAAGAGCATCGTCGTGTCGGCTCACGTCGTCCCCTTCCTGCTCGGGGCGGTGGCGTACCAGTTCCGGACCCGCGGCCGGAAGGGGCGGTGGGCGGCGGCCGCGGCGGTCGTCGGGCTGAACGCCGTCGCCGGGTCGTGGGCGTTACCGACCGACGCCCACTACTGGCTTCGGGGGGTCGCCGCCGGGTTGACGGTCTGGTTCCTGGTGCAACTCCCGGACGTTTCGGGGCGGAACCCGCTGGTCGTCGCCGGGGGGTACAGCTACGGCCTGTACCTGCTCCACTTCCCGGTCATTCTGTTCGTGTTTCAGGCGATGCGGGCGGCGGCCGTCCCCCCCGGGCCGTGGACCGCGGTCGGGGTGGCGGGGGGCACGGCCGTCGGCCTCGGGCTGGCATTCGGGCGGCTGGAACTGGCGTTGTACGGTCGCCTGAAGGCGGCCCTGGATTGGCCGCCCGGGGGGGCGGCGGGCCGGGCCCTCGCCCGCCTCCGCGGGTGGGGTCGGGTCGTCCGGGCCGGTCGCTGAGCGACCTCTTCACGGGCCGACGGCGGCGAACACGGCGGCGAGGAGTTCCTGGGCCCGGAACGGCTTGCGGACGAACCCGGCCAGCCCCTTCCCCTGGAACCCGGCCATCGCCTCGTGGGCGGCGAACCCGCTGGTCAAGAGGACGGTCACGTCGGGACGGACCTGCCGGAGCTCCCGGAATGCCTCCGCCCCGTCCAGGTGGGGCATGGTCAGGTCGAGCAGGACGGCGGCGACCGCGTCCGGGTGGCGGACGAAGGCGGCGACCCCGGCCCGCCCGTCCGGGGCCAGCTCGACCGAGAACCCGCCCATCTCCAGCACCTTCCGGGCCATCACCCGGATGTCCTCCTCGTCGTCGACCACCAGGATCAGCCGGCCGCGGCCGTGTTTCGGGAGGGCGGCGGGGGTCAGCTGGTCGGCGGCCGGGCCGGGGCCCGGGTCGGCGGCCGGGAAGAGGACCTTGAACGTCGACCCGCGGCCGGGCTGGGAGTACACCTTGATCGCCCCCCGGTGCGCCCGGACGATCCCCTGGACCGCGGCCAGCCCGAGCCCCCGGCCGGTGAACTTGGTGGTGAAGAACGGGTCGAACACCCGGGCGATCACGTCCTCGGTCATCCCGCACCCGGTGTCCGACACCTCCAGGTATACGTACCGGCCCGGGGTGAGGTCGTCGGCCGCCTGGATGTCGGCGAGGTACCGGGCGTCCGCGTCGAGCCCCCCGGTAGTCAGGGTGATCACCCCGCTCTGCTCCCCGATCGCGTCCGACGCGTTGGTGATCAGGTTCATGACCACCTGCCGGATCTGGGTCGGGTCCACCCGGATGGCCGGGAGCCCGTCGGCCAGGTTGAACTTCAGCACCGCCTTCTTGCGGATCACCGTGGCCAAGAGCTGGGCAATCTCCCCGACCAGCCCGTTCAGGTCCATGTCGGCGACGGCGAACATCCCCCGGCCGGCGTACGCGAGCATCTGCTGGCACAGCTCGGCCGCCCGGACGGCCGCCTTCTCGACGTGGTCGAAGCACTCGGCCAGCTGGTCGTCCCCGGGGGTCAGGTGGAACCGGCCGAGGCTGGCGTACCCGAGGACGCTGGTCAGGAGGTTGTTGAAGTCGTGGGCGATGCCCCCGGCCAGCACCCCGAGCGACTCGAGCTTCTGGGCCTGGAGCATCTTCTTCTCGAACTCCCGCCGGTCGGCCTCGGCCCGGAGCTGTTCGGTCAGATCGACCGCGATCCCGCCGACGAACCCCCGGCCGGACGCGTCCCGGTACGGGAACTTCACGTTCAGCCAGGTCCGCCCGACCCCATCCGGGCCCGGGGTCAGTTCCCGGCCCTCGACCGTCCGCCCGGTTTCCAGCGCGAGCTTGATGTTGGCCTGGATCCGGTCGGCGACCTCCGCCGGCCAGACGTCGTGCCCCCGCTTCCCGACCCAGTCCGCCGCCCGGATGCCGAGCGCCCGTTCGTAGGCCGGGTTCAGGTACACGTACCGGCCGTCCGCGTCCTGGACCCAGGCCGGCAGGGGGGTGTGGGCCATGAACCGGTGGAACCGCTCCTCGCTCGCCCGGAGGGCCCGCTCGGACTGCTTCAGGGCGGTGACGTCGGCCGTCACCACGACCACCGCCGCGACCTCCCCGCCCGGCCCGAGCTCCGGCCCCATCCGGTGCTGGAACCACCGCTCCCCGGTCGGGGTCTTGACGACCGCCTCCCCGACCACCGGCTGGCCGGTCGCGAAGACGTCCCGGACCTCGGCCGCGAGCCGGGCGGCGTCCGCCGGGGCGAACCCGAGCTCGGCCGGGGACCGGCCGACGACCGCCTCGGCCGGGCGGCCGAGGGTGGCGGCCCCGGCCGGGTTGACGGCCAGCACGCGGAGGTCCGGGCCGATGCGGAAGATCGGGGCGGGGATCACGTCGGCCGCGAGCGGCCCGCCAGGTTCTTCGCGCGAGGAGGTCATGATGTGGCGACCCGGTCGGCCGCGCTAGCTCCGGGAACGACGGGGAGAGTCCGAGTCACCCCAGAGTCCGCGAGGTGAGACCGGGGTGACACCATATTGTCCCTTGCACCCGGTTCTGTCCAGTCGCGGGAGAAGAATTCGTGCGGTATTCACACGCGACCGGGTGCGCCTCCCGCCCGCGCGGCCCGGCGGTGGCCGAAAG
Organism: Gemmataceae bacterium; assembly: GCA_028288765.1. Lineage (GTDB taxonomy): Bacteria > Planctomycetota > Planctomycetia > Gemmatales > Gemmataceae > Urbifossiella. Next base: position 678 of record JAQGHQ010000444.1, on the reverse strand, counting down.
CAGTGGCGGAGGCACAACTATCTATTGAATATTATATATCAAATTGTCTGATTATTGCGGCCGAGAGAACGATGAATAATATACCTTCTGCACGGGACCGGGGCCGCGATGTTTAGCCCTTGGCCGTCAGGCTATTTGCACACGGTCCCGGCGGGTGAGTGTGGGGAGGCGTGGGACTATGCGGATTCGATTTCGCGCGACCGATGGTGGCTTCGACGCCGACGATTACGCACTCCTCTGCGGTGTTGACGGACCTGACGCCGACGGCGTCGATCACGCCCTATCTTTTGATCGCCTCAGCGAGTCGGCCGCGGCGACAGACCCCGATGATGACTGGGGAGTCCACACCGAATTCGATGACCAAAGTAACGGCGAGTACGGCCGGGTCGGCCAATGCCGCTTGTCACGGACGGCGCTATCGGTCGACCTATCCGGCCAACTCGGTGGGCTTGCAGCCGTCGAAGGATTCGACGTCGAGCTGATCTTTAGCGACGAGGTCTATGAGCAGGTGAGAGCCGGCCTGACCCGCATCTTCAGGGGAATGCCGGGGGTGCTAGTGTCCCGAGTTGCGAATTCGTTGATTATTTCTTGCGCCACCCCTGATCCCCAGGTAAGGTTCGGTCAGGAGGTGCCCCATGCCCGCTGGCCGACCGTTGACCTCACTCACCCTGACCGACG
>JAQGHQ010000440.1 GCA_028288765.1 Gemmataceae bacterium | reverse complement strand
CGTCGGTCAGGGTGAGTGAGGTCAACGGTCGGCCAGCGGGCATGGGGCACCTCCTGACCGAACCTTACCTGGGGATCAGGGGTGGCGCAAGAAATAATCAACGAATTCGCAACTCGGGACACTAGCGGGGTGATCGCATATCGCCCGTTGACCGGTTCCTCTACGGCCGCCTGTTTGCCAAATCAACCCGGATCGAGCCATCCTCCCGAGGCGACTGTGACACGCCTGCCGCGCTCCACGGTCACGACCACCGAGTCGCCCGGCACGAGCCGGCGGGTCTGACCGAGCGGCCCGGACGTCGTGATCGCCCACTGCGTCACGCGTGTGCCGGCCGGCCACGTCCCCGCGTTCAGTTGGTACTTGCTGGGCGGGAGGCTCAGCGTGTGGCCCGCCGTCATGTCGAGCCAGTCGGTGGCCGCCGGGCGGAGCTTGTTCCCGTCGATTACGCCCTCGTCGTTCTGCAGCACGATCACGGAGACCAGTCCGTCCTGCGGCACGAGCTCGAGTTCGCCACGGTCCGACAGGTAGAGCACCGCCGCGGGGCCGAACCAGACCCCGCCGAGCAGCAGCACCAGGACCGCGAGCGACGCGGCGGCCCACGTCCGCCGTCGGGGCCGCCGGGCCGTCGGCCGGCCGACGGGGATGCGCGAGAAGTCCTGAAGCCCGGCGTGAGCCGTCAGCTGCTGCTCGCAGTCGGCCAGCACCTCGGCCACCTCGGCGGCCGACTGGAACCGCTCGGCCGGGTCCTTGGCGTGTAGCTTCCCCACGACCCGGCACAGCCACTCCGGCACTTCCGGGATGACCTCGCGGATGGGCCGCGGGGTGTCCTCGGCCACCCGCTTGAGCACCGCCAGGGTGGACTCGGCCCGGAACGGCGGCCGGCCGGTGAGGAGCGCGTAGAGCACGCTCCCGAGGCTGAACAGGTCGGCCCGGTGGTCGAGGGGCTCGCCCCGGGCCTGCTCCGGGGCCATGTACATCGGCGTACCGGCCACTACCCCGCTCCGCGTGAGGATGGCGTCATCGGCCGCCCGGGCCAGCCCGAAGTCGGTCAGCTTGACGTGCCGCTGCGGGCCGTCGTCGATCAGGATGTTGGACGGCTTGACGTCCCGGTGGATCAGCCCCGGTCGCGTGGGCGGCGGCCAGCCCGGCCGCGACCTGCTGGCCGATCCGCAGTACGTCGGCGGCGTCCAGTGGGCCGGTTCGGTCGACCAGCTGCTGGAGCGTCTCGCCCCGAACAAACTCCATCACCAGGTACGGGAGCGGGTGCTCCCCGACCTCGTGGACCCGCACCACGTTCTCGTGCTGGATGGGTGCCGACCCCCGTGCCTCGCGGAGGAACCGCTTGCGGGCCGGGGAGGTGACGGCGAGCGACGGGGCCAGCACCTCGACCGCGACCACCCGCTGGAGGACGTCGTCGAACGCCCGGAACACGACCCCGAACCCGCCCCGGCCGAGCACCTCCACCACCTCGTAGTGTACGATCCGTCCGAGCGAGCCGGGCCGCCCCCCGCCGCGCTTCTCGCGATCCCGGCGGCGGGCGTGGTCGACGAGGACGCGGCGCATGGCCTCGGCCGCGGCGGCGAAAAAGTGCCCGCGGTGGTCCCAGCGGTCCGCATCGGCCGGCCCGATCAGCCGGAGGAAGGCCTCGTGGACCAGGGCGGTGGGCTGCAGCGTGTGGCCGGGGCCTTCGTCGGTCATCCGGGCGGCGGCCAGTCGCCGGAGCTCGTCGTACCCGAGGGGCAGGAGGTCGGCCGCGGCCTGTCGGTCACCGCCACAGGCGGCGTCGATGAGGCGGGTAACCTCGGACATGTCAGTTGAGTTTACAGACCGGGCAGCCGACAACAACACGGAAGCGAGGGTCGAGCTGGCATCTTCTTCACCGCACTCTTACGGAATTACGCCCGAAACCCACTTCCCTAAAAGATGTCACCGGTCGACGGGCGACCACCCTCATCGGTCCGTTGCCGGCTCGGGTCGTTGGTCCATTTACGCACGGGTCCTCGCGTTCGGCATTATCTCGGACCCGGGCTGGCCATCCTCGTCGCCAGCGAAGCCCGGGCCATGCCCCTGGCCGTCTTCGTGACGGTCGCAGGGGCCACTTACGGCCCCCTCGCGCACAAGATGCTGGCCGCCCTGGTGGGCGAACCGCCCCACCGAACCGGGCGTCCGAGATGGCCGACGAGCGGGGCCGCCCGCCCGCTCGGGTCGACGTGGCAACGGTCTGCGTTCGCGCTCACCCCATCTCGGCCGCCACCTTCTGGGCGAGCGTCCGGTTCCGTTCGGCGTATACCTGGGTGACGTCCGCCCGCTCGTGGCCGAGGGCGACCTGGGCGGCCTCCAGCCCGAACCGGGCCCGGACCTCGGTCGCGTGGGCGTGGCGGAGCTGGTTCGGGTGCCAGTGGGGGACGTGCAGCTCGAGCTCGACCGCGGCCTCGATCAGGGGCCGGTTCGCCCGCTCCACCGCCCGGGCGATCGCCTGCCCGTAGCTCGAGACGGTGTACTTCTCGGCCG
>JAQGHQ010000501.1 GCA_028288765.1 Gemmataceae bacterium | reverse complement strand
CAATGATCCGGGACTGAGCTAGAATCGGGGCGATTCCCGATAACGCCGCTCCAAGTCGGCCAAGAGGATTGGCCGTTTCTTCTTGGAGCGTGCCTTTTTCATGACCTTGCGTCGAGCTCGTGCCTGTTTCTGGGACAGCGGCTCGCGGGCCGCACGATACGGCAGCAGGTCTTCTGCGGCAAACGGCTCCGGGTGCGAGAGGTGCGCATCCAACGCATGCACCAATGTCGGCCCCTCTTGAACGATCCGAACACCCGCGTGACGGCGACCGTGGATCCGCCGCTCGTGACTCTTGGGCAAGCGAAACCATCGCTCCAGATCGAGATTGTCTCGGATGTCCTGGAACTTGCCATCACCAACGAACAGTCCCGCAGCAAAGCTGATCATCACCGTCGCCATCGCCTGGTGAATCGGATCCTCGGTCGGCCCGACTCCCTCGGCCTTCTGGAATCGATCGATCAATTGCTTGAACCTCTCCTGGCGAGCCTCACAGCTCCCTCCTTCGGGGTTAAGGGTCGCCGCGACTTCCTTGACGTCTTCGACATAGCCGCGGATCGTCTCGTGTTCGGCTCGAACTTCGCCGAGGCCGCGGTCGATGCAACCCGCGAGCCGGGTGAGTTGCTTCTCTGCGAACCCCCTTTTTTCTCGTCTAAGTTCCGTTGGATCGACTCACGCACCTCCTGCAATGCCTCCGCCATCCGCATGCCGGGAGGATGGAGCGGGCCACCCTGGTCATCGTTGACAATGCCACGCACGGCCGCACAGTAATCGAGGATCACGACGGCAGCCGAATCGGCTTCCGGGGTGGGCGAGTTCATCGGCCCCACGGTTGCCGCCATCGGGGGTTCGGTATCCGCGTCCACGCGGACCTCGGGAACCGAGACGCGCTGCTGCTTGAGTACGGTCTGTTCGATCTTCCGGAGCCCTCGCACCTTCTTACGCATTTGCACCTTGGCGTGGCTATCGGCTTCCAACACGGGCTTGGCCACGTCACGCAGGAAGTGATTCTCGCAGTAGCGGTGCGGAACGCCCGGAAACTCGGCCGCGATCCCCGTCACAAATGCGTCTTGCCGGTCCGATACCCACAGTCCCACGTTCTTGTTCAAGGCGGCGGCCCGCGTCTTCGCCTCCGCGATTAGACGCCGCACCTCGTCGGCCGTCGCCGAGATCAACGGGGCCGCGAACCACACCCGCTTCTGGGTCAATTCCCGGACCACGTAGAGCGTCTCGTGACCCTTCTCGGGCTGAAGACCGTCGATCGATAGGATGATCTCGGTGACCGCTTCGTACTGCAACCGCAGAGCTTCGGGATCCTCCTGATGAGCGGCAAGCATGAGTTGGTAACGCTGGATGTACTCGCCGATGGAATCGGCCGAAATCGGGATGGCGTACTGGTCCCATAACTCGCCCTGAATTTGCGTGATCGACCAGTGACGCGAACAACGGCGATGACCGATCCAACAGAGGACGTCCCAGCCGACAGCCATCTTGGGCAGAGCGATGGTGATTTCGAGTTCCGGGCTCTTGGTCTTGGCATGGCCGGGACAAGCGGTGTCGGGGCAGTGGTTGAGCTTGCAGACCAGTTCGACTGGCCCTTCCAGGGTATGAAAGTGGCGGTAGCGGTGGTCACAGATGTGCATCCGGCGTCCACAGAAGGGGCAATCACGATCCAGGACGTCGAGTTCCCAGCGGGCGAAATCGGTATCCTTGGGCCAGTGGTACGGCATCCTGCCGACCTCCATCTTGAGACGTCAGTCAGCGATAAGATGAACACAGCCAGAGCTTAACACCCGAAAAACGCTGATTTCTAGCCCTCTCCCGGACCGTTGAAATATTACCCGCCGGGTAGCCCGGCCTCGGCCGTGGCCTGAACCCGTTCCAGAATGCGACGGACCTTTCGGTCGTAGGTGCCGAGCGTCTCGGCGATTTCGACCGGCGTGTAGCCCTGGAACCTCAGTTCCAGCACTTGCCGGTCGAGCGGCGGGAGCTGGGCCACGAACTTCTCGAACTCGTCGATCAGGGCGACCTCGACCTCGGCCGGCGGGTCGGCGGAGGCGATGAACCCGAGCACGTCTTCGCCGACCCGCCCCTGGCCGGTCTCCCGCGCCGGGTCCCGCTTCGCCGCCCGGTGGAACGCGATCTGCCGCAGGGTTTTGTGGACGGTGATCCGGACGAGCAGCTTGAACAGGTCGTCTTCCGCCTCGAACGAGAACTCGTCGTTCTTGACGCGGACGAAAAACGAGCGGAAAGCGGACTGAAGGACGTCTTCCGGATCGACCCGACTGGTCATCTTCTGCCCGATCCGCCGCCGGGCCAGCTTCATCAGCTGTTCGCAGTACTTGTCGAACAGCTCGCGGGCGGCCGACTCACTCCCCGCCCTCAGGGCGGAGACGAGTTCCAGGTCGTCAGACCTTGGGTCGGACATCAGCTCGGACGTACTCCGGGTGAGGATTTGGGAGGTGAGGATACCTTAACCGCAAGGGCGAGGCGGGTCAAACCGGTTCACCGGCCCGGGCCCTCGCCCGCCCTCGCCACCGGGGGCAACGCCCTGGGGCCCTTTTGGTAGAATGATCGCGATCCCAACTCTACGCCCCCGGAACCTGGCCGATGGCTTCCCCGTCCGAGCTGCACCTGTCGGATGCCGAGCGGGCCCTGCTCTCGATCCGGGCCGACCAGTTCCACGACGCCCTCACCCGCGGCGCGGTGGCCGACTGGACGCGGTTCCTCGACGGGCTCGCCGGCACGGTCCGGGTTGCGGTCCTGACCGAACTCGCGGTGATCGACCTCGGGCACCGGTGGGAGCGCGGCGAGCGGCCGACCGCCAAGGATTACCTCGCCCGGTTCCCCGAACTCGGTCCGCCCGACCGCCCCCCGCCGGCGCTCGTCCGGGAGGAAGAGCGCTACCGGATGAAGGCCGGGGAGACGATCGTCGCGGCCCCGGACCCGGGGGCCGCGACGGACTCCGTGACCACGCCGGGGGCGGAAGCCGACGGGAGCCCCACCCGGACGGTCCGCGCGGCCGGCCCTCCTCCCGCGCTTGCCGGCGGGTGGGGCGGCGAGGGGGTGGTGTCGATCCCCCAGGAGTACGAGCTGGTCCGGGAGCTGGGCCGGGGGGCGTTCGGCGAAGTCTGGCTCGCCCGGAAGATGCCGAGCGGGATCGAGAAGGCGGTCAAGGTCCTGCACCAGCCGGCCGACCAGGACGCCGCCCAGCGGGAGTTCCGCGCCCTGGAACTCATCAAGAACCTCCGCCACCCGTACCTGCTCGCGACCGAGGACTTCTGGGTCGCCCACAACCGCCTGTACATCGTCACCGAACTCGCCGACTACACCCTCCGCGGCCGGCTCAAGGAGTGCAAGATCGCCGGGCTCCCGGGGATTCTCGAAGACGAACTGCTCGGCTACATGCGGGAGGCGGCCGAGGGGCTCGACTTCCTGCACGCGAAGATGATCACCCACCGGGACGTGAAGCCGGACAACATCCTCGTCCTGAACGGGCACGCGAAGGTCGCCGACTTCGGGCTCGCCCGGCGGTACGGCGAGCAGATGGCGGCGATGAGCTTCGCCGGTACCCCGGCGTACATGGCCCCGGAGGTGTGGAGCTGTGAGGGCGGGCCGCCGAGCGACCTGTACGGGTTCGCGGTCGGGTACGTCGAACTCCGGCAAGGGGCCGTCCCGTTCCGGGGCGAGCGGGTGCCGGAAGTCATGAAGGCCCATCTCGGCGGTCAGTTCGAGTTCGCCGACTTCATCCCCGAGGCCGAGCGGGCAGTCCTCCGCCGGGCGATGGCCCGGGAGCCGGAAGACCGCCACCCGTCGTGCCTGGCGTTCGTCGAGGAGCTGGCCGGGGCAATGGGCCTGTCGATCGTCCGCGGGTCGGGCCGGGTGCCGATGCCGGCGGCGCGGCCGGCTCCTGCGGTACCGTCAGACCCTGTCAGCCCGAGCACCGACCCGGCGGGGCTGGCGGTGACCGCCCTGAAATCCACCCTGGTGAAGCACCGGCTCGCGGCCGAGCCGGTGCCCTCACCCCCGCCTCCGGAGCCTCCGCCGCGGCCCCGGGGCCGCTTCCTCAGCATCCCCGTCCTGGTCGGGGTGACGGTCGCGATCCTCGGGGCCGTTGGGGTGGTGGTGTGGGCGGTTATCGGCATTGGAGGTGGCCCGCAGGTGGCGACCGGACCCACCCCAACCGCGCCGACCGGCACCGAACCCACCCGCAATCAACAGGAAGTCGAGAAGTCCGGCGACAACGGTAAGGGAAAAGGAGAAGTTGTCCGGCCGGTTGTCCGCCCCGAGATAGTCGTTCCGCCCGGGACGACCCCGGACCCTTCGGCCACAGTGGTCACGCTCGCGGACTCGCGGCGGGTGCCCGAGTGGGTGGTCGCCGAACGGGGTGGCCACTCGGTGCGGTTCCGCCTCCTCGCTCCGGCCGGCGGGGCGGGTACGACCCGGCCGTTCTACATCGCCGAGTCCAAAGTGTGGAACCGGTTGTACGCCGACGCCGGGCGGACGGCGGGGATGAAGCCCCCCGCCCGGAACGAGCCTGGCGGCCCGGACGCCCCGGCGGTGAACACGACCGCGAAGGAGGCGGCGGCGTTCGCGGCCGCGGTGTTCGAGGGCGGCCGGCTG
>JAQGHQ010000436.1 GCA_028288765.1 Gemmataceae bacterium | reverse complement strand
CGTCGGTCAGGGTGAGTGAGGTCAACGGTCGGCCAGCGGGCATGGGGCACCTCCTGACCGAACCTTACCTGGGGATCAGGGGTGGCGCAAGAAATAATCAACGAATTCGCAACTCGGGACACTAGGCTTGGGCCGAGATGAAGGCGACCGACCCGGAGTCCTGGGCCCGGGCGGTCGAGGTGGACGACGCCCTGCGGCCGACGGCTCGATCTGCAGCCGGTCGTTCCGCCAGCAGCTGTTCGTCCACCGCTCCGCGACGCCCTTGCGGGACGTGGACTTCAGCCGAGTGCCGCTAAACACCATCGACCCGATGGCTACGGAGTGTACGGGGATGTGTGGACTGTGAAACACCCTGGACCCGCACACCGGGTACGCGGTCCGGGTGACCAAAGGGAGCCACCGAGCTAGAGGAGTATCTGGCCGGAGTTGCAGATCGCATTCTCCCTCTCTCGCTTCCGACTCTTGCATATTAGCAACAGACAGAACATCAGGGCCCGTCCGGCCGCCGGGTCAACCACCAGTGACTGGTTGTAGTGCCGCGGCAGCTGGTTCCGTCGGACATCGAAATCCGATTCCCTCATCAGCAGGCACTCGACGAGAACGAGTTCCACGCCGCGATCCCTTCTCCGGCCGACTAATCGCCAAAGACCTCTCCGGCCGTAAACCGCCGCCGTTCCTTCAAGTTGCACGGCGATCGGTATCGGGTCGGACTTCAAAATACCCTCTCGCCGCGACTCAATGCCCCGGTAATCATCAGGGAGCCGGCCTCGGTTCCGGACCGGGGCCGGCTCGCCCAGTACCCATCCCGGCCGTCCCGGCCCCAGGCAGAACTCCACCTCCCCGGCCGGGGGCCACACCCGACGGAAGAAGTCATGACCGCGATGATTACCAGCGAGGTTCTGGAAGGCTACCTGAAGTGCCGGTTCAAGGGCCACCTGAGGCTCGCCGGTGAACACGGCCACCCCTCGGACTACGGGCTCGTACTCGGCCGTTCCCGGGAACTGGTCCGCCGGGCCGCCGAGGAGAAGCTGCTGGCCCGGAACCCCAAGGCGGACGTCCCTCGGGGCATCATCGCCACGGCCGACGTCCTGAAGCGGGGCCTGCCGGTGCTGCTGGAGGTGACGGTCGAGGGGGATCACACCGCCGTCCGGTTCGACGCCCTCCGCCGGGTGGACGGGGTCTCCCGGCTGGGCGAGTTCCACTACGTCCCGGTGTTGTGCCACGAGACCGAAGGGCCGACCCGGGATCAGCGGGCCCAGCTGGAACTCCTCGGCCTGATCCTCGGGCCCGTCCAGGGCCGGGAGCCCGAGACCGGTGTGCTGTTCCACGGCCCGGGGTGCCGGGAGACGAGGCTCCGCCTCCGCCCTCAGGCCAAGCCGGCCCGACGCCTTCTCGCCCAGCTCCGGTCGGTCGCGGGAGGCGGAACGCTACCCCGGCTCCGGCTCAATGGCCACTGCCCGGAGTGCGAGTTCCGCGACCGCTGCCAGGCCGAGGCGACGGCCGCGGACGACCTGAGCCTCCTCCGCGGGATGGGCGAGGCCGAAATCACGAAGTGGCACCGCCGGGGGATCTTCACGGTCACCCAGCTGTCCTGCACGTTCCGCCCCCGCCGGCCCCACCCGCGGCAGAAGCGGCACCCCCACCAGCACGCATTGCAGGCCCTCGCCGTGCGGGAGCGGAAGGTTTACCTGCTCGGCACCCCGGACCTGCCGGTCGGTACGACCCGCATCTACCTCGACCTGGAAGGCGACCCGGACCGGAAGTTCGTCTACCTGCTCGGGATGCTGGTCGAAACCGAGGGGGCCGAGGAGCGGTTCTCGTTCTGGGCCGACACCCCGAACCAGGAGGCGGAATTGTTCTGCCGGTTCTGGGCTTCCCCAGAAGTCGTGGAGTCCGAGTTAAGGGTGTAGACTCCGAAGGAGGAGCGCACCAATGGCCCGCAAGACCTACACCCGCGAGTTCAAGCTTCAAGCCCTGAAGATGCTCACCGACCAGGGGCTCTCGGTCGCCGAGGTGGCCCGCCGGCTCGGGGTCACCGAGGGCTCCGTCCGGACCTGGCGGGAGGCGGCCGGGGAGCACGGGGCGGCGGCCTTCCCGGGGCACGGCAACCCGACCCCGGCCGAGGACGAACTCCGCCGCCTCCGGGCCGAGAACACGCGCCTCCGGGCCGAGCGGGACTTGTTAAAAAAAGCCGCCGCGTACTTCGCCAGCCCGCCGAGTTGACGTTCCGGTTCATCGCCGACCACGCCGCCGAGTGGCCGGTCGCCTGGATGTGCGACGCCCTGGACGTGTCCGAGTCCGGGTATCACGCCTGGGCCGCCCGCGCCCCGTCCGAGGGCGAGAACCGACGGGGCCGGCTGGTCGCGGCGATCGAGGTGATCCACGCCGAGGTCAAGGGGCGGTACGGGAGCCCGCGGATGACGGCCGAGTTGAACGCCCGGGGACATGCCTGCTCGGAGAACACGGTGGCGAATCTCATGCGGGACCACGGCATCCGGGCGAAGACACCCCGCCGGTTCGTCCGCACGACCGACTCTCGACACGGCCTTCCGGTGGCCGACAACGTACTCGACCGGGACTTCGCCCCGGCCGGCCCGAATGCCACGTGGTCGGCCGACATCACGTACGTCCCGACGGCCGATGGGTGGCTGTACCTGGCCGTCGTCGAGGACCTGTTCAGCCGGATGATCGTGGGGTGGGCGATGGACGGGACGATGACCAGCCGGCTCGTCGTGGACGCCCTGGAGATGGCGGTCCGTTGGCGACTCCCGGGGGACGGGCTCGTGGCCCATTCGGACCGGGGCAGCCAGTACGCCAGCGCCCACTACCAGGGGCTGCTCGGGCGGCACGGGATCACGTGCAGCATGAGCCGGGTGGCCCAGTGCTGGGACAACGCCCCGGTCGAGAGCTTCTTCGCCAGCCTCAAGCGGGAGCTGGTCCACAGCGAGCGGTACACCACCCGCGACGAGGCGCGGGCGAGCATCTTCGAGTACGTCGAGGTCTTCTACAACCGGGTCCGCCGGCACTCGTCCCTGGGGTACGTCGCCCCGGCCGAGTTCGAGCGGACGCACAACCCGAAACATCCGTAACCTCGACTCCATTTTTCTTGGGGAAGACCAGTTCCTCGCCGTAGTGGACCGCCACGCCGAGGCCCGGATCTACACCTACGGGGGCTACGAAGCAGCGTTCCTGCGGCGGATGATCCAGTCGGCCGGCCGGCCGGAACTGGCCGACCGCCTCCTGCCCCGGCTGGTGAACGTGCTGTCGGTGATCCACTCGCACGTCTACTTCCCGACGCATTCGAACGGTCTGAAGGAGGTGGCCGGCTACCTGGGGTTCCGGTGGACGGCCCCGGACGCATCGGGACTCCAGAGTATCGTCTGGCGGCGGCAGTGGGAGGAAACCGGGTCGGCGGCGGTGAAGGAGACACTCACGACGTACAACCGAGAGGACTGCCTGGCCCTGCGGGTCGTCACCCGATGCCTGGACGCCATCCGCCCCGGGCAACCGACACCGGGTGTCAATTCGGCCGCCCCGGGGGGGGAAGCCGCCCGGGTCGAGGCGGCCACCCGCCCGCCGACGATCCGCGGCTGGACCGAGGGAATCTACGGCGTCCCGGACTTCGGGTTCATCTGCGACCGGGCGTACTTCGACTACCAGCGGGAGCGGGTATTCGTCCGGACGAGCCCAGCGGTCCGGTCGAGCCAACACCGGAACGGCCGCCATCGGGTCAAGAAGCACCGTCGGGTCAACCGGCAGGTCGAACTCACCGGCCGCACGTGCCCGTCCTGTGGGGGGACCGAGTTGACCCGGCACCCGTCGGGGAATCTGACCCGTCTGGCCTTCGACCTCCGGTTCACCCGCGGCGGCATCCGGCGATGGCTGACCCGGTACACCACCACCTGGCACCACTGTGCCGGGTGCGGTCTGCGGTTCCTGCCCGGGGAGTACCTCCGGCTCCAGGAGTTCTGCCACGGCCTGAAGAGCTGGGTGATGTACCAGTACGTCGCTCATCGGATCAGCCTGCCGAACCTCGCGGACACGCTCTGGGAGTCCTTCGGTCTGCCGATGCACTCCTCGCAGGTCCACGCCATGAAGCAGATCCTGGCAGCGTCCTACGAGGCGACGTACGACCGCCTCCGGGGAAAGATCCTGGCGGGTCCGCTCGTCCACGCGGACGAAACGGATGTGAAGGTCCGGAAGGTGGGGCAGGCTTACGTCTGGGTGTTCACGAACCTGGAGGAGGTCGTGTTCCTGTACCGCCCGTCCCGCGAAGGGGACTTCCTCCCGTACTTCCTCAAGGGCTTCGGCGGGGTGCTGGTAACGGACTTCTACGCCGCCTATGATGCCCTCCCGTGCGACCAGCAGAAGTGCCTGATCCACCTGCTCCGGGATTTCAACAAGGATCTGCTGGCCAACCCATGGGACGAGGAACTGAAGGCCATCGCCTCCGCGTTCGGCGGGCTGTTGCGGGCGGTCGTCGCCACGGTCGATCGCCATGGGCTGAGAAGGAAGTACCTCGGCCGACACGGACCGGCGGTCGACGCGTTCTTCGGGAGCATGGCCGGCAAGAGCTACGGGTCCGAGACCGCCGAGGGTTACCGGCAGCGGCTGCTGAAGTACCGGGGCAAGTTGTTCACATTCCTGAACCAGGATGGGATACCGTGGAATAACAACAACGCCGAGCACGCGATCAAGGCGTTCGCCCACTACCGGGAAGGGGTGGACGGGTTCGTCACCGAAACCGGCCTGAGGCAGTACCTGATCCTGCTGAGCATCCAGCAGACCTGCCGGTACAAGGGGGTCAGCTTCCTGAAGTTCTTGCTCTCGCGGGAGACGGACATCGACGCATTCCGCGATCACCAGAGCCGGCGGCCGGCGATGCCAGGTGTGGAGGTGTACCCGGAGGGTGTGTCGCAGCCCCGACCTAGCCGAAAGCGGCTTACCGAGACGGCCTCGGCAGGGCGTCGTGGTGCCGGCGAAGGATGTACGGAGACGGCCGATCCGCCGTCGGGGCGTGCTGGTTGAGCCGGCCGTTTTCGGCACCGGACGATGTGAACCAGAGGAGAAGGTTCATGGCCAGCTTCACGCACCGCCAGGGCCAATTCCTGGCGTTCATCCACCCGTACCGCCTTCCGCACCGTCGGAGCCCAGCCGAGGCGGACCTCGTCGCGTACTTCCGGATCAGCCCGCCGTCGGTCCACCAGATGCTCGGCCGGCTAGAGGAACTCGGGCTGCTCACCCGGGAGCCGGGCGTGCCCCGGTCGGCCCGAGTAGTGGTACCGGTCGAGGAGATCCCGGCCTCGGAACCGGTCGAAGGACCGTCGTGGTGAGGGGAGAGTACGAAGCCCGGTACCTCAGCGGGGGTCGGACGGACTGAACGCGGGGCCCCCAACCCCGACATCGTGTCGGCTTTGCACCGGCCGCCCCGGCCCCCCGCCCGGCGGACCAACTGTCCGCGGTGATCTGCCACCACCAGGTCGGCATCGGAGACCCCGGCCCCACTCATTCCACCACCCCGCCGGCCAGGAACCATTCCCCGTCCTCGGTTTCGCACCGGTACGCCCAGAGGACCGGTGGGCCGCCGTAGCTATTCGGGTCGGTGACCGACTCCCCGGGTCCGATCCACCCGTCCGCCCGTACCCCGTACCAGTGGTGGAACTCCTCGGCCGGGAAGTGACTTGGGCGTAACCGGTCGAGCTCTCAGGCGGCGATGGGCCATTGTGCTGACTCGAACTGCTTGCGGTGGGGGTACAAGCGTTCCGTCTCTCGTTCGATCCGGAACTGCTGGAACCCCTTCCAATCGCCGTTCACGTACTCGCTCCGGACATCCAGCATGGCCTGTGCCCCGGCCTTCGTCCACCGCATCCCCGCGCGCTCCATCCGATCCCGGACGTAGTGTCGGCACGCCCCTTCGATCACCCCACTGGCGATCGGATATCCCTTCCCCAGATAGGCGGCGTACCGCATCCGCGAGGCGTTCGCCCCCAGGTATCGGCAGATCGTTCGCAGCGGCTTGCGCCGCCCGGGCGGCGGCTTCCGCCCGAGCTGTCGGAACGACCGGACCACCTGCCGCACCCGACCGTCGAGCATCTGCTGCACCCGCTCGCGGACGAATCCCCGGGCGTCGTCGCTCCCCTCCCGGTGGAACAGATGGGCCGCCCGCCACAATCGTGGGGTCACGTGCAAGATGTCCAGGAGTTCCACCACCTCGGGCCGCCCCAGGTGCTCCCGGCGCGCCGTCCACAACGACTCCTGACCATCCATCAGGCCGACCACCTCCAATTGGCCCGTCGCCCCAACCGTTCGCCGGGCCAACTCGTCCCCCAGCCAGCGGAACACGGCCGTCATCGGTTCGTCCGGCGACCCACTCGGCGACTGGCTGAGGCGGCCCCACACATGCTTGCCCACGGGCACCGGCCGCTTGGCCGACGGCCCGTCCGGCGACCGGGCGTCGCGGGACAAGGCGGCCGTCATCTGCGCCGGCGTGCGGATGTACCGGCCGACCGAGTAGATGGCTCCGATCACCGCCATCCGCTTCCGGTTCGCCTTCTGCCCCTTCGTCCGATGGGCCGGCGACCGACCTTCCCCGGGCGGCTTCCGCATCACGATCCCCTGCCCGTCCGCACTGACCACGAACACCTCGCCCTCGTCCTTCCCGGCCGGGGTCGGACGGGCGTCCCGATACGGGCCGCTCGCGTCCGCCATCTGTTGGTTCATGGCCTCCGGGGAGTCGACCGACTGGGTCACCCCGGAGATCTCCTTCAGGGCCCGGCTGGCCGGGGCGAAGGCCTGCTCGGTGCACAACATCTGGTCCCAGTCCTGAAGCAGGTACGAGTAGTCCGAGGCCGGCAACCGGAGGCGGTTGTCCAGCGGCACGGCCACGATCTGTTGTCCCTCGCGCGAGCCATAGACGGTCCGGGATAACGTGAACGTGCCGAAGATCGAGCGATACGGGCGGGTGTGCGGGGCCTCCAACCGCGGGGCGGTGGTCCCACCGGGAAGGGTCAGTTCCGGGCCGCAGTCCCCGCTCCCGAGGGGGGTGAAGAACTGCTGGAGGGCGGCCGACCGATGGCCAGGACCTGCTCCCAGATGTGTCGCTCCACCTCGTGGACCGGCTGGGCGGAGGTGGCGGCCTTGAGGAGGTAGTCCTGCAGGACGGGGAGAAGTTCGGTGAGCCCCTTGAGGGAACGAGTCCGCTGTGGGACCATGGGTCGTAGGCCTTTGTGGATGGTGAATTGGCGAGTGGTATCTCCATCTTGCCATCCACAAGGCCTTCTTAACAGACGCAGTTGTCAGAAGTCTCGTCTGAGGCGTCAGTTCCCGCGGAGCGGACTACCGGTTACGCCCATCTGTCTTGGAGCCGGACCTCCGCAACGAGCTTGTGATCCTCCGAGTCCGGGCCCTCGCCCAAGGCCAGCCGGACAGCCGCGTTGCCCTCCAGGCACCGGGCGAGCAACCGCAACTCGGCAAACCGGATGCGGTCCGCATCCTTCGGGACCGGCCCGCCCATATACCGGTCGTGCAGATCCCGGGCTCGGTCCATCGCGACCGCCATGTCCAGAGCAGTGAACGTCCGATATTTGGCGAGAGCATAGTAGTACTCGCTCTCTAAATAGCTCCCGCCAAATGCGGAAGTAGCTTTGTTTTCTTGGCCTTTTCGTTGTACACCCCCGACCGGACCTGGAAGGGCCCGTGGGCCTCGAACCAGTCGAACGTCAGGTCGAGCAACTCGTCCACGGTCCGGCATCGGTGGTTCCGGGTCACGGCCTCGTGCAGCCGCCACCACACCCGCTCGATCGGGTTCGTGTCCGGGGCGTACTTCGGTAGGTAGTGGACCTTCACCCGGTGGCCCCACTCACCCAGGTACGCCCGGACCAGCTTCGACCCCTCGGCCGTGTGGGTCCCAACGTTATCGCACAGGACGTGGACCACCCGGTAGTGCCGGAACGCCCG
>JAQGHQ010000488.1 GCA_028288765.1 Gemmataceae bacterium | reverse complement strand
GGAAGTGTTCTACAACCGCGTCCGCCGTCATTCCGCCCTGGGGTATGTCTCCCCGGACGAATTTGAACGGACGTACAACCAGACCCACCGTTAACTTCGTGTCCACTTTTCTTGGGGAATACCAGTCTCCGGCGAGGGCCAGAACGGCGGACGCCCGCGGGAGACGCGCTCAGCAGCAGCCCGACCCCGGGCCGCACGCACTGTCCGCTGTCCCCAGCCCGCAGAGATCCGGGGCCAGGCAGTCCGTGTGCTTGCTCCCCAGGTGGAGCAGCACCCCGGCCGGGGTGATCTCGGCCGCCGCGACCGGGTACTGGGACACCACCGCCCCCTCGTACTCGACCTCGACCGGCAACTCGCCCGACCCCACCAGCGGCTCGGCCAGGCGCAGGATGCCGGCCAGTTTGGTCGTCGTAATCCGGTGCCCGAGGTCGCCGGCCACCCACACCTGGAGGACGCAGGCGGTGGTCGATCGGGTGGTCCCCCCGCAGTCGATGAAGTCCTTGTGCACCCGCCCGACTTCGGTGACGTGGAAGTGGGCCGGGACGAGATCCCCGTCGGGCAGCATGAGGTGCAGCCCGGTGTCCGGGGCGGTTTCGAGTGCGGTTCGGAGTTGACCGACGTTCATCCAAATCCCTCTCGGCGGCGAGGTCCAGCCCCGCCCACGACCAGTGATCCGCGCGAGCCCGGGGGGCACGACCGCCGGGCCTCCCGCGGCGTGATTATCCCCGCCGCCCCCGGCCGACACAACACCGGCATGTGCCTCGACCGCCAGGGTACCCCGGAATTCTCACCGCGGAGGCCGCAGAGATCGCAGAGGAAAGGGCGGAGAGAAGTTCGGACACGAGCGTGTGATCCGGCGTGCGGAGGAGCCCCGCCCCCCCGTTCTTCGAACTCCGGTCCGGATTCTCCTTTGCGTCCTCCGCGCTCTCCGCGGTGAGTAATCCGGGCTAACGCCCGGCCGGCCGTCGTCCCCCGTCGGAACCGTGTGGAATGACGTGGACGGGGAGCGGGCGGTCATCACGTTTCCGGGGGTGGGGTAGGCGACAGATCAACGGGCTTGCCGCCTTGCGATAAAGGCTACACCGACGAACACGATTAAAAATAAGGCCGTGCATACCACCGCGCCCACCAACAGAGCTCCCACAAACGCCACCTGTAGTAAACCGCCCACCGCCTGACCGAACGACTCGTTCATCCCCCGCGCGGTGAGGCCGAACCAGACCAACGAGCACAGTTCAAAAAGCGGCCGCCCGATCACGTTCCACAGCGCGGCCACGACGGGCGAGAACGCGGGCCCGAGGTACTGCACCGTTCCCGGCGGAAGGTCGGTAAGCAACATGCCGAGCCCTCGCCACCTGGAATGGGAGCGACACCAACATTACTGAGTCCGACCGCCGTGCTTTATTCCTGATCGTGCTTTGTTGAACGGCCCGGGTGGGTCGGGCCGCAACGGAGGGCGGCCCGCAAGCGGCTCAGAAGACAATCGCTGTCAGAATCTAGTTAATATTATCTAATATTATTTCAAATATATCTAATAACCATAAATCACCTCCCCCCGCTGCGGGCCGGAAACAAACCCGGAAATCTTAACAAATCTTAACTAACTAGCCCGACTATCTTGCCGGAAGGCGTGTGTGGATCGGGGGTTCCAGAAAGGCTTCTCGGAGACGCGAAACTCGTCTCAAGACGGGTTAACTTAACCGCCGGTTGGGCCGGCACGACCGTCACCGAGTGCGGGGAAAACGGATCACCCACTCGCGAACCCGACCGGTTACGCCCGACCTGAAGGGCGGATGCGGTTGCGACGTCACCTGATCCGGAGTAAGATCCATCTAGCCTCCCGCCGGCTCGCGTCTTTCCTGCCAGGATCATTCCATGCCCATTCCGCAGCCTCCTTCTCGGCGTGCGTTCCTCCAGGTCGGGGCGAGCACGGCGGTCGGGCTCAACCTCCCGACGCTCCTCGCCGGCCGGGCAACAGCTGCCGACCGGCAAACACCCGCCGGGAAGTCGAAGTCGGTGATCCTGGTCAACCTGACCGGCGGGATGAGCCACCTCGATTCGCTCGACATGAAGCCGGACGCCCCCGCCGAGATCCGCGGGGAGTTCAAACCGGCCCCGACCACCATCCCCGGCGTCCAGGTCTGCGAGCACCTTCCCCAGCTCGCCACCCGGATGCGGCACTGGGCGCTGGTCCGGTCGCTGTCGCACGGCGAGAACGGCCACCTGCCCGGGACGCACCGGCTGCTGACCGGGGCGACCATGCCGAACCAGCGGCTCACCGACCTGGACAACGTCCTGTCGCGGCGCGACTGGCCGTGCTACGCCGCCGGGCTGAACTTCCTCCGCCCCCGGCACGACGGGGTGCCGAACGGGGTCACCCTGCCGCACTCGCTGATCGAAGGCCCGCTCACCTGGCCCGGCCAGCACGCCGGGTTCCTGGGCCCGGCCAACGACCCGATGCTCGTGACCCAGGACCCGAACTCGCCGACGTTCCGGATGGACACCTTCACCCTCGCCGACGGGACCGACCCCCGCCGGGTCGACGAGCGGCGGCGGTTGCTCGAGCAGATCGGGGCGGCCGGGGCGGGCGACCCCGCGTTCCGCGGGCACCAGCAGCGCGCGTTCGAGCTCCTGTCCTCCGGCCGGGTGGCCGGGGCGTTCCAACTCGACCGCGAACCGGTCCGCGTCCGCGACCGGTATGGGCGGAACCAGTTCGGCCAGTCGCTCCTCCTCGCCCGCCGGCTGGTGCAGGCCGGGGTCCCGATCGTCCAGGCGAACATGGGGATCGTGCAGACCTGGGACACGCACGTGGACAACTGGGGCCGGCTGAAGACTCGCCTCCTCCCGTGGCTCGACCAGGCCCTCGCCGCGCTCGTCGACGATCTGGAAGCCGAGGGCCTCCTCGGCGAAACGCTCGTGGCGGCACTCGGGGAGTTCGGGCGGACCCCGAAGGTGTCCAACCTGCCGGGCGAGACGATCCCCGGGCGCGACCACTGGGCCCACGTCTACTCCGGGTTGTTCGCGGGCGGCGGGGTCGTCGGCGGGCGGGTGATCGGGAAGTCGGACAACGTCGGGGCGCACCCGGTCACGACGTCGTACACGCCGTTCGACGTGGGGGCGACGGTCTACCAGGCGCTGGGAGTCGAGCCGGACGCCGAGATCCGCGACGCCCTCAACCGGCCGACCCACATCAACGCCGGCCGGCCGGTGGACGTGCTGTTCCAGAACCGCTGAGAAGCGGTCCGGCTCACCGATTTGTAGGTGGGCACCGCCCACCTCTTCTCTTGAAAACACGAGGCAGGACGGGTGGGCAGGAAGATGGTGGGCGGTGCCCACCCTACAATAAGGCACCCCGAGCTGCCTCGGCACCCAGCACTCACAGCAACTTGTCCAAGGTGATCGGGAAGTCGCGGACCCGCTTCCCGGTGGCGTGGAAGACCGCGTTCGCCACCGCCGCGGCGGACCCGACGTTGCCGATCTCCCCCACCCCCTTCGTCCCCACCCCGTTCGTGTGCGGGTCCTCCTCGGGCACGATCACCGCGTCGACCGCCGGCGCGTCCGCGTTCACCGGCACAAGGTAGTCGGCGAATTCGCGGGTCACGATCAGCCCGGTCCGGTGGTCGGTCACCGTGTGTTCGAGCAGGGCGGTCCCGATGCCGAAAATCATCCCGCCGATGTACTGACTGCGGGTCGTCTTCGCGTTGAGGATGCGGCCCGCCGCGAACGCCCCGAACATCCGCCGGACCCGGGCGGTGCCGAAGTCCGGGTCGACCCCCACCTCCGCGAAAATCGCCCCGAACGCGTGCGAGTCGAACTTCTTCGCCCGGTCTTGCTTCAACTCCCCCTCACCGGTCACCGGTTTCTTCCCGGCCCGGGCCAGGATTGCGGTATACGCCTCCCCGCGCGTCGCGTCGTCCTTCGCGACGAGCCGGCCGTCGGCGACGACGACGGCCTCGGGCTTCAGCCCCTTCAGCGGGGACTTCGCGTCCGCCGTCGCCAGCGCGACGAGCTTGTCGCGCAACTCCTCGGCCGCCGCCCGGACCGCCGACCCGACACTCCCGGCCGTGGACGACCCGCCCGACACCCCGGCCCGGGGCAGGGTCGAATCGCCGATCCGGCACCGGACCTTCTCCACCGGCAGCCCCAGGATCTCGGCCGCCACCTGGGTGAAGATCGTGTACGACCCGGTCCCGAGGTCCTGCGTCCCGCTCTCGACGGTGGCCGTCCCGTCGGCCGCGAGGGTGACCCTGGCCTTCGCCGGGAACAGGTGGACCGGGTAGGTGGACGACGCCATCCCGTACCCGACGAGCAGCCTCCCGTCCCGCATCGCCCCGGGCTTCGGGTCCCGTTTCGCCCACCCGAATTTCTCCGCCCCGATCCGGTAGCACTCCTTCAGCGACTTGCTCGACCACGGTTTGTCCTCGGTCGGGTGGGTGTCGGCGTGGTTCTTCAGGCGGAACTCCAGGGGGTCGAGACCGACGGCGTACGCCATCTCGTCGACCGCCACCTCGAACGCGAGCGACCCGGTGGACTCGCCGGGGGCCCGCATGTACGTCGGGACCTGGACGTCGAGCGGGATCACCCGCGTGGCGACGGCGATCGCCGGGGCGGCGTACATCATCCGGGCCACCGACCCGACCAGCTCCGTGAATTCGCCGTACCGGGCGACCGGGTTGACCCCGGAGAGGCTGACGGCGGCGAGCGTGCCGTCCTTCGTCGCCCCGAGCCGGACCCGCTGGGAGGTGAACGGCCGGTACCCGACCGAGGTGAACATCTGCTGGCGGGTGAGGGCGAGTTTGACCGGCCGGCCGACGTGCCGGGCGGCCGCCGCGGCCAGGATCACGTGCGGCCACGTGTTCCCCTTGCACCCGAACCCGCCGCCGGTGAAGAGGCAGACGACCCGCACGTCGTCCCGCCCGACGTCGAGCGCGGCGGCCACCGACTCCTGCACCCCGCTCACGTACTGGGTGGCGTCGTACACCGTCACCTTCGGCCCGTCCCACACCGCGACCGTGGCGTGCGGCTCCATCGGGTTGTGGTTTTCCTGCGCGGTCGTGAAAGTCGCGTCGATCCGGACCGGGGCGGCGGCGAACGCCGTGTCGAAGTCCCCGCGGGCGACGGCGGCCGGCTCGTCCTTCCGGTCGCTCTTCGGCGGGACCGCCTTGTCGAGCGCGGCGGTCGGGTCGGTGGCGTGCGCCTCCTTCTCGTACCGCACCTTCACCCGCGCGGCGGCGTCCTGGGCCCGCTCGAGTGTGTCCGCAAGAACGAGGGCGACGTTCTGGCCGAAGTACCGGACGCGGTCGTCCTGCAGCTGAAATTCGGTCCCGGGGCTCTGGCTGCTGCCGCTCCGGGGGTTGGGCGGCACCTCCTTCAGTTTCGGGGCGTTCTTGTGCGTGAGCACGGCGACCACGCCGGGCAATTTTTCGGCCGCCGCGGTGTCGATCTCGGCGACCCGGCCCTTCGCGATTGTGCTCTGCACGAGGACCCCGTGGACCAGTCCTGGCGGGTTGAACTCGGCGGCGAACCGCGCCTTGCCGGTCACCTTGAGCCGGCCGTCGACGCGGTCGATCGGCTTGCCGACGGAGGGGAGTTGCGTGCTCATCGCGGCGTCCTCTGTATTAGGGCGTAACCGGGCGGGCTCGTGATCGCTTCGACTGGTTTCGCGAGGTTTACGTCCTCGTCTCTGGGTGCCTGCACCGGTCTGGAGACCGGTGCCACGAGAAGAAGAGTCCCGGAGAGGAGTTCCTTCTTCCGGTGTGGCACCGGTCTCCAGACCGGTGCAGCAATACCCGTCAAAAACGCGAGCGGGCTACCGGTTACACCCATCTGTACAAGTCGTCGGGCGCTCGTGCCCGGCCGGCCCTACGGCCGGTTCGCCGAGCCGTTGTCCGGGGCGCGGCCGAGGCCGGCCAGGTCGTCCGCCAGGAGCCGGTCGATCAGTTCGATCACCCCGGCCCCCCGGGCGCCGACCGTCACCAGATCGGCCCGGTCCTTCACCGCGGGAAGGGCGTTCGCCACCGCCACCGCGCACCCGCAGTAGGTCAGGAACGCGTGGTCGTTCTCCGCGTCACCCACCCCGACCACCTGCTCCGGGTGGATCCCCAGGTCGGTCAGCGTCGGGATCAGTCCGGTCGCCTTGTTCACCCCGGACGGGAGGGCCATCACCGACCCCTTGTTAAAGATCACGTGCCACTCCAGCCCGAGGTCGCGGATCGACTCGAGCACCTCCCGCTCGTGCGGCTCCACGGTCGCCACGATCGTCCGTCCGACCGTCAGGGGGGACACCCCGCGGCGGAGGAGGTCGGCGACGAGCCGGTCCGGCGGGGGTTCGGCCAGGACCCGCACCGCGCAGGTGTCCGGGTGGTAGACGAGGGCCCCGTTCTCGGCCACCACCCGGTCGAACCTGTCGCACTGAGGGAAGACCCGAAGCAGTTCATCCAGTTGCCGACCGGTGACCAGGATGAGCTTCCGCCCGGACGCCCGGACGCGGGCCAGGGCGGCCAGGGTCGGGGCGTCGACGACGCCGTTGTGGGCGATCGTCCCGTCGTAGTCGGCGGCCAGGGCGAGGTATCGCATAGGCTTTGCCCACAAATCCGAAACTCGAACGTCGAAACAATGCCCAAACCACGAATCCCGTAACGCAAGAGGCCGTCCCGGACGTGTGAGGGCAAGTTTCCAACTTGGCCAACTGGTTGCCCCCCTGCTCGGGCCCCGGACTGGCCGGATCGGAAATCTGTCCCCACAGGTGTTTGCCCCGGAGGGTACCAGTCCGTGGCGCCGGGTGGGCTCTACGGTACCACCCGCCACGCCGTCGACGGCGGCCGGTCGTGCGGCTCGACGTCGTCCTCCCAGAGCCGGAAGCCGCCGGTGAACGCGTCCGCGTTCCCGCCCCGGCGGACGCCTTCGGGCAGTGGGTCCACCTCGGCCGCGTTCCCGCCCCCGAGGACCACGTAGTCAGCCATCATCGCGACCCGCAGGACGCCGGTCACCTCGCCCACCATCCGGACCCACTCGGCCTTGCCGTACTTCTCCAACCCCCGCTTGCCGAGCCGGTCCGACAGCAATTCTCCGGTCTTGTACGGGAGGTTCCCGAGTTCGAGGGGCACCACCACCCGCTCCGCCACCAGGGCCGACCCGAGCCCGGTCCCGAGCCCGAGGAACAACATCCGCCCGCCCGTGTACCCGCCGATCGCCTGCATGGCCGCGTCGTTCACCACCCGGACCGGCTTCCCGAACGCCTTCCCGAAGTCGAACCCGACCCACCCGTGGGCGAGGTTGCCGGGCTCCTCCTCCGGGCCGTTCGGCCCCACCTTCCCGGGGTACCCGAGCGACACGACGTCGTACCGCCAGTCGGCGGTCATCTCGCGAACCCGGTCAACCATTGCCCGTGGGGTGAGATCCTTGCCCGAGTCGAACTGCCGCGACTCCGTATGGCCTGAGGCCAGCATCTTCACGTGCGACCCGCCGATGTCGACCACCAGTACGTTCAAGCGACCTCCTCATATCTGAACCCGGCGGTCGGGGTCCCGACCCGGCCCGCACGACTACTCCGTGGCGGGAGGCACCGGCGCGGGCCACCACCGCTTGTAATCATCGGGCGTGTCGAGGTCGATCGCCGCCGTCGGAAGCGTCACGACCGCGACCTCGTCGGGCCGCCGGGCGAGCAGGCGTTTCGCGCAGGCCGCGGGTTCCAGCCCCCGGAGGTCGGAGAAGCACGACCGGGCGAAGAACGCCGGGACGCCGATTGACCCCGAGTACTCCGCCGCCGCCATCGGGCGCCCGGTCCCCTGCCCGGCTTCGATCAGCCGCCGGATGTCCAGGCCGGACACGAGCGGCTGGTCGCAGACCGTGACCACGAGCGCCCAGGTCCCCGGGTCCGCCTCGACCGCCTCCACCCCGGCCCGGACTGACGTGCCTGGCCCGCGCTCCCAGTCCGGGTTCACGACCACCGTCACCGGGAGCCCGGAGATCTCCTGTACGAACTGATCGGCCCGGGCCCCGAGCACGACAAAGACCGGCCCGCAGGCAGCGTCGAGCGCCACCCTGGTTGAGTGGCGCAGGAGGCTCCGCCCGCAAAATGGCAGCAGCTGTTTCGGCCGGCCCATCCGGCTCGACCCGCCGGCCGCCAGCACGACCACTGCGACGGGGTTCACGTCGGCACCCCCGACCGCCCGGGCCGCTGCGCGGCGGCGGAGACGGTCTGCGAACCCCAGTCCGTCGAACAGTTCTTGCATGGGACGGTTTGCCACGCGGCCGCGAATCGATGGACTCGCGACCGCAGGAGCAGTGATCGGGAGTTAGCAAATGAAATGCCGGGTGCCGGATCGAGCAACAGCGCGAGCGACTGATGTCCATCCCCGATGTTCGGTGAACCCCCTGGTCACCCGTCCGGGCATCGTCCGGGAAAGTTGGCACATCCGTTGCTCATCTACGCTCCGTCCTTCCCACTCCCCGGGGAACATGCAACCCGGACCCAGAGTGTTTTGAAGGGCGAACGAGCGTGTAAGCCCCTCGCCCGCGAACGGAATACTTTGAAGAACCCCGCACCGGACACACCGGCAAGTGTGCGGGCCTCCGGATCCGGCGACGCACCCGATTCAGGTGCCCTCGGAAAACCGGTGCAGGAACTCTCACCGCCTCGGCCGATCACACCCGTGAGAACCGCAATGCACAATCGGACCGCCGTGGGTGTCTGTTGCCTGGGGGTCCTCATGGCCGGGCTCGGGGGCGGGTGCCGGAAAGGCGCCGCGCCCCCCCCGTCGTCCGGCCCGCAGACCATCCCCGTCAGCCGCCCGGTCCAGCGGGAGGTGACCGAGTTCGTCGACTACACCGGCCGGACCGACGCCGTCAATTCGGTCGGGGTACGGGCCCGGGTCACCGGCTACCTGGAGAGACTGCCGTTCAAGGAGGGGGCGGAGGTCAAGAAGGACGACATCCTGTTCGAGATCGACCCGCGGCCGTACGAGGCCATGGTGGACCAGGCCAAGGCCCAGGTCGGCCTCGCCGAGGCCGGCCTCAAGCTCGCCAAGGCGAATTTCGAGCGGGCCAGGGTCGGGTTCGAGAAAGGGGCGGTCAGCCAGCAGGAGGTGGACCAGGCGAAGGCGGCGGTCGAGCAGGCCGACGCCCAGATCCGGGCGAACAAGGCCAACCTGGAGGCGGCCCAACTGAACCTCGAGTTCACCAAGTACCGGTCCCCGATCGACGGGCAGGTGAGCCGGTACTACTTCACGCCCGGGAACCTGATCAACCAGGACCAGACGCTCATCACCACCGTCGTCTCGGTCGACCCGATGTACGCCTACTTCGACGTGGACGAGCGGACGGTCCTGCGGATCCGGAAGGCGATCAACGAGGGGAAGATCAAGCCCCGCGACATCAGCCACCGGCTGGCCGTCCTGCACGGCGTCGCCCCCGTCTGGGCGACCCTGGCGACGGAGCCGGACATCCCCGTCTTCATGGCCCTGGACGGGGAGGACGGATACCCGCACCGCGGGCAGGTCGATTTCGTGAACAACGTGGTGAACCCGTCGACCGCGACGATGGCCGTCCGCGGGGTGTACCCGAACCCAATGCCGCCGAGCGGCCGGCGGTTGTTCTCCCCGGGGATGTTCGTCCGGATCCATCTCCCGATCGGCCAGCCCTACCGGGCCCTCCTGGTGGTCGACCGGGCGATCGGGTCGGACCAGGGGTTGAAGTACGTCTACGTGATCGACGCGGAGCACAAGGCGCAGTACCGGCGGGTGGTGATCGGACCGCTCCAGGACGACGGCCTCCGGGTGATCGAGCCGTTCGACCCGGCGGCCGGGACCGGGATCAAGCCGGACGACTGGGTGGTGGTCGGCTCGCTCCAACAGATCCGCCCGAAGATGGAGGTGGAACCGGAACCGGTCCCGATGCCGACCCCCGGAGCCCCTTCCCAGGGATCGCCGGGACAGACCCCCGCCCCCCAGCCTGGCACGACCCCGGGGCCGCAGCCCGGTGCCAACCCGCCCCCGAACACGGGAAGCCCCCCCGGGCCGAAGAAGTAAGGGGGAGAGGTCAAGAATTTGATGGAGCCCCGGAGGTGAAGCCCCGGAGGGGCGTCGGCCGGTAGCCCGGGGTGACAACCCTGGGCAGGCTACCGGGGCGGGCCAACACGGTTCGCCGACCTCCTCCGCCCGCCCGGGGTTGTCACCCCGGGCTACCGGCCGACGCCCCTCCGGGGCTGAAATCTAACCCCTAACCCCTGCCCCCTGACCCCTGACCCCTGACCCTACTCCCCCGGCCGAAGATGTTTTCCCGCTTCTTCATCGACCGGCCGATCTTCGCGTCCGTCCTGTCGATCGTCATCACCCTGACCGGGGTCCTCGCCCTCCTTTCCCTCCCGGTCGCCCAGTACCCGGAAATCACCCCGCCGTCGGTCCAGGTGGCGATCAGCTACCCCGGGGCCAGTGCCCAGGTGGTGGCGGACACGGTCGCGGCCCCGATCGAGCAGCAGGTGAACGGGGTCGAGGGCATGCTCTACATGACCTCCCAGTCCGGGAACGACGGGTCGTACACGCTCACCGTCACGTTCGAGATCGGGACCGACCTGAACACCGCCCTCGTGATGGTCCAGAACCGGGTCACCCTGGCCCTGCCCCAGCTGCCGACCGAGGTGCAGTTGCAGGGGATCACGATCCGGAAGAAGACCCCGGACATCCTCCAGGTGATCACCTTCACCTCCCCCAACGGACAGTACGACAACATCTACCTGAGTAACTTCGCCACCATCTACGTCAAGGACGAGCTGCTGCGGATCGACGGGGTGTCGGACATCAACTACTTCGGCCAGCGGGACTACAGCATCCGGATCTGGCTCGACCCGCAAAAGATGGCGGCGCGGAACATTAGCAGCGCCGACGTGGCGGCGGCGGTCCGCGCGCAGAACATCGAGGCCGCGCCGGGCCGGATCGGTCAGCCCCCGGTCCGGCCCGACCTGGCTTTCGAGTTCCCCCTCGACACCCTCGGCCGCCTGACCACGCCCGAGCAGTTCGGGGAGATCATCGTCAAGGCCGGCACGCCGCCCCGGCCGCCCACCTTCGTTCCGACGACCGGGACGGTGGCCCCGACTACCCCCCAGCCGGGCGGGACCGGCATGCCGAGCCCGACGTCCCCCAATATGCCGGGGCTGGTCGGGTCGGCCACCGGCGGGCAGCCGGGTGGCGTCATGGCGGGCATGACCGGATCGGCCGGCGGGTCGACGACCTCGACGACCTCGACGACCTCGGTCCCCTCGACCCTCGGGACGAGCTACAACTCCGTCGCGGCCACGACCACCACGACCTCCACGACCGCCGCGACCGCCGGGACCGGACCGGCCACGGCGACGGCGAACGGCGGCCTCATGGTCGGCGGGGCCACGACCTCCGGCCTCAACGCATCCGGCCCGGCGACCGGCTCCGGGGGATTGGTGACCCCGACCACGACCGACCCGATCGCGGCGGGTATCGCCCCCGCGAGCATCGCCACCGCGGACCTCCTGACGGCCTTCGGCATGGGGCAGCCGGGCGCGGCGGCGGCGGCGGGCGGGCAGCCGGGCCCGGCTGCCACGAGCGGGGTGGTCGGCCCGAACGCGCTCGCCGGCGGGACCCTGGCGACCGGGCCGTGGCCGGCCGCCGGGATCGTCCGGCTCCGGGACATCGCCCGGCTCGAACTCGCGGCCCAGAACTACACCAACGGGGCCGCGTTCGACGGCCGCCCGACGGTCGGCCTCGGCATCCACCTGCTCCCCGGGTCGAACGCCCTCGCCGTCGCCACCCGGGTCCGGGACAAGATGACGGAGCTCGGCCCGCGGTTCCCGGACGGGGTCGAATACAACATCGCCTACGACATCACCCCGTTCATCCAGGAATCGATCCAGGACGTGATCCGGACGCTGTTCGAGGCGACCGGCCTGGTCGCCCTGGTGGTCCTCCTGTTCCTCCAGAACTGGCGGGCCGCGGTCATCCCGCTGGTCGCCGTCCCGGTCGCCATCCTCGGCACCTTCGCGGTGATGAGCGGGCTCGGGTTCACCCTGAACAACATCTCGCTCTTCGGCCTCGTCCTGGCGATCGGGATCGTGGTGGACGACGCGATCGTGGTGGTCGAGAACGTCGAGCGGTGGCTCGAGCGGGGACACCCGCCCCGGGAGGCGGCGTACAAGGCGATGGAGGAGGTGACCGGGCCGGTGGTGGCGATCGCCCTCGTCCTGTGCGCGGTGTTCGTCCCGTGCGCGTTCGTCGGCGGGATCACCGGCCAGTTCTTCCGCCAGTTCGCCGTCACCATCACCGCCTCCACGATCTTCTCCGCGATCAACTCGCTCACCCTCAGCCCCGCCCTCGCGGCGATCCTGATGCGGAAGCACGACGCCCGCCCGGACGTCGCCACCCGCGCCCTGAACGCGACCCTGGGCTGGTTCTTCCGGCTGTTCAACCGCGCGTTCGAGGCCGGGACCGGCGCCTACGCCTGGGTCATCCGGTGGGTCCTGCGGGTCAGCCTGATCGTCCTCGTCCTGTACGGCGGCCTGCTCGGGCTGACGTACTGGGTGTTCCAGAAGGCCCCGACCGGGTTCGTCCCCGACCAGGACCAGGGCCGGCTGATCGTCAGCGTTCAGCTGCCCGACTCGGCCTCCCTCCAGCGGACCCAGGACGTCCTCACCCAGGTGGACGCGATCGCGCGCAAAACCCCGGGGGTGGCCCACACCACCTCGGTCGCCGGGATCTCCCTGGTGATGTCGGCGAACAGCTCGAACCTCGGGACGATGTTCCTGGTCCTCGACCCGTTCGCGAACCGGCAGGCCCCCGGGCTCCGGGCGGACGCGATCATGGCCCGCCTCCGGAAGGAGGTCGCCGCCGTCCAGGATGCGGACGTCAAGGTGTTCGGGGCCCCCCCGGTCCCGGGGCTGAGCGTCGCCAGCGGGTACAAGGTGATGGTCGAGGACCGCGGCGGGTCCGGGCTCGAACCGCTCCAGCAGCGGACCGACGCCCTCGTCGCCAAGCTCCAGACGGACCCGGCCGTGGTCGGGACGCTCACCCAGTTCCGGTCCAAGACCCCCCAGCTTTTCCTGGACGTCGACCGGGTCAAGGTCCAGTCCCTCGGGATCCAGCTGACCGACGTGGACCAGACGATGCAGATGAACCTCGGGTCGTTGTACGTGAACAGTTTCAACGAGTTCGGCCGGTACTGGCAGGTGACGGCCCAGGCGGAGGGGCGGTTCCGGAACCGGATCGAGAACGTCGACCTGCTCCAGGTCCGGACCAGCGGGGGGGACATGGTCCCGCTCGGGACGCTTGTCCGGCTGAGGGAGGTCAACGGCCCGGTGTCGATCAACCGGTACAACCTGTACGTCGCGGCCGCGGTCACCGGGAACGTCCGCCCGGGCGTCAGCTCCGGGCAGGCGATCGCGGACGTGGAGGCGGCCGCGACCGAGGTCCTGCCCCGGTCGATGGCGATCGAGTGGACCGAGCTGATGTTCCTCCAGATCCGGGCCGGGAACACGGCGATCTACGTGTTCATGGTCGCGGTCGTGTTCGTCTTCCTGGCCCTGGCCGCCCTGTACGAGAGCTGGGCGCTGCCGCTGGCGGTCATCCTGGTCGTCCCCCTCTGCCTCCTCTGCTCGGTCAGCGGGGTCCTGCTGACCGGCCTGTCGGTCGACATCTTCGTCCAGATCGGGTTCATCGTCCTGGTCGGGCTGGCGTGCAAGAACGCGATCCTGATCGTCGAGTTCGCGCACACCCTCCACCAGGAGGGGCGGCCGCGGGCCGAGGCGGCGGTGGAGGCGAGCCGGCTCCGGCTGCGGCCGATCCTGATGACCTCGATGGCGTTCATCCTGGGGGTCTTCCCGCTGGTGATCGCGACCGGGGCCGGGGCCGAGATGCGGCAGAGCCTCGGGACCGCGGTGTTCAGCGGGATGCTGGGGGTGACCCTGTTCGGGATCTTCCTCACCCCCGTCTTCTACACCCTGATCCAGCGGGGCGTGGACAGCAAGGTGTTCGCCCAGGGGGTCGGTCGCTGGGCCGGGTCCGCCCTGCTCGGGGCCGCGCTGGGGGCGACCGTCGGGTATTCGGCCGCCAAGCTCGGGGCCGGCGACCTGGTCGAACTGGGGGTCGGCGGGGGGGTCGCCGGGGCGTTGTTGGCGATCATTCTGCCTTCCCTCTGGCGGCGGGTCGTCAGAAGGACGTAACCGGCCCGCCGCGGGGCACCCCGGAGGCCGCCACCCGGCCGCCGGGCAACCGGTTACGTCTGTTCCATTCTTCGTCGCGACGCGGAGGGCCCGGCCCGTGATCTCCCGCTTCTTCATCGACCGCCCGATCTTCGCCTCCGTCCTCTCCATCGTGATCACGCTGGCCGGGGTGGTGGCGGTGTTCCGGCTGCCGATCGCCCAGTACCCGGACGTCGCCCCGCCGACGGTGGTGGTCACGGCCTCGTACCCGGGGGCGAACGCCCTGACCGTCCAGGACACCGTGGCCGCCCCGGTCGAGGCACAGGTGAGCGGGGTCGAGGGCATGATGTACATGTCCTCCCAGAGCACCAACGACGGGACCTACACCCTGACCGTCACGTTCAAGCTCGGCACCAACTCGGACATGGCCCAGGTCCTCGTCCAGAACCGGGTCCAGCTCGCCCTCCCGGTCATCCCGAACGTCGTCCAGCGGGAGGGGATCAACGTCAAGAAGCAGTCCCCGAACACGCTGATGATCGTGAACCTGGTCTCGGCCGACGCCCGGTACCCGGACGTGTACCTGAGCAACTACGCGACGATCGAGATCCGGGACGAACTCGGCCGGCTCCCCGGGGTGGCCGGGGTCGGGTACCTCGGCCAGCGGGACTACAGCATGCGGATCTGGCTCGACCCGGACAAGCTGGCCGCCCTGAACCTCACCCCCGGGGACGTGGTGCTGGCGATCAGCCAGCAGAACCTCCAGGTCGCGGCCGGGCAGATCGGCCAGGAGCCCGCCCCCCGCGGCCAGCAGTTCCAGCTCACCATCAACACCAAGGGCCGGCTGATCGAGCCGGAGGAGTTCGCGTCCATCATCGTGAAGGTCGGCCAGGGCGGGTCGGCCGCGTCCCCGACGACCAGCGCCGGGAGCTCGACGTCCTCGGCCGGCGGGATGGCCGCGGCCACCGCCCCGGCCGGGGCGGCCACGCCGGGCGGCGGGGCGACCGGGAT
>JAQGHQ010000477.1 GCA_028288765.1 Gemmataceae bacterium | reverse complement strand
TCCCCGTTCACGTCCCCGGCCGCCACGAACGTCCCGTTCCGCAGGGTCGTCGCGTCCGGCCCGGGGAACGCGAAGAAGTCGTTCACCAGCCTGGTCGGGGTGGTGAACAGGGTCGTCCCGTTGAAGACGGCGATCCGCGGCCCGCCCCCGAACCCGGCCGCGACCATCAGGTCCGGGGTCCCGTCGCGGTTGACGTCCCCGGCCGCCGCCCGGGCCCCGCCCCGGAAGTTCGGGTCGTCGATCCCGAAGAAGTTCGCCCGGAGGGTTAACCCGCCCGCCGGCAGCCCAAAGATCGAGACCCGGGGCCCGCCCCCCTGGTCCGGGGTAATAACGATGTCCGCCCGGCCGGTCCGTTCGAAGTCCCCGGCGGCCACGAACCCGCCCCCGGTAAAGTCCTCGCTCCCGGCGAACGGCGCGGTCGCCGGGACGAGCACGGTCGTGTTGTCCTTCCCGCTGATGACCGCGAACCGGATCGGGGTCCCCGGGCCGGTGACGAGGATCGTGTCCGGGAACCCATCCCCGTTCACGTCGGCCACCGCCGTCCGGGCGTTCACGGTCGCACTCCCGAACACTGCCGGGAGGGTGGTCGGGGTGCCGTACTGGCCGGCGGCGTTCGGGGCAAAGACCGTCGCCCGGCCGTCGAGCGACCCGCCGACGGCGAGCGGGGAGGCCGGCTGGACCTCGGTCGCACCGATATCGACCGTGCCGATCGTCCGCACCAGGCCCCGCTGGTCGAGGGTCGTCCCGGCCGGGATGGCGGCGTTACTCCCGGCGTTGATGAGCGGGCTGCCGGCGAGCGGGACCCGGGTCTGGGTCGGGCCGCCGTTGAACTGGAGGGGGCCGAGTTTCGCGTCGGCCCCGACCACGTTCCCGTTCACCCCGTTGGCGAGGTTCGTGTTCGCGTCCGCGAAGGTCAGGAAGTTGTTGTTCGACCCGGCGGCGAACGTTCCCCGGACGTCCTTGGCGACCCCGTTCGCGGTGCTGTTGTTGGCCACCACCGTGTTCGCCAGGGTGGCGGTCCCGCCGGACAGGCTCACCCCGCCGGCGTTGGTCGCCGCCGCGCTGGTGTCGTTATTGTCGGTGATGGTGCAGTTGGTGATCGTCGCCGTCCCCGCGCTGATCTGGATGCCCCCGCCGCCGTTGCTCGCCTGGGCGGTGTTGCCCACGATGGTGGAGTTGGTGATCGTCGCCGTCCCGCCGGTGATGCTGATCGCCCCGCCCCTGCCGCCGGACGTGTTCCCCGAGAGCGTGGTCCGGAGGACCGTCAACGTCCCGTCGGAGCGGATCCCGCCCCCGAAGTACGCCGTCCCGGCGCCGGTGTTGCCGGACACCGTGGAGTCGGTCAAAGTGACGGTGGCACTGGTGGAGACCCGGACCCCGGCCCCGTCCTGGTTGATGCTCCCCTGGTTGCCGGTGATGACGGTCCCGGTGATCGCGGCCGTGGCCCCGGTCCCGACGAACACCCCACCCCCGTCCCCGTTCGTGTTCGCGTTGGCGCTGATCGTGCTGTTGGTCACGGTGAGTACGGCCCCGGCCCCGGAGACCGCGACCCCGCCGCCGTTGACGTCCGCCTTGTTGGCCGTCAGCACCACGGTGTCCAGCGTCAGACTCCCGCCGACCTGCCGGACCCCGCCCCCGTCCCCGCCGGCCGGGCTCAGCCCCTTGGTAATCGTCAGCCCGGTGATGGTGACCCCACCGGTGGCCACGTCGAACACCCGGAAGGCGTTGTTCCCGCTGACCGTGAGCAGGGCCGGCCCGAGGCCGGTGATGGTGACCGGGTCGGTGATGGTCGGGAGGGCGGCGCTGGTGGCGGTGATCGTCTGGCCGGAGAGACCGGCGGCGAACACGATCGCGTCGGCGCCGGCGGCGGCGTTCGCGTCGGTGATCGCCTGGCGGAGCGACCCCGCCCCGGTGTCGGCGGTGGTGTTGACGACGAACGTGGCCGGGACATCGCGGTCTTCGAGTCGGGTCAGGAACGGGCGGAACGCGGGCCGACGGGGGGTGCGGCGAACCTGCGGGCGAGCCATGATGCGGTCTCCTGGAGAGAAGGAGCTGTGCCGGTTCGTAGTAGCTGAGGGGTGTGAGTCCCCTGGGCGCCGGCAAGTATACCTATACCCGAAATCTGTCGACAAATGAACGGATTATATGAAAGGGGGAATTTGGGCGAGATGCGGGATTCGGGGAAGGCGGTCAGAGCGAACCGAGATGCGGCCGTGTCCCCGGCCACCATGAACACCCCGTTCCGAAGGCACCGTGTCGGACCCGGGAGTGTCTCTCGGCCTCCCCGCGCGAATCAGGTCAGGGACATCGTCGCCGGTCACGCCCCCGGCGGCCGTCGTCCGGGCCGCCGGCCCGGCACACCCCGTCCCCCCTGATCGTCGATGAAGTGACGGAGGCGGGTCAACACGTCGTACGCGCGGGTGTGCCGCCGCCAGGGGTCCTTCCGCAGGCACCGCAGGCAGACCGCCTCCAGGGCCGGCGCCACCTCGGGGTTGAGGCTGGAGGGTGGAACCGAGTCCTGGGAGCGCACCTGTTCGAGAACGTCCCCGGCGGTTGCCCCGGCGAACGGCGGCCGGCCCGTCAACAGCTCGTACAGGATCGTCCCCAAACCGTAGACGTCCGTGAACGGGCGGGGCTCGGCGGCCGGGTCGTGAACGAATTCGGGGGCCAGGTAACCGCACCCGGCAGGGTCCCGGTCGTCCGCGGGCAGGGCACTCTGGAACAGGCCGCCGGTCAGGCGGAAGTCGGCGACCCGGGGGATGCCGTCCGCGGCCAGGAGGACGTTGCTCGGCTTCAGGTTGCCGTGGACGACCCCCTGCCGGTGGAGGTAGCCGACGAGTTCGGCCAGCTGCCCGACCAGATGGAGCGCCGGGATGACGGGGTGGGGGCGGCCGGCGATCGCGGCGGCCAGGCTGCCGTGCGCGACGAGCTCGGTGATCAGGTACGGGGCCCCGTCCCACCAGCCGGCCCGGTGGACGGGGACGACATGCGGGTGCGCGAGCACGGCCCGCAAATCAGCGCCGCGCCGGAGCCGGGCGTCCCACTCGTCCCGCGTGCAGGTCCCCGCCGGGAAGACTTTCACGGCGACGGGCTGCTTGAGCGGTTCGTACAGGGCGTGGTAGACGGTGCTCCGGGGGCCGCGGCCGATTTCGCCGACGATCCGGTAGTCGTCCCGGACGGCCAGCCTGGCCAGCCGTTCTGTCGCGCTCGGGGGGACGGCGGCCACGGGCCGGCCGGCGAGGAACCGGGCCAGCTCGTCCGCCAGCTCCCCGGCCCCGGCGTAGCGCCGGGCGGGCTCCTTTTCGAGGCATTTGAGACACACCGTCTCCAGGTCGCGGGGCACGTCCGGCCGGGCCCGCGTCGGCGGCGTCGGCTCGTCGTGGAGCACCTGCCGGATCGTCTGGTCCCAGGTATCGGCCCGGAACGGCGGGCGGCCGGTGAGCAGCTCGTACAGCGTCGCCCCGAGGGCGTACACGTCCGTCGCGGGCCCGACGTCCTGGACCCGCCCGGCCGCCTGCTCCGGGGCCATGTAGTTCGGGGTCCCGACGACGGCCCCGTCCCGGGTCCAGGCCGTGCTCTCGGTGTCGAGCCGCTTGGCGAGGCCGAAGTCGGTGATCTTCGGGTGAAGAGGGGCGGTGGCTCCTTCACCCCCCGCGCTGTCGTTCGCGAGCAGGATGTTGGCCGGCTTCAGGTCGCGGTGGACGATCTTCTGCTCGTGGGCATGAGCGACGGCGAGGGCCAGGGTGCGGACCAGTTCGGCCGCCGCCGGGGCCGGCTGCGGGCGGCCGGCGAGGTGCTGGTCGAGGCTGCCGCCCCCGACGAACTCCATCGCGAGGTAGGGTTGGCCGGCGTGCTCGCCGACCTCGTGGATCTGCACGACGTTCGGGTGCCGGACCCGCGCCGCCGCTTCCGCCTCGATCCGGAACCGGGCCCGCGCCTGGGGGCCGGCCAGGGCGCCGTCGCGGATCAGCTTGAGCGCGACCACCCGCCCCGAACCCACCTGCCGGGCCTTGTAGACGACGCCCATGCCGCCCCGGCCCAGTTCGTCGAGGAGTTCGTACCCGGGGACCGTGGGCCGGTCCGGCGGCGCGTCCTCCGCGGGTGCCGGCCAGTGGCCGGTGGCCAGGGGGTCGCTCATCGGACGTCCTCCTGCCCCGGCCGGCGCGGGCCGTCGGCTTCATGAAGGGGCCGCGCACGACGGGATCGCACTCGGAGTGTAGGTCCTGCTTTCCCGACCCACAAGAAGAACCGCCGGGGTGGGCGACAGGAATCTGAGACGGGAGCGGAGGAGGAGATTGGGAGCGTGGGCGGGAGGGCGATGTTCCTGGCCTCGGCCCGGTCGGCGAACGCCATCCGGGCAGACGATCGGCGTGGACGGCCGGTCAGCCGACGTAGACGCCGTCGGCAAGGGTGGCCCCGCCGGACACGCCCAGATCCTGGAATGTGCCCGGCTCGCCCGGCGCGGGGAAGGTCTTCCCGAGGTACACCCGGACCTTCGCCGGGCTCCCCTGCCCGCTCGCCACGACGACGTCCGCCTCGGTGTCCCCGTCCAGGTTCTTCGCGGCCACCCGGACCCCGCCCCGGTCGGACGTGTTCCCGGCCACGAAGAAGTTGGCGACCGGGTTCGCCTGGGCGGCCGTCACGCTCCCGCTTACGACTTGAACCCCGCTGAGGATGAAGACCCGGGGAGCGCCGCCCGGCCCGCCGCCGAAGATCAGGTCGTCGTACCCGTCCCCGGTCACGTCCCCGACGGCCACGTACACCCCGTTCCGCAGGGTCGTCGCGTCCGCCCCGGGGAACGCGAAGAAGTCGTTCACCAGCCTGGTCGGGGTGGTGAACAGGGTGGTCCCGTTGAAGACGGCGACCCGCGGCCCGCCCCCGAACCCGGCGGCGACCACCAGGTCCGGGGTCCCGTCCCCGTTCACGTCCCCGGCCGCCGCCCGGGCCCCGCCCCGGAAGTTCGGGTCGGCGATCCCGAAGAAGTTCGCCACCGTACTCACGGTCCCGTCGGTCCCGAGAGCGAAGAGGCTGACCCGCGGGCCGCCGCCCTCGTCCGGGGTGACGACGAAGTTGGCCCGGCCGGTGTGTCCGAAGTCCCCGGCGGTCACGAACCCGCCACCGGTGAAGTTCCCGCCGAACGGATCGAACGGCTGGACCAGGAGGGTCTTGTTGTCGGCCCCGCTGACCACCGCGACCCGGAGCGGGACACCCGGGCCGGTGACCACGATGGTGTCCGGGATGCCGTCCCCGTTCACGTCCGCGACCGCCGTCCGGACGTTCACCGTCGCCGACCCGAAGGCGGCGATGGTCGCCAGGGCGGTGGTGTTCACCTGCCCGGTCGCGGCCGTCGACCCGAAGAGCTGGGCGGTCCCGTCCGGGCTCCCGCTGACGGCCAGCTCGGTACTCACGTCCAGCCGACCAGGACCGGTCAGCCGGGCGATCTCGACCCGGCCCGGCGTGAACGTGGTGTCGTCCCCCCCGGCGACCACGACCTGCCCGGACGGGGTGGCCGTCAGCCCGTACAGGAAGCCGCCCGGGTCCCCCCCGAAGAAGAAGCTGTTCTCCCCCGGGGTGGACCCGGCCGCGTTGAACGCCGGATCCAGGGCCCCGGCCGGGAGGAGCTGGAGGACCACGAAGCTGTGTGCGAACCCGACCGCGGTGATCCCGCCGACGTCCACCCGACCGTTCGCCTGGACCGCGATCGCGATCGCCTCGCTGGACCGGTTCCCGCGCGGGTCGGCGAGGAACACCCCGCCGTTCCCGAACGTGGGGTCCTCCGCCCCGGCCGGGGTCACTTTGAAGACCGATAGCACACCGTACAGCGGGAAGCCGTTGTCGACGGTGGAGGACCCGGCCAGGTAGACGTCGCCGGCCGCGTCCGTGGCGACGGCCCGGGCCGTGTCCCCGTGCCCGGTCCCGACCGTCAGGATCTTCCCGCCGTTGAATGCCGGGTCGAGCGTCCCGTCCGGCCGCAGCTCGAACACCGCCGCCCGTCCTACCGCGGCGAAGGCCGCCGGGTCGAACGATCCGCCGGCGACCACGATGTCCCCGGCCCGGTTCATGGTCACCCCCGCGGCCGAATCGACCGAAGTCGCGGACACTCCCAGGACCTCGACCGCCCCGCCGTTGAACGCCGGGTCCAAAGCCCCGGCCGGGGTCAGCCGGGCGACCGCGAACTGGGACTTCGAGCCCGTGCCCGTGTCCGCGGTCCCAGCCAGGACGATGTTCCCGCTCGCATCAATCGCCACCGCCGGTCCCGCCATCAGCTGGTTGTACCCGTACACGGTGCCCGTCAGGTCGGTGTACCCGGACGGGGGCGGGATGAGCACCTCTCCCGTCACACCGGCCCCGAACGTAGGGTCCGGTCGCCCGGCCGGGGTTAGCCGGGCGACCGCGAGCTGGGTCCTCCCCCCGGTGGTCGAGGTTCCGACGACCACGATGTTGCCATTCGGGTCGATCGCCACCCCACCGGCCGCGTCGTCCCCGCCGGCAAAGTCGAGGGTCTCTTTCCCGCCGGTCCCGAAGGCGGTGTCCGGGGTCCCGTCGGAGTTGAACCGGAGGACCACGAAGTCGTTCCCCCCGGTCCCGGGGGTGTACCCGGCGACCACCACCCGGCCGAGCGAGTCCACCGCCACCGCCTGAGCCCGGCTCGATGTGTTGTACAGGGCGATGACCTGCCCACCGGTGCCGAACGTCGGGTCGAGGACCCCAACCGCGGTCGGGACGTCCCGCCGCTCCAACGACTCCAGGTAGAGGCGGGCAGAGCCCAGGATCGACCGGGCCGAACTGCCTCGGACCTTGGAATGCTGACGCATGGTGGATTCTCCCGCGCAAGAAGCGGTTGTTCCCGCGCTCCCGGCCTGGGCCTAAGTGCTGCTGGGAGTGACGATTATAAGGTCCGACCCGGCCGCGGCACGCCGATAAAGGGACAAACCGGGCCGGTCCAGTGAACTCGCACCCCTACAGGATGAACACACTCGGTTCCGTTCTCTTCGAAAGCACTTGTGGGTCACGCCGCGGGAGAAGGTGGAACCAGGGACTGCGAGCGCTGTGGTGTCGGCCGGGCAGTCTCGAAAAGTCCCAGCTGCTTCGCCGCCTCACGGCAGCCCGGCCCTACCCCTCCAACACGTCCCGCCAGCCTTCGGGACGTCGGGCCACGCGGCCTGGTAGGGGGGCTCAGCTCTGTCTCCCCGTTGGGGTGAAATCGGGATTTCAGCCCGGAGGGCTGAGAGCTCTCAGCCCAGGGCAACGCCCTGGGCAGCGAACGGCCGGTCGATTCGCATCTGCCCTTCCCGGCAGGCAAACTCCGTCGCCATAATGCCGGGGAAGTCGCTGTCCAGCTGTCCACTCAGGTTGGCCCATGCCGTCCGCCATCGGCCTCAAACTTTGTCACGAGCACTCACCACACCGACACTCGATAGGTGGCGGAAACCGCGCCGTGGGGCTGCCAAACCCTGCCACTTCCTGCCACCAGCTGGTAGCAGGCGGCCGCTGGCAGAGAAACCCTCTGTGAGCCTGCCAAACCCTGCCATTTCCTGCCACCAGTTGGCGACCGGCGCCAACGGGCAGAAATCCCCTGCTGTGGGCCTGCCAAACCCTGCCATTTCCTGCCACCAACTGGTGGCAGATGGCCCCGGGCAGAATCACCAGCGCCAGGCTGTCAAACCCTGTCAATTCCTGACACCAGCTGGTGGCCGGCTCACTCGCTCATCCACTCTTCGGGCAGCCAGCCAGAGGCCATATTGCCGAACGAACCCAACCTACATCATTTCTTCACAATCAAGTCCCGCCCCCAACCGGCGGGAGGGCGATTTTGCCGAACGAACCCAATCTTCGCGCGACGTGGTCAAACTCCCGCGGGTCCGACCGATCGCCCTCCCCCAGCTCCGGAATCCAGAGGCACCTCCCCCGACCGGCCCGGTCCCGCAACACACCTACCGGCCCGCCCGCGACCGCCCCTACAATTTGAGGGTTAGTGAACTCCCGTCCCGCACCCCGGAGCCGGTCATGGCCGCCAAGTTCCAGCTCGAAAGCCCGTACGCCCCGGCCGGGGACCAGCCCAAGGCCATCGATCAGCTGGTGACCGGGTTCCGGAACGGGAAGACGTTCCAGGTCCTGCTCGGCGCCACCGGCACCGGCAAGACATTCACGGCCTCGAACGTCATCGCTGCGATCGGCAAGCCGACCCTGGTGCTCGCCCACAACAAGACCCTCGCCGCCCAGCTGTACAAGGAGTTCAAGGGGTTCTTCCCCCACAACGCCGTCCACTACTTCGTCAGCTATTACGACTACTACCAGCCCGAGGCGTACATCCCCCAGCGGGACATCTACATCGAGAAAGACTCCTCGATCAACGAGAACATCGACCGCCTCCGGCTCGCCGCCACCTCCGCCCTCGTCTCCCGCGAGGACGTCATCATCGTCGCCTCCGTCTCCTGCATCTACGGGCTCGGGTCGCCGTCCGACTATAAGCGGATGATGGTCTACCTCCAGAAGGGCGAGGTCGTCGACCGCGACAACCTGCTCCTCAAGCTGGTTGACATCCAGTACCAGCGGAACGACATCGCGTTCGAGCGGGGCAAGTTCCGCGTCCGCGGCGACACCATCGACGTCTGGCCGGCCTCGGAAGAGGCGGCGTACCGGATCGAACTGTTCGGCGACGAGGTCGACTCGCTCGCGGTCATCCACCCGGTCAGCGGGGAGACGATCAAGCCGCTGGAGGAGCTGTACGTCTACCCGGCCAAACACTTCGTCACCCCGGAGGAGCGGGTCCGGGAGGCGGTCACGGGGATCGAGCAGGAGCTCGTCCAGCGGCTCGAACAGTTCAAGACCGAGGGCAAGCTGCTCGAGGCCGAACGGCTCAAGGCCCGGTGCCGGTACGACCTCGACATGCTCCGGGAGGTCGGGTACTGCTCCGGGATCGAGAACTACGCCCGGTGGTTCTCGGGCCGCAAGCCCGGCGAGCCGCCGTACACCCTCATGGACTTCTTCCCGGACGACTTCCTGGTCGTGGTGGACGAGTCGCACGTCAGCCTGCCGCAGGTCCGCGGGATGTTCCACGGCGACCACTCGCGGAAGTCGACACTGGTGGAGCACGGGTTCCGGCTCCCCAGCGCGATGGACAACCGGCCGCTCAAGTTCGAGGAGTTCGAGCAGAAGCTGACGACGGCCCTGTGCCTGTCGGCCACCCCCGGCCCGTACGAGCTGGGGAAGACCGGCGGGGAGGTGACCGAACAGGTGATCCGGCCGACCGGGCTGGTCGACCCGGTCATCCACATCCGCCCGGCCCGGGGGCAGGTGCCGGACCTCGCGGCCGAGATCGCGAAACGGGCCGGGAAGGACGAACGGACCCTGGTCACCACGCTCACCAAGCGGATGGCCGAGGACCTGTCGACGTACTTCCGCGACGCCGGGATGCGGTGCGCGTGGCTGCACTCGGAGCTCGACGCGATCGAGCGGATCACCGTCCTCCGGGAACTCCGGGAAGGGCGGTTCGACGTGCTGGTCGGGGTGAACCTGCTCCGCGAAGGGCTCGACCTGCCCGAGGTGTCGCTGGTCGCGATCCTGGACGCCGACAAGGAGGGGTTCCTGCGGAGCGCGACGTCGCTCATCCAGACGATCGGCCGGGCGGCCCGGAACGTGAACGCGGAGGTGATCCTGTACGCCGACACGGTCACCGACTCGATGAGCCGGGCGGTGGCCGAGACGAACCGCCGGCGGGACGTCCAGCTGAAGTACAACGCCGAGCACGGGATCACCCCGACCACGGTGAAGACGGCGATCAAGAACGCGATCGAGGACGAGATCGAGGCGCACAAGATGGCCCAGGAGGCGGCGGCCGGGGCAGGGGCGGCGGCCGACGACTACGTCACGATCGAGTTCGTCCAACAGCTGTTCGGAGAGATGCTGGACGCGGCGAAGAACCTGGACTTCGAGCGGGCGCAGCTGCTGCGGGACCAGATCGTGAAGCTGGAGGCGGAGCTGAAGAAGAAGTACGGGGAGGCGGCGGCCCCGAGCGTGCTGGGCGGGAAGACGATAGCTCCGAGCGTGCCGGAGCCGAAGAAGCGGGGCAAGGGGCGGAAGGGCGGGGGCACGACCTCCCGGCCGTGGGAGGGGAAGGGGAAGGGGAAGTGAGGAACCCCGCCGGGGTCGGCGGCGTGGCAGATCCCGACGGGCAATCGGTATCAATAACGTCGAAAACCGACGGTCAACTGCCCCATTGCGGATCGGCGAAAGTGGGAGTAATGTCGGTGGGTTCGAACCGACCTCCCTTACCCCCGATCCGACATGGCTGCCGACAACACGCCCGGCCGGTCGAACCTTCCCGTTTGGCTCGTGACCCTTCTCGCCGTCGCGGGGGCGGTCCTCTTCGGCCTCCCGAGCGACCCGACCCCGAAGCCGACGGCCAGGACCGGGGCCGAATCCCCCGACGCCGAGAAGCCGACGACCGGGACCGCGCCGCCCCCGACTCGCCCGGACCCGCTTGTCGTTCTGAAGGACTTTTTCGGGGCCCGGCCGGAGCCGGCCACCCAGCTCCCCGAGTGGGTCCCCTTCTGGCGGGGGACGCCCGCCCCGGCCCCCGCGGCCGACACCTGGCTGGCCGACGCCCTCGGGCGGAGCAAGACGATCGGGGTCGATTTCAAGTTCGAGTTCCTGATCGCCACCGTCCCGGACCCGGTCGACTCGAAGTTCGCGCTGGAGTTCGACGCGACCGTCGAGGCGATCCAGCGGGCCTTCGAGGCCC
Source organism: Gemmataceae bacterium (assembly GCA_028288765.1). Lineage (GTDB taxonomy): Bacteria > Planctomycetota > Planctomycetia > Gemmatales > Gemmataceae > Urbifossiella. The sequence continues at coordinate 15,488 of JAQGHQ010000477.1, read as the reverse complement.
GCCGGTTCCTCCTCCAGACGTCCTGGCTGCCGTGGCCCCGGGACGCCCGCGGCCGGGTCGACCTCTCCGGAAAGACCCGGCCGCCCCACCGCGACTACCCCGGGACCATGCTGTTCCGTCTCGCCCTGCCCGCCCCGGGCAACACCCGGCCGGAGGACCACCTGGCCCTCGTCTGTCTGGTTGGCGAAAACCCGATCTCGGGGGTTCACAAGCCGGCCCTGATCCGCGCCCTGGCGGTCCACGAGGCGCTGGTCCGGAACGGGGTCGGGTGGGCCGGGCCGGGCCCGACCGCGGTCGAGACCGGGTGGTCCGGGGCGGCCGACTGGGCCAGGACGATCCGGGTCGTCGGCCCGTACTACAGCGGGTCGCTGACCCGGCTCGTCCGGACGTTCGCGAACTGGAAGGCGGAGCCGAAAACCGACCGGGCCGGGTATGCGTTCCGGATCCTCTCCGGGAGCGGAACGGCGCTCACCCCGGAGGTGTTCCCCGATTTCAAGATCCAGGCCACCGTGGTCCCGGACCGGCTGGTCACCCGGGCGGTTCTGGCGTACCTGGCCGGGTACCGGGGCACCGACCTCGACGCCTTCGACGCGGCCCCGCTGACCGACCGGGTCGCGGTCCTCCGCGAGACGAACACCGTGCTCGGGGCCCGGTCGAACCCGGACCGTACGAAAGTGCGGGAGGAGCAGGCGAAGGAGGCGGCGAAGGCGGCGGGCGGCGGCCCGGCGACACAACCGGTCCACAGCTGGGACGAGGTCATCGACCTCCCGTTCCCGATCTCGGTCTCGCAGCTCAACGCGAAGTACGAGAAGACGGCCCCGGCCCGGCCCTGGTCCGGCCTGCCCCAGACCGACTTCACCGAGCCCCGGCTCCCGGTCCGGGAAGGGACCCAGGTGGACGGGATCGCCCCGTACGACCCGGAGGCGGCCGTGACCGTCGCCGGCCAGACCCTCCGGTCCATCCTGGCCACCATCGAACGGGCCCGGGCCCGGTACGTCGGGATCGTGGCGACCGACGCCCGGGACGTGGTGTTCCTGAACAAGCTGATCCGGCAGGAGTGCCCGAACGTCCGGGTGTTCACCACCGAGCCGAGCGTCGCCATGACCCACCCGGAGGACGCCTACCACCTGCGGGGGACGGTCGTCGGGTCGACGTACCCGCTCAGCCAGTCGGCCGCGTGGTGGACCACGCCGTTGGGTGCCTACGCCCGCGCCGACGGGCGCGAAGTCGACCTGCCGAACCGGCGGCTCCCGTTCCCGACCCAGGCCAGCCAGGGGTACTACAACGCGGTGCTCGTCCAGTTCGGGGAGCACACCTCGATGATCGGCTACCAGCCGCCGTTCCCGGGCGGCGCCGCGCTCCCCGGCCGCCCCCCGATCTGGGTGAGCGTCGTCGGCCAGGGCGGAACCTTCCTCCCGGTCCACTGCTACACCCGGTACGACGACCGCGTCCCGAAGGTGGACCCGGACCGGGGGCCGGCGTCCTTCCTGCCGGACCCGTACGTCGTGGAGGCGAAGCTCCCCGAGCCCGCGGCGGGTGAGTACGGGCCCCATCTCCCGCGGTCCTTCACCGTCCCGCTCGGGGGACTGCTCACCCAGCTCGCGGCGGTCGTGTGGGTCGGGCTGGCGATCCTCGTGCTGCTGCCCCCGCCGGCCGTTCGCCCCCGGCGGGGGCCCGACCGGTGGACCCTCTCGACCTGGTGCTGGCGGGACTGGGCGGCCGGCCGCCGGGACTTCGAGGTGAACCCGGCGACCCCGGCGGGCCTGCGCCTGCCCGCGGCGGCGGGGGCGTGGCTGTGGCGCGGCGTCATGCTCGCGGCCGTGCTCGTGTTCGCCCTTCCCTGTGCCCTTCCGGTCCGGGAGGCGGGCGGCCAGCTCCTGTCCCCCCAGCTGGTGGACTGGCGGCACACGGCAGCCATCGGTCTGGCCACGGCGATCGGCGTCGGCGTGATCGCCATCACCCTCCTGTTGTTGTTGCGGGCCCGGTTCCCGCACCCCGGAGAGTGGCCGGGAGGGTATCTGTGTCTCCTGGGCGTCGTCCTCGCGGCCGCCCTCCCGATCGTCGTCTGGGGCGCGAGCCTGGGGCCGGCCGAACGATTCTTCCTGTACTTCCGGGCGACCGTCCCGGCCGCCGGGTATTCCCCGATCGTCCCGATGGGGCTGGTCGCGGCCGCGGGGCTCGCCGTCGGCTATTTCTCGCTCCAGCAGACCGACATGGCCCGGCGGGGGTGGCTCCGGTGCCCGTACCGGGCGCCGTGGGGCCGCGTTAGCAGGGCGGACGAACAGCTGAACCGCAGCTGCCAGTCCGTGCTTCCCGGCTTTCTGGCCGGAGAGGGCCGGCGCCGACCGGAAGGCCCGGTTCCCCGGGCGGTGGGCCTGGGTCTGGCTCGTCTTCTTCGGGGTGATCGTGTTCGCCGGGCTCTGGACCTCCCTCACCGTCTCCCTCCCGTCCGGGGAGGGGGCCCTCTGGGACTGGGCCATGCGGGTCCTGTTCTGGGCGGTGGCCGGGGGGGTCGGACTCGCCCTGGCCCGGTTCCTGATCCTCTGGTCCGGCATCCGGGAGCTGCTCGGGGAGATCCTCCGGGTGCCGATGGTCGGGGCGTTCGAGCGGGTCCCGGACGAGATCGGCCGGCTGTTCGGCGGGTACCTGTATTCCGGCCGCCCGCGGCACTCCCACCTGGCGGCCACCGCCTGGGTCCTCCCGCCGACCGAGCGGCATCAGCTCGCGGCGGAGATCGGGGCGAGTCAGCCGGCCCTGACCTGGGTGTTCGGCCGCATGGTGCCGCCGGGCGCGCACGTCCCCGAAGAGAATTCCGCCGAGGACGAGGCCACCCGGGCGTGGCTGTGCGGCCGGCTGGCGGACACCGCCGAACGGCTGTTGGGCGCGCTGCCGGACCGGTGGGCCCACCAGTCGGTCGACGCCGCCTTCGGGGTGATCCACCCCGGGGAGGGGAAAGGGGGCGGCGACCGCCCCGCCCGGCCCGCGCCCACGGCCGTCGCGGACGGTCAAACCGTGACCTGTCACATCGTCGTGTCCGGGCCGCCCGCCCCCCGGAGGCGGCGGACGAGGGCGAACAGGCCGAGCAGTTCGTTGCCTGTTACGTGGTCCTCTACCTCGGCCGCTACTTCGCCCAGTTACGGATGCTCGCGTACGCCCTGGCGGTCGCCGCCCCGCTCCTCCTGTTCGCCGCCGCGAGCTACCCGTTCCAGCCGGACCGCCCCCGGCTCGACGCCCTGGCCGCCCTGCTGATCGCGGCGGTCGTCGGCACCGTGTACGTCCTGTACGGGATCAACCGGGACGGGCTCGTCAGCAGGATTACCCGGTCCCCGCCGGACCGGTTCACCCCGGATTCGGGGTTCTTCTCGTCGGTCGCGAAGTTCGTGTTGCCCGTGCTGGCCGTCATCCTGGCCCAGGTCTTCGGGCTATTCCGATTCATTCTGGAACCGATCCTCGGGCTGTTCCATTGACGCTCGCGCCCCCGGGAAAAACGCACGGGCCGCCCGGTCCGGGGACGGATCCCCGGTCCGAACGGCCCTTGTCTTCGTGTGGGAGGCCGGATGCCGTCGCCGGTCAGCCGGGCCACGCGAAGACGAACCCGAGTGCGGCCAGCACAGCCAGGACGACGATCACGATCATCGGCATGTTACGGCCGGGCGAACTCGTTTCGGTTTGTGGCACGTTACTTTCTCCCGCGGGGCGACTCCGGCCCCGGGATCAACGGCTGGTACACCCGCCCCAGAGGAACGCGATGAGGATGATCGGTAGCGGCAGGCCCAGGAGCATGGCGGCCAGGCCGTAGCGGATCTTCCCGAGCCGGGTCATCTGGTCGTGGTGCGGAGTCATATCAGGAACCTCGTGTCGAGGGTTGTTTGGATCACGCGGCGGCCGCGTGTTTACTCGCGGCTTCAGTTCCAGCGAACCGCGTGCCGAACGGCCCACCGGCCTTCCCCGCCCCGCACCCGCTTCTTCCTCTTCCCGGTCCGGCGTGTGAAGAATCGTTGAATCTCGTAATCTGCCAGGGGACTCGCGACCGCCCGCCGAATTACCCTTCAGGCTGGCCCACCGCCGCAGCCGACCGGGTCGGTGGGTGTCTCGCCCGTCGTCCGTCCCTCCTGACGAGGTCCCCATGACCTTCTGGGATGCCGCCTCGGCCCTCGACCCGGGTCACCTCCTGGTCCTCGCGATCGCCCTCGTGGTCGCGTTCGCGTTCGAGTTCATCAACGGGTTCCACGACACCGCGAACGCGGTCACCACGGTCATCTACACCCGCACCCTGAGGCCCACCCCGGCGGTGCTCTACTCCGGGGTCCTGAACTTCCTCGGGGTCCTGCTCGGGGGGACCGCGGTCGCGTTCAGCATCGTCAACCTGCTCCCGGTCGACCTGCTCATCCAGGGCACCTCGGGCACCGCCCTGGTGATGATCCTGTCCCTGCTCCTCGCCGGGGTGGTGTGGAACCTCAGCACCTGGTACATGGGCCTGCCGGTGAGCAGCTCGCACACCCTGATCGGGGCGATCCTCGGGGTCGGGCTGACGCACAGCCTGCTCACCGACCAGGGCGGGGTGGGGGTGAACTGGGCCAAGGCCGGCGAGGTGCTGCTCGCCCTGATCGTGTCCCCGGCCGTCGGGTTCGGGCTGGCCGCCGGCCTCCTGCTCCTCCTGAAGGCGACCGTCCGGGAGCCGCGGCTGTACGTCCCCCCGGAGGGGGACGACCGGCCGCCGCGGTGGATCCGCGGGTGGCTGATGCTCACCTGCGGGGGGGTGAGTTTCGCCCACGGGTCGAACGACGGGCAGAAGGGGATGGGGCTGATCCTGCTCGTGCTGATCGGATTCCTCCCGGCCCACTACGCGGTCAACATCTACCACCCGGAGTTGGCCCGGGACGTCTATCAGTCGGCGGTCGCCGTCCGGGACATCCTGGAGAAGAACCCGAAGGAGCTGACGCCGGAACTGCGGCGGGACCTGGACACGGTCGTCAAGACCCTGGACGGGAAGGCGAGTTTCGCCGACGTGTCGCCGGAAGAGCGGTGGGAGGTCCGGCAGGCGGTGTACTCGTTCCGCAAGCACGCGGCCGAGGCCCGGCTGTCGCCCGGGACCCGGGAGGCGATCAAGCCGCACCTGGCGGCCCCGACCCGGGCGGTCGAGTTCGTCCCGCTCTGGGTGGTGGTCGGGGTGGCGGTGGCCCTGGGGGTGGGGACGACGATCGGGTACAAGCGGATCGTGGTGACGGTGGCCGAGAAGATCGGGAAGACCCACCTGACCTACGCCCAGGGGGCGGCGGCCGAGCTGGTAGCCGCCGCGACGATCATGGGGGCAGACGTGCTCCACATGCCGGTGAGCACGACCCACGTGCTCTCCAGCGGGGTCGCCGGGACGATGACCGCGAACGGGTCCGGGGTCCAGGCCGAGACGGTCAAGAAGATCTTCCTGGCCTGGGTCCTGACCCTGCCGGCGGCGATGTGCCTGGCCGGGCTCCTGTTCGCCGTCGGCTGGCAGTTCGTGGGGTGATCCGGGTATAGTGGTCGGAACGCCCCGGAGGCCCATATGCCCCTGCTCGACCATTTCCACCCGCCTTCGAGCGAGCAGCGGCACTGGGAATCGTTCCATGCCGTGTGGATCGGCAGCATCGCGGACGACTTGACCCGCACCCTCCCCGTCGGCTACTTCGTCGAAGAGCAGGTTCATGCCGGCAGCAGCATCGAGATCAATGTCGGCACGTTCGAGGCCCATCCCGCCCGGCACGACCCGGGTGCCAACGGGAGTGGCGCCGTCGGGGTCGCTACGCCGAGCGTGACGTGGGTCCCGACGGCCCCGGCCGCGACAGTCCCGGCCGTGTTCGCGGACGACTTCGAGGTGCGGGTGATCAGTACCCGCGGGGGCGGGCCGACCCTGGTCGCCGCGGTCGAGCTGGTCAGTCCCGGAAACAAAGACCGGGACGACACACGACGGGCGTTCGCGACCAAGTGCGCCAGCTACCTGTCCCAGAGTGTGGCCGTCGTGATTGTGGACGTCGTGACGACCCGGCTCGCGAACCTGCACCGGGACATTCTCTCCCTGGTCGGTTCCCCCGACGCGGCCCCGCTCCCGCCCGAGGCCCGGCTATACGCCGCCGCGTACCGTCCGATCCGCCGGGGCGCACGGGCCGAGGTGGATTGTTGGTCCGCCCCACTCGCCATCGGGGCTCCGCTGCCGACCCAGCCGCTCTGGCTGACCGCTGTCACCGCCGTTCGCGTTGATCTGGAATCGACGTACGCTGACGCCTGTCGCCGCCGGCGGATCGCGGGCTGAGCCCGGCTCCGGGCCGGTCCGTGGTACACTTCCCGTATGCGGTTCTCCGTTTCCCCTGCCGCCCCGGACGAGATCACGGCCGCCTGCCGGCTCCTGGCCGCCCGCCGGGTCGGGCCGGACCGGGACCTCGCCGCCCTGCGGTACCGCGACCTGCTCACCTCCGGGACGTTCGACCCGGGCGGGCTGTTCGTCGCCCGCGCCGGCGGACTGGTCCGCGGGGCGGTTCTGACCCAGCCACTCCCGGGGGCGCTCGGGCTGGCGTGGCCGCCGCAGGCCGAACGGGGCCGCGACCGGGCGGCGATCGAGGACGAGCTCGTGGCCGCCGCGTGCGACTGGCTGCGGGCCCGCGGGGTCAAGGTGTGCCAGTCGTTCGCGGCCGAAACCGACCGGCCCGACATGGCCCCCCTGGGGCGGCACGGGTTTCAGCTCGTCACCCGGGTCACGCACATGCGGCGGGAGGTCGGGCCGGGCGGGCGGGCGGGCGGCGAGTCTCTCGGGCTCCGCCCGTGCGCCGCCGCCCGGGACGCGTTCACCACCACCCTGCTCCTCACCTACGACGGCTCCCTCGACTGCCCGGAGCTGACCGGCGACCGCACCCCGGCCGAGCTGGTCGACGGGTTCCGGGGGAACGGGTTTCTGACCGGCGAGTGGTGGTACACGGTCGAGCAGGACGGGGTGCCGGTCGGGGTCGTCATCTGGGAGCCGGCGGCCGAGCCCGGGACGCTCGAACTCTCGTACCTCGGGCTGGTCCCGGCCGCCCGCGGGCGCGGCCTCGGCGACGAGCTCGTCCGCCGGTCCCTGGCGTTCGCCCGGGACCGCGACCTCCACACCCTGACCCTGAGCGTGGACGTGCGGAACGAGCCCGCGCTGCGGCTCTACGACCGGCACGGATTCCAAGAGTACGACCGCCGCGACGTGTACCTCGCCGCGTGGCCCGGCCCCGGCCGCTCTTAGCGTGGGGGCATGTTTCCAACTTGCCCGGCTGGATAGAAACTTGCCCCCACCGGCCTCCCGGCCGCCGCGCCGTTCGTGCAGTCTCCAAGATGTTTTCGTCCTTCAGACCAAATTTATCCGAGCCGGGCCCTGGAATGCCGGTTGTTCCCGGGGCGCCTGACACGCCGTCTGGCGCGGTTACGCGGTGCGTACCAGCCGCACCCGGCCCTTCCGGCCGCGCCTACCTCCGTCATCTCCCGCCCGGGCGCTACCGCCGCCCAGCCCGTTGGCGCCACGGGGGCGCAGCTCCATAGTTGAAAGCGTCCCTTCATCAACGGACGCTTGGCTTCACCCCGGGCCTCCGGACGGACCAAGGACGGTTCGCCGCGGCACAGGGAGTTCGACGTGTCGGCACGCTCGCAGCCCGCCCCCACCACCCGGTCGTCCACGGAAGGACCGGCGGTCGACCCCGCGTTCGACCGGGCGTTGCCCGCCGCCGTGACCGCCCGGATCGGGGCCGCCCGGTTCAGCCTCTGGTTCCAGGGGCACGCGCGGTTCGTTTCCCTCGGGAGCGAGGTGGTCGTCGTCGCCCGGAACGAGTCGTGCCGCGACTGGCTCGAGCACACGTTCGGGGGAGCGGTCCGGGCCGCGGTCGTCGAGGTGTGCGGGACGCCGACCCCGGTGAAATGGGTGGTCGACGCCGAGACCTTCGCCGACCCCGCGGGCCCCGGGCTCCGGGCCCCGGAGCCCGAAGGACCCGCACAGCCCCAGCCGTCACCCCCGGTCCGGGCGAACAAGCTTCCCGCGACACCTCTTCCGAATGCTCCCCGGCCGGCGGGCCGGGGCTCGCCCCCGGCCCCGCCGCAGGTCGACCTGTTCGGGGACCCGGTCCACCCGCCGAAGCCGAAGACCAAGCGCCCGGATCCGGAGGCCGAGGCGCTGGCCCGCCCGCCGGCGTCGCAGCGGACCGGGCGGCGGTGGAAGACCCTCGCCGAGTTCGTCGTCGGGCCGTGTAACCGGGTGGCGCACGCGTCGGCCGCGAGCGTGGTCGAGGAGCCCGGCCAGGGGGCCAACCCGCTCGTCGTCCACGGCCCGGTCGGGACCGGGAAGACGCACCTGCTCGAAGGCATCTTCGTCGGGCTCCGGCGGGCGCCGGACGGCCGCCCGTGCTACGTCACCGCCGAGGAGTTCACCACCCGGTTCGTGCAGGCGTCCCGGCTCGGGAAGATGTCCGCGTTCCGCCGGCAGTTCCGCGAGTGCTCGGCCCTCCTGCTCGACAACCTGAACTTCCTCGCCACCAAGCGGGCGACCCAGGAAGAGTTCTTGCACACGTTCGACGCCCTGATCGCCGACGGCCGGCAGGTGGTGGTGACGACCGACTGTCACCCCCGGCTGGCGGACGAGCTCATGCCGGAGCTGGTGGACCGGCTGCTCGGCGGGGCGGTCTGGAGCCTCCTCCCGCCCGACCCCGAGACCCGGCTGGAGATCCTCCGGAAGAAGGCGACGGGGGGGCACCCGGGGGTCCCGGACGGGGTGCTGAAGTACGTCGCGGCGAGCCTGCGGGGGAACGTCCGGGAGCTGGAAGGGGCGGTGAACGGCATCCGCCACTACGCGAAGGTGACCGGCCGGCCGGTCGACCAGGCGCTCGTGCGGGAAGCCCTGGGCGACCTGTTGCGGCACGCGGTCCGGGTGGTGACGGTGCCGGACGTGGACGGCGCGGTCTGCGCGGTCCTCCGGCTGGCGGCCGGGACGCTCCAGTCGAAGGCCCGGTCGTGGGCGGTCAGCCACCCGCGGATGGTCGCGATCTACCTGTGCCGGAAGCACACCGCGGCGACCTACGGGGAGATCAGCAAACACTTCGGGGCGAAGACGCACAGCACGGCGGTGGCGGCGGAGAAGAAGGTCCGGGGGTGGCTGGACCGGGACGAAGGCGTGGCGATCGGCGACCGGGACTGGCGGGCGAAGGAACTCGTCGACCGGGTCGAGCGGGAGCTGCAGCGGTAAGGTGATGGCGGGCGGGCCGCGCGCGGCCTCCGTGTGCCCGATGTCACGACCCTTTCGGCGGCACGTCGATGATCCGCGGCGGCGGACAGTCGTCATCCCGATCTTGTGGCGGCCGGGAATCCAGGTCGAACGATTCGAGCAGTTCTCGCGGCATCAGATGGGTCGGGGTAAGGTGCCCGAGCACCCTGCCATCCGGGGTGCCGAGGGTTGTGTTTTCGGTCAGGCTCTCGAAGAGAGCCTGCTCGTGGTCCTCGACGAGAATCTGCCGGCTCACGGCTTGCTCCCGCTGATGGTCCGCACCCCGTCCCGATGATACCGTGGCTCGCCGAGCCGGGAGAGCGCCGCCCACGCCTCCCGCGTCCGCGCCGAGTCGGGTTCGTCGTCGGCCAGTTCCCGCAGGAGCGCCCGGGCCTCGGCGGTGCCGACCGCCTCCAACAGCTCGACCGCCCGCGCGTCCGGGATCAGGCCGGCCGTCGTCCCGGGCTTCAGCCGGAGCCGGGCCATCTTCACCGCCGCGCCCGGGTCGGCCGCCAGCCGGGCCATCGCCTGGTACGACTCCCCGGCCCGGCCGCGGGCCATCCGGTCCCAGAGCTTCGCCGCACCCGTCTCCCGCTTGAGCTCCGCGGACAGCGGCAGATCCCGCGGCCGCACCGGCCACACCAGCACGCAGTGATCCGCCCCGGCGGTCAGGAGCTTCGACCCGTCCGGGGTGAAGGTCAGGTCCGCGCACGCCCCGGCGTGCCCGACCAGCTGGCGGCGCACCTGCCCCGTCCTCGTCTCGTACAGATCGACCCCCCCAGTCCGGTCGCCGACCGCCACCGTCCGGCCGTCCGGCGATACCGCGACACACACCCCGACCAGCTGGAACAGCGCCGCAAGTCCCGCAAACGGGTCGGCCCGCCGGTCGACGGCGGACAGGACTTCCAGCGGGGTCAGGAGGTCGCGGACGATGACCCGGTCGGCCAGGGGAATGCGAATCGCGGCGCCGTCCGCGGTGAACGCCGGGCGCGACTCGTCGGGGATCGCGAAAAGCCGGATCTCCCGCCCGGTGGCGAGGTCCCACACCCGGGCGGACCGGTCCGCCCCGGTGGTGAGGGCGAGCCGGCCGTCCGGCGACACCTCCACCCCGCGGACCGCGGCCGTGTGCCCGGTCGGGGCGACGATCGGGCGGAACGTCGCGGCGTCCCACACCCGGATGAGGCCGTCGACGGAGGCCGTGGCGATCCGCCGGCCGTCCGGCGACACGGTCACCGCCGACACCCGGGCGAAGTGGCCGGTGAGCCTGGCGAGGTCCTTGTCGGCCGCGAAGTCCCGCACCACGGGCACCCCGTCCGGGCCGACGACGATCCCGCGCGGGCCGTCGGGGAACGAGGTGGCCCGCCAGCGGATGCGGGTCCCGGGGCGGCGGGGCTCGGTGGCCGCGGAGAGGGGTGTCCCGGTCGCGACGTCCCACACGGTCACGCGGGTGACGCCAGCGTCGACCGGGACGCGGGACGTGAGTTCGGCCCCGTCGGCCGAGAAGAGCAGGTCGGCGACCGGCCCGCCGGCCCGGAACCGGGTGTCGCCGAGCCGCAGCACGGCGCCCGGCGGGAGTGTCGGGTCGGCGGCCCGTACCGCGCCGGGACCCACGAGCACCGGCACCGCAACAATCAGGATCACGCGGTACGACATGGCAAACCCGTCCGTAGGTTGTCATCCGGCCGGGCATCGTACCGGGAACCGCCATTCCGACGCGAGACGAACTTGTCCTTCGGGATATGATGTGGGAGCTTGTCGTGTGGAGTCCGGTCCCTGACCGGAACCGCCCGGTAGTCCCGGTTCCCGGCTGGAGGCATGAATCTTCCCGCAATCGCGTGCCGAAACCGCCCGGGCGACCGATTCTCGGCCCCGGGTGCTCGGGGCAACTTTGGTCCGGAGGACCCAGTCCCCGCCCGATCTCTCGGTACCCGTTGTCGCCCGGAATCCGGCCCGCGAACCCACGTTCCGGCGCGGCCAGATCATGTGAATTCTTGGTGATGGCAACCCGGCGGCACCGTGGTTGCGATAACACAGCCTCCCGTGCGGGAGGATAGGGGTATCACCCCACCCGTCCACCGCCCGACCGGCGAACCAGCCCGCGGGTGTCAGTGCCCGGGAGGCCCCCGCCGACTTCGAGACCGGATCGCCCTCACCCGCCCTCGTCCTGTCGCCACTCTGCAAACGCCGGGCGAGAGCCCGCGGTCGCAGCCGCCCGCCCCGACCCGGGGCCTCGCCCCCCACCGGCCGCCCCGTCGCCCCGTCGCCCCGTCGCCCCGCCCGTTTCGCCCGTCACCATTCGCCCGTCACTGTCGGACGCCCCCCACACCAACCAGTGCGGGAGCCACCGCGGCTCCCGTCCGGGGGGGTACAGATATTTCCTCAACATGGAGGTGCTCGTGATGAAAGACCTTTCGACCCCCGCCTCGACCGACCGGTCCGCCCGCCGGGTCGTCCTGGGCTTCGAAGGACTGGAGGACCGAACGGTCCCGGCCGCCGTCCAGAACCTGCATAACCTCGTCCCGGGTATTCTGTCCCACGCGCCCCTCTCGGCGTCGGCACAGACGGGCGGGTCCACCTCGGACGGCCCGGTCGGCGCGGCCGCGAACGCGAACGCCGCCGCGAACGCCGCGGTGACCGGCGGCCAGACCGTTGCCGCCACGGCCCAGCAAGCCGCGACCGCGCTGACCACGCTGTCGACCGATCTGACGACGCTGGCCGGCCAGCTGTCCGGGACCCCCACCCAGCAGCAGCTGACCACCCTCCTCGGCACCGTCCAGCACGACCTGCAAACGGCGGTGGGAAGCCTGACCGGGATCACCGAGAGCCTGCCCGACGGGGCATCCCGCACCCAGCAGCAGGCGGCCAGGACGCTCGCGTCCGTCCTCCAGAACGTCGCGGACAGCCTGACCACCGTGTCCGACACGGCGGGCGTGATCGGCGGCCAGCTGACCGGGCTGACCGGGAGTGCCTTGACCTCCGCCGCCACCGCGATCAAGACCCTGCTGGGCGACGTGTCGGGGACGGCCGGGACGGTCGCGACCGCCCTGAACGGCATCACCGGGTCCGCGACGGGCGGGACCACGCAGGTCCTGAACGCCGCCCTTGCGGGGGTGAACGGCAGCCTGAAGAACGTCGGGAGCAGCCTGACCGCCCTGACCGGCGTCCTGCCCGGAATCACGGCCGGCACGGCGGCCCAGGCGACCGCCCTGCTCGACGGGGTCCTGACCAGTGTCGGCGGCGGGCTCGGGGTGGTCCAGGACAGCCTGAATTCCGTGGCGCACGTCCTGCCCCAGCTGTCCGGGCAGACGCTGACCGCCGCGAAAACCTTCCTCCAGACGGCCCTGACCGACGTGACCACCGGGCTCGGGACCATCACCGGCGATCTCACCAAGATCGCCGGCCAGCTGCCCGGGGTGTTCGGCACCACCCTCGGCGGAGTGCCCGGCGCCGTCGGGTCCGCGCTCACGGACGTGGGCGGTGTCCTGAACACCCTGTCCGGCACGCTGACCGCCGTTCTCGGACAGGTGCCGACGCTCTCCCAGGCATCGCTGACCAGCGTCAACCGGATCCTCGGTGGGCTGATCCACAGTACCACCGGGGAAGTCAGCTCGCTGGCCCGCGGGCTGGACGTGATCGGGCTGCCGTCCGACCAGACCGGGAATTCCGCGTCCCAGGTCGGGGAGGTGAACGATTCCGTCGGCGGGTCCATCGGGCAGGAGCAGATCGGCATCCGGTCGGGGGGCAGGGGGGCGTTCGGCGAAGGCTCCTGATACCTGAGATCGGGTCGGCGGTTGTGTCGGGGGGCAACCCCGCCCTCACCCCCGGCACTCCGCCCGCGTGACGTCCGGCGGCCCGCCCCGGGTGCGGGCAGGCAGCGCCCTTCTCACCGGCGAAGCCCCGGGGCCCGCGGTCGCGACCGCGGGCCCCGGCTTTCGTCCCACCCCCTTGCGGCCCCGGCCCCGGGTCGGTATCCCAATCCTACGCGTCCACGTCATCCGACCCACAGCCGGAAAGGAGGTCCCGCCGTGCGTACCCTGATTACCGGAGGAGCCGGGTTCATCGGCTCGCACCTGTGCGAGCGGTTCCTCGCCGAGGGGCACGAAGTCGTCGCGGTCGACAACCTACTGACGGGGAACCTGGAGAACCTCGACCCGTTCCGGTCGAACCCCCGGTTCCGGTTCGTCGGGCACGACGTCTCGAATCCGCTCAAGGTCCGCGAGAAGCTCGACGCCGTCCTCCACTTCGCCAGCCCGGCCAGCCCGGTCGACTACCTCGAGTTCCCGATCCAGACGCTCAAGGTCGGGTCGCTCGGGACGCACAACGCCCTCGGGATCGCCAAGGCCCACCAGGCCCGGTTCCTGCTCGCCAGCACCAGCGAGGTGTACGGCGACCCGCTCGAACACCCCCAGACCGAGAGCTACTGGGGGAACGTCAACCCGGTCGGGGTCCGCGGGGTGTACGACGAGGCCAAGCGGTTCGCCGAGTCGATGACCATGGCCTACCACCGGGTCCACGGGGTGAACACGCACATCGTCCGGATCTTCAACACGTACGGCCCGCGGATGCGGCTGAACGACGGCCGGGTGCTGCCGAACTTCATGTACCAGGCGCTCGTCGGCGAGCCGCTGTCGGTGTACGGGGACGGCAAGCAGACCCGCAGTTTCTGCTACGTCACCGACCTGGTCGACGGGATCTACCGGCTCCTGCTCACCGACTACCACGACCCGGTCAACATCGGCAACCCGGCCGAGATCACCATCCTGGAGTTCGCCGAGGAGATTCTGAAGCTCGCCGGGAGCGCGAGCCGGATCGCGTACAAGCCGCTCCCGCAGGACGACCCGAAGCTCCGCCAGCCTGACATCACCCGGGCCCGCCAGCTCCTCGGGTGGGAGCCCAAGGTTGGCCGCGACGACGGACTCCGGCGGACAATGGAGTACTTCAAGAAGAAGATCGGGAAGTGACATCAGCCTTGTGGCACGAGTCTCCGACCCGTGCGGCGGGTTGCCACTTGCGATGCATAAGAGATGTCCGACACAAGTCTTGTAGGGCCGGCTGTGCCGGCCGCCGTTTTTGCCCGGTAAAACAAGTAGCGGCCGGCCCGGCCGGCCCTACGATTGGGTCTGTCGGCCAGTGGATAGACCGTCATAGGCGAAACGTTTAAGCCCGCGGCGGTCACGAACAGACCACAAGTGGGCAAAAAAGTCCTTGACGATCGACGGCCGATCCCGTCCTAATAAGCAGTACGTCCTCTTCGTGCCGAATCGCGGGTCGGGCCGGGTCCACTGGATCACCCCGCCCCACGGAATTTCGCCCCCCGACTGTCCGCGGTTCCGGGACGTGGTCCGGCACGAGTTTGCCGGAACTCTCTGGCCGGTCGGCGCGTCTAACCCGGGACACACGTCTTCCACAGTTCGGACGCGGCGGCCGCCCGTCACGTATACCCAGAGCCTTCAGGATCTGCCGATGACGCTCTCGTTCCCGCGGTTCCTCACCCCCGGCCGGTTCCTCCTGCTCGCCGGCCTCGCAGTCCTCGTCGTCGCCGCCTTCCCCGACCTCGCGCTGGCCCAGGACGCGGCCCCCGAACCGGCGAAGAAGAAGAACATCATCCTCCACATGGTCGAGTCGGCCGGGTGGGTGTTCGGGCCGATGCTCCTCTCCATCTCCGTCTGTCTCGTCGCCCTGATCGTCCTCCTCTTCCTCGACCTCCGGATGAGCGCGGCCATCCCGGCCGGGTTCGTCGACGAGTTCACCGACACGGTGAACAAGCGGAAATTCAAGGAAGCGTTCGACATGGCCCGGAACGACCCGTCGTTCCTCGGCCGGGTGCTGACCGCCGGGATGGGCCGCCTCCAGTACGGGATCGAGGACGCCCGGGAGGCCGCGATGAACACCCTGGAGGCGATCAAGAGCGACAAGGAGCAGAAGAACAACTACACCGCCGTCATCGCCAGCCTCGGGCCGATGCTCGGGCTGGTCGGCACCGTGTACGGGATGATCGAGTCGTTCATGGTCCTCGGGTCGGCCACCAGCACCCCGAACGCCAGCGCCCTGGCCGAGGGCATCTCGCACGCCCTCGTCATCACCCTGTTCGGGATCGGCGTGTCCGTCCCCGCGATCTTCTTCAACGCCTTCTTCAAGAACCGGATCACCCGGATCACGATGGACGTCGGGCACATCGCCGACGACCTCCTGACCCAGATGTACCACAACTCGAAGAAGGCCGGCCCGGCGGCGGCTGCGCCGGCTC
>JAQGHQ010000437.1 GCA_028288765.1 Gemmataceae bacterium | reverse complement strand
CGCCGCCCGGCGCGAGCGCGTCCGCGCCGCCGCGGCCGACGACCTGCGCCGCGCGGCCGAGTCGGCCCACGATAGGGCCGACTCGGCTCCCTTCCCTGACGAGCGGCTCGGGCTGCTGTTCGCGTGTGCCGACCCGGCGGTCGAGCCGGCGGCGCGGACGCCGCTGATGCTGCAAGCGGTGCTCGGCCTCGACGCGGCGCGGATCGCGTCGGCATTCCTGGTTTCGCCGGCGGCGATGGCACAACGGCTCGTCCGGGCCAAGGCGAAGTTGCGCGAAGCCGGGGCGGTGTTCGGCATACCAGCGCCGGAGGAGCTTCCCGATCGGCTCGGGGCGGTGTTGGAGGCGGTGTACGCGGCGTACGGCAGCGGGTGGGACGACGTGGCCGGGGCCGACCCGCGGCGGCGCGGCCTGGCCGACGAGGCGGTCTGGCTCGGGCGGGTCGTGGTCCAGTTGCTACCGGGGGAGCCGGAAGCACTCGGGCTGTTGGCGCTAATGCTGCACTGCGAGGCGCGGCGGCCGGCCCGGCGCGGTCCGGGCGGCGAGTACGTATCGCTGGGCGAGCAGGACGTCCGGCTGTGGTCGCGCCCGCTGGCCGACGAAGCCGAGCGCCTCCTGACGGAGGCGGCCCGGATGGGGCGGCCGGGGCGGTTCCAGTACGAGGCGGCTGTCCAGTCGGCGCACGCGGCCCGGGCGGTGACGGGCCGGACCGACTGGGAGATGGTGGCGCTGCTGTACGAGGGCCTGGCCGCGGTCGCGCCGACGGTCGGGGCCCTGGTCGGGCGGGCGGCGGCACTGGCCGAGGCCCGAGATGCGGCTATGGGTCTGGCGGCGCTGGACGCGCTGCCGGCCGACGCGACGGCGGCGTACCAGCCGTACTGGGCGCTGCGGGCGCACCTGCTGGGTCGGCTCGGCCGGGCGGCGGCGGCGGACGAGGCCCGGGACCGGGCGGCGGGCCTGACCGAGGACCCCGCCGTGCGGGCGTTCCTGGCCCGCGGACAGTCTCGGGGCTGATCCGACCTCTTCGAACAGCACTCCCGTTTGTCGAGGGCCGAGTTACCGCCCCCGCCTATTACCCGCCGCCCCGGAGGGGCTAAACTACCGGGGTGCCTGCGGGGGCGACTCCGCGCGCGGCCTCGTCCCGGTATCCCACGGGTCACGCATGCTGTTGCTCTCTTGTACCAATCTCTCCCGCGGGTACGACGCCACGCCGCTGTTCGAGGACGTGACGTTCGAGATCCACGCCGGGGAGCGGGTCGGGTTCGTCGGCCCGAACGGGGCCGGGAAGACCACGCTCCTCCGCATCCTCGCGGGACAGGACGAGCCCGACTCCGGGAAGGTGTCGCTGCACGCCGGGGCCCGGCTCGGTATCCTCCAGCAGGACGCCGCGTTCCCGCCCGGCCGGACCCTCTTCCAGGAGGCGAAGTCGGCGTTCGACGAGCTCCTCGCCACCCAGGTCGAGTTCGAGAGGGTCGCCGAGGAGCTCGCCGCCTGTACCGACGAGACGAGGCACAACCAGCTCGCCGCGAAGTTCGACCGGCTGACCGAGATCCTCCGCCACCACGACGCCTTCGAACTGGACCACAAGGTCGAGTCCGTGCTGTCCGGCCTGGGGTTCATGCAAGAGGACTTCACCCGCGACCTCACCACCTTCTCCGGCGGCCAGCAGCGGCGGCTCCTGCTCGCCAAGCTGCTCCTCTCCGCCCCCGACGTGATGCTCCTCGACGAGCCGAGCAACCACCTCGACATCGACACCACCCGGTGGCTCGAAAACTACCTCGCCCAGCAGCCCGAGGGGATGCTCGTCGTCAGCCACGACCGGTACTTCCTCGACAAGGTGGTGAACAAGATCTTCGAGCTCCACGACCGGCACATTACCAGCTACCCGGGGAACTACCACCAGTACGTCCGGCTGCGGGAGGAGCGGTACGAGCGCCGGCTGAAGGAGTACGAGGCCCAGCGGGAGTACGTCGAGAAGCAGGAGGAGTACATCCGCCGGGCCCACTACGGGCAGCTGGCGAAGCAGGCCCAGTCGCGGGTGAAGACGCTCGACAAGCTCGAACGGGTCGACAAGCCGACCCGGGTGGAAGGCCCGCGGATCGCCTTCCGCGACGTCTCGCGGTCCGGGGACGTGGTCTTCCACACGGAAGACCTGACCAAGCGGTTCGGAGACAAGCTCCTGTTCGAGAACCTGAGCTTCGACGTCCAACGCGGGAAACGGCTCGGGATCATGGGGCCGAACGGGAGCGGGAAGACCACGCTCTTGAAGATCCTGCTCGGCGACGAGGAGGCGACGAGCGGGCTGGTCCAGCGGGGCCATCTCGTGTTCCCGGGGTATCTCGACCAGCACCTGAAGATCCTCAACGAGGAGAAATCGGTGATCCGGGCCGTCTGGCCGGACGACGACCCGACCCAGACCGAGCAGAAGATGCGCGACCTGCTCGGGAGTTTCGGGCTGCAGGGCGAGACGGTGGAGCAGCCGGTGAAGTCGCTCTCGGGGGGCGAGCGGAGCCGGGCGGCCCTCGCCCGGCTGACGGTGAACGGGGCGAACCTGCTGATCCTGGACGAACCGACCAACCACCTCGACATCTGGGCGTGCGACTCGCTCGAAGAGGCGCTCAAGGCGTACGAGGGGACGGTCATCGTGGTCAGCCACGACCGGTACTTCCTGAACCGGGTGGTGGACCTACTCATCGTCCTCGACGGGGACGGCCGGTCCGAGGTGGTGTACGGGAACTACGACACCTACGAACTACTGCGGCAGGCCCGGGAGCGGGCGGCGGCCGAACAGGCGGGCCGGGGGCGGAAGCCCGCGGAGGCGCCGGCCGCGGCCGGTCCCGGGCGCGAGTCCGGCGGCGACCCGGCCAAGCCGGCCAGGCGGAAGCGGAAGTTCCCTTACCGAAAAGTCCCGGAGATCGAGGCGGACATCGCGTTCACCGAGACGAAGGTGGTCGAGCTGGAGGCCGCCCTCCAGACCGCCGACGTGTACCGCGACGCGCCCCGGCTCCGGCAGACGATGGCCGACCTGGAGGCGGCCAAGGACAAACTCGCCCTCCTCTATCAGCACTGGGAAGAGGCGGTCGAATTGAACGGGTAATGCCGCCCGGAGGAGATACCATGACCGACCCAATTCCCGGGTCGCCGGCTCCCGAGTTCCAGAAGCTCTTGACCGAACTCATCAGCCGCGTGGCGGACCTGGAGCAACAGGTCGCCGCGCTCAAGGCCGGACCAGGCTCATTCGCCGCGTCGGTGCCCTACACCCCGCCGACCGAAGAAGAGCTGTACGACATGCTGCACGGGCCCCGGGGCCAGCCCCTGCTGGAGGTCATCGAGGAGTACGAAAAGAAGTATCTTCGGAGTAGCCCGTGAGCGACCGATATCAGGTGTCGCAGTCCCGGAAGGTGCTGGAAGACTTCCGCCGCCTGCTCGACCTGGCCCGGGACCGGGGAATCCTGGCACAGACGGCCCGGGCGACCCGATGGATACCGGAGGAACTTACCCTGACGCCGATGCAATTCGGTGAATCCCGCGAATACAAAGCGCCCCTCGACCTCCATCTCCGCATCGGTTTCGCCGGGCCTGTTTACGTCGAGTTCGCCGTCAACCTGCCGCACCGAATGGTCTTCATTCGCCGCTTCGGGCTGAACGTCTAGCCCGCCGTGGTACTCGCCGAACTCGAACGGGAGCCGGGACCGGACCGCTGCCCCCCCGCCCAGTTCGGCTTGCATCGCCCTCCCGTTCGGCATCTAATCTCGACTCGTCACGGAGGACGAGCCATGTTCACCGACCTCTTCCGGCCCCGGACCGCGGCGACCGGCCACCCCCCGGCCGATCGCACCCCCCCGCCGACCGCCCCCGACCCGGCGTTCGCCGCCCGCGATCGGCTCATCCGGCTCCGCGACGCGATCCGGGACGCCGCCCGCCAGCCGAAGCCCCGCCGCAACCGCTGGGGCGAGCCGCCGGTCTTCTTCTTCGACCCCGCCCGCCAGGCCGAGTACGAGGCGGCCCGGCCCCGGGCGGCCGGGCCCGGCCCGCACCCGGTCGCCGAACTCGTCGCGAACGAACTCCCGGCCCTGTTCCGGTCGGTCGAGGTGCGGCAGGTGGCCCGGGCCGTCCCCGGCTTACGCGAGGCGGTGGCCCTGCTCGCCCCCGCGGTCGCCGCCGCGCGAGACCTCGCGGACCTGCTCGCGGTTCCCGACGACGAAACGGTCCTCATCCTCCACCCGGCCGCCCGGGCAGGGTTCAGGCTGTTCGTCCGCGGGATCGCCGACGTGGCCCAGTTCCACCTCCTGATGCTCGACGCCGTGACCGGCGACCCGGCCGCCGGCTTCCTCCCGGGCCCCCCGCTCCCGTCGCGGTTCGGGACCGCCTGCCGCGACGCCGACCCGACGACCATCCCCGCCGGGGTGCCGATGGTCGCCGAAGCCCGATATCAGCTGTTCAAGCCGTCGGCGGTGCGGCCCGACGGGACGGTGCCGGACGGGTTCCGCGGCTGCGATCACTGGCTGTGGGGGAGCGCCCCGTTAGCCACAACCCCGCGGGTGGACGGCGAGCGGGTGGTGGTGTTGGGAGAGACCGCCTTCAAGATGACGTGGGAAGTCGAGCGACGGTTCCCCGAGATGGCCGCCGAGGCGCAGCTGCTCCAGGTCCTCAGCCCGTTCCAGGTGGCCGAATGGCTCGGTGAGCTCGCGGGCCGACCCGTCCCGGCCCAAGTGGCGGCGCCGGAACGGGTCGAACGACTGGCGCACGCGGCTTGACGACGTCGGGCCGCGGTCGGCCCGACGACCCACCCTCGCTACGGCAGCGGGACGTTCTCCATCCTGAACGGGATCTCGACCAGCGTGGGCTTCGGGCCCACGAAGATGAGCTTCGCCGGGGCGGCCCCGGCGAACGTCATCGACGTGACCGTGGAGAGCGTGGTCCCGTCTTCGCTGAACTGATTGCCCGAGGTGGACGCGGGGGTCATCGGCTTCCCCGCGGCGTCGAATGCCTTGATCTGGGTCCCCAGTCCCACCGGCCGGGATTGCTCCGGCCAGAGCGGCCCCCACGGGTTCAGCCGCCGCTGGGCCTGCCACGGGGACGGGGTCTCCGTCTGGACCCGGACGGTCGCCCCGACGCCCTTCTCGCCGTGCCGGATCTCCAGCACGGTGACCTTCGCCCCGCCCAATCCCTCGACCGGTATCCCGGCCCGTCTGGTCAGGTCCTCGACCGTCACGAGCGGCTGCTCGGGGATCGCGACCTCGCACACGACCACCCCTTCGAGCAGCCTCAGCGACCGGGCCGACGGCGTGGCCAGCCGGAGGGGGACCGGGACGACCCGCGGGTTCGGGTAGGCGGTCGGCGCGACCGGCCCGTCGTACTCGAACCGCAACGCCATCCGGCGGTTGACGAGCACCGCACCGTCGAACGGGTCGGCCGGCGGGGGCAGCTCTTTGAGGGCCCCGCCGCCCCCGAACCGCCCGGCGTCGTCGATCGCCTTCGTCACCCGCACCCCGTTCACGTCCTGCCAGTTCAGCCCCGGGGCCGGGGCGACGTCGAAGTGCAGGGTCACCTCCCCGGTCCCGAGGATCACCCGGTGGGCCGGGAACGAGGCCGGCAGGGCGAGCACCCGGACGGCGGTCGCCCGGGTCCCGGGGAGCGACACGTACTTCCCGTCCGCGAGCGTGACCGGGACGGCGTCGGCCGGGGGCGCCGGGGGCGGCGGGGTGTAGTACCCGCGGTTCCGCCGCGGCTCCGTCTTCGGCACCTCCAGCTCGGCGACGAAGACCTCCTTCAGCCCGGCGGCCCGGCAGAACGCCGCGACCGCCTCCCAGGCCGGCAGGTCGCCGGTCTCGCACGTCACGAGGCGGAGCGGGTCGGCGACGTTCGCGGGGTCCAGGGTGAGGTTGAGCCCGGTCCGGGCCCTCAGGTCGTTGACCGCCGTCCCGAGCGGGACGTCCTTGTACGCCAGCCGGACCGTCCTGGCGACGAGCCTGGTGTGGGAGTCGGCCGCCCGCTGGAGTTTCGCCAGCACCCCGGCCGCCCGCCGGGCCACTTCCGGGTTCGGGTCGCGGACCGCGTGTTCCAGGGCGGGGATTGCGGCCGGGCCGGAGGCTTCGAGTGCCGCGGTCGCGGCCTCCCGGTCCGTGAACTGGTCGGCCCCGAGCTGGGTGATAAGGAGGTCGACCGAGGAGGAGGGCGGAGCCGGGGCCGACGCCCCCGCCGCGGCTGCCAGTGCGATCACCCCGAACGCCGTCAGCAGCTGTTTCATAGTGCCCCTCCGGTTCGCGGTCCGACCGCCCGTACGGGAAACGCTTCCCATCGTACCCGCCGCGTCCACCCCGATACAAGCAGCCACCCCGCCGCAATCATGACTGGTAAGAGCGGGATGTCCAACGCGCGAGGGTTCGGAGCGCGCGGTCAAAGGACACGTGGGAGGGACGGTGCGGGTTGGACGGAGGACCGAAGGCGGAAAGGAGAAAGACCGGAGGAGTAGGGGCGGTGGTACGGGTCAGGGAAACTGGGGACCTGGTCGCCGTCGCGAACCTCGTCCATCTCGACGAACGGTTGGCCCGTTCCCGTGCCCCGGTCAACCCGCCGGTTCGTCCCCACCTCCGCGGCCCACCGCAGCCGGCCGGGCGGAGCAGTTTACTTCTTGGAGCTGACGTCCCACAGCCGGACGATCCGGTCCTGGCTTCCTGCGGCCAGCATTTTGCCGTCCGGACTGTAGGCGACGGCGTACACCGCGACCGTGGAGAACTTCGGCAGGTTGGGCACCTCGAACGACTCCCGGTCCTTGCCCGTCGCCACGTCCCACAGCTTGATCCGCCGGTCCCAGCCCGCCGAGGCCAGGGTCTTGCCGTCCGGGCTGAACGCCACGGAATAGACGTCGCCCGTGTGCCCCGTGAGGGCGGCCTGTTCCTTGTCCGCCGCGGAGGCATCGCCCGGCCGCGGCCCCGCGACACAGAGTCCCGCGAGCACGCCCACCGCCAGCACTCTCAGGAAGCGATTCATTCTTCGTCCTCCGGTCTTTCTACGCTGGGCCTTTTCAGGCTAACGGCGCTCCGGCCGGTCGGCAACAGAGCGACCCGGCCGGCAACCGGTGGAACGGGGTGTCGCTCGATTTCACCCGGCGCGTGGACACCTCCCGATCGTCGCCTATACTGATGGTTTTCGCCCCCGGGTACGAACCCGACTGATGCACGGCACGCAGTCGCCGGGTCGCAGGTCGGCCGGGGCCGCCATACCACTCACGCCGCCTGCCGGCGAAGGTGCCGCCATGTCTCTTGGGCTGCTCGGTTACAAAGTGGGAATGACGCAGATGTTCACGGAGGCGGGGGTCGTCGAGCCGGTCACCGTCCTACAGCTCGGGCCGTGCCCGGTGCTCCAGATCCGCTACCGGTCGGCGAAGGACGGGAACCGGGACGTCGTCAAGGACGGGTACTCGGCCGTCCAGATTGGGTTCAAGGACAAGCCCCGGCGGAACGCCACCCGGCCGGAGCAGGGGCACGTCGCCGCGAACCTGAAGTCGAAGCGGAAGGACGCTCGCCAGAAGGCCGGGGTGAAGCTCCCGCCGAAGGCCGACGTCGAGCCGCAGCGGCACATCCGCGAGTTCCGGCTGGACAAGGCCGGCGGGTTCCTCGACCCGAAGTCGTTGACCGCCGGCCCGGAGCAGGCGACGGTCAAGGTCGAGCGCATCCGCGCGACCGGCGACTCGAAGAAGCCGTTCGAGGCCTACACCGAGGAGATGACCCTCAAGGTCGGGCAGGTGCTGAAGGTCTCCGACGTGTTCAAGGACGTGCTCGCGGTGGACGTGATCGGGACGTCGAAGGGCCGCGGGACGCAGGGGGTGATGAAGCGGCACGGGTTCGCCGGCCTGCCCGCCGCCCACGGGGCCAAGAAGGTCCACCGGCAGGCGGGGTCGACCTCGTCCCTGGCCAGCAACCGCGGGAGCGGCCGGCCGAAGAAGGGCCTCCGCCGGGCCGGCCGGTACGGGAACGCGCAGGTGACCATCCGGAATCTGGCGGTGGTCAAGGTGGACGTCGAGAACAACCTGCTGATGGTCCGCGGCGGCATCCCCGGCCACCCGAACGCGCTGGTCATGGTCCGGCCGACGAACAAGGCCGGCCCCGGGTCGCCGAAGGCCAAGACGAAGAAGCAGGAAGTCGTCGCGAAGAAGAAGTAGGCACGGGCCGAACGATCCGCATCGCACGGGCGGCCGGGCCGCCCGTGTTTCTTTTTGGGTGGAACCGATCGGGGTCGCGAGCGATTCGGCTGTTTTCGGGAGGTCGACGTCCTCGGATCTGGGTGCCGGCACCGGTCTCCTGACCGGTGCAGCAAAACCCTTCAACGACGCGACCGGGCCACCGGTTACGCCCGTTTCTTTTTTGGGTGGAACCGGGTCGGCGATGCGGTTTTCAAGGCCCCGAAGGGGTCGCCAGAGCCCTGGGTCACCGGCCCTCGCGGGTCGGACCCCACCGGGCCGACACCCCGGCGGCGGATACGGCCCGGCCCCCCTGACGCCCTGGGCTACTCTCTGGCGACCCCTTCGGGGTCTTCCGAACCGGGACCGGGCCGCCGGTTTCTTCCAGAATACTTTGGCACATTCTCAGCTCAGGATTTGAACCACGAAGTGGACGGTACGTCCCGTGAGGCAACACCGAGCCGCCGGCGGCCCACCGCGTGTCCCGACACATCCGCCGAACCGCCGCCTCAATAGGGTGTTGGTGGGGCGCGGGGCCGACCGTATCCAATCTCAACTCGTCTGTCGGGCCGGCACTCCCGCGAGGTACACTGCAGGCGTTGCGCCTTGCGCTCGGGAGGACTCGAACTTGGGGAGTGATGCCGAGACCCGTCGGGAGGCATTATTGCCGAACGAACCCGATTCGCGCCGGCCGGCCTACGGGTATCGTTCTTCCTGCCCAACGCCGATCCTTCCGAAACCTTCTCCGCCCCGCGTCCCTCTTCCCGGGAGCGCCCCATGCGTCTCTTGGTGATTCCCGCCCTGCTCGCCGGCGTCGTGGCCGCCGCCGCCCAGCCGCCGAAGAAGCCGGTCGTGTCCGGCGACCCGGCCCGGCTCGAGAGGATCCGCGCGGCCAAAATGCCCACGATCGACAGGCCGGTCTCGTTCGACACCCCGGAGGCCGACGCCATCCTCTCGGCCCTCGAAGTGTTCCCGCCGGACAACCCGTGGAACCTCGTCGTCGAGGACTGGCCGGTCCACCCGAACTCGCAGAAGATCGTCGCCTCTGTCGGCGCCGGCAAACCGCTGCGGTACAACCCGGACATGGGGTTCGTCCTCGTCCCGCCGGACCAGATGAAGATCGACCTGAAGCTGGTCAGCTACCCGGACGAGTCCGACAAGGGGCCGTACCCGCTCCCGCCCTCCGTCCCGATCGAGGGCTGGCCGGTGAACTACACCCGCAACCCGAAACTGAAGGGCACGACGCTCGACGACGTCCAGCGGGACAAGCTGAACGAGAACGGCGACCGGCACGCGATCGTGGTCGACCCGACGAACCGGATGCTCTACGAGTTCTACCAGCTGAAAAAGACCGGGACCGGCGACTGGCAGGCGGCGTGCGCGGCGATCTTCGATCTGAAGTCGAACAAGCTCCGCCCGGACGGGTGGACCTCGTCCGACGCGGCCGGGCTGCCGATCTTCCCGGCGGTGGTGCGGTACGACGAGCTCAAGCGGGGCATGGTCGATCACGCCATGCGGGTGACGGTGGTGAAGACCCGGCGGGCGTACGTCCACCCGGCGACCCACTTCGCCAGCCGGCAGACCGACGAGAACCTGCCCCGGATGGGGGAACGCTTCCGACTCCGCCAGGACGTCGACGTGTCGAAGTTCTCGCCCGAGGCCCAGGCGATCCTGAAGGGGCTGAAGAAGTACGGGATGTTCGTCGCCGACAACGGGATCGATTGGGCGATCTCGTGCGCGCCGGACCCACGCATCCCGGTGCTGCACGAGGAGCTGAGGACGCTCAAGGGGTCGGACTTCGAGGTGGTCATTCCCCCGGCTGGGTACAGGCCGGAGAAGTAAATCGGCCGTAACGGGCCGTCCGCTCCGAGTCTCAGGTACGCGGTCCCAGGCTCGATGGCAGGCCGTATCGTCTTCAGCCCCAACGGGGCGGCAGAGAATAGCCCAGGGCGTCAGCCCTGGGTCCAGGGCCGCCGCGGATCCGAGCCCCACCGGGCCGACACGCGGCGGCCCTGGACTGTCTGGCGACCCCTTCGGGGCCTTCAAAGCCAGCACAGCCCGACCGGTTACGCCCAAGCAAACCCCGGGTGTCCTGTTGCGGTCCGTTCCCATGTCCGTTTGTTCAACAAAGGGCCGTCTCGCCCCGTCCCCGACCGGGGCCCAGCACGTCGGGAACGCCCGGACGTACCTGATCGCCTGGCTCTCGGCCCGGTCGCGCGGGGCGGATCTCGCCCTCCGCATCGAGGACATCGACTCCCCGCGCATCAAACCCGGCGCGGTCGAGCAGGCCGTGTACGACTTGCACTGGCTCGGGCTCGACTGGGACGGCGAGCTGATCGTACAGACGACCCGCCTCCCGCATTACGAGCAGGCGCTCGACCGCCTCAAGCGCCAGGATCTCATCTATCCCTGCACCTGCACCCGGACCGACATCGCCGCTGCGGCCAGCGCCCCGCACGCCGAGCACGAAGGCCCCACCTACCCGGGCACCTGTTCCCATCGCTCCGCCGCCACCGCGGACGTGCTCGCCGCGGCCGGGACGCCGTTCGCGTGGCGGTTCCGGGTGCGGGAGTCGCCGGTCTTCGTGGACGCTTACGCCGGCGAACTCCGGATCGACCTGAAGCACACCGGAGGGGATTTCGTGGTCTGGAAGGCGGCCGGAACACCCGCATACCAGCTCGCGGTGGTGGTCGACGACGCCGAGATGGGCGTTACGGAAGTGATCCGCGGCGACGACCTGATCCCGTCCACCCCGCGGCAGATCCTGCTGTACCGGGCGCTCGGGTATGACCCGCCGCGGTTCGCCCACGTCCCGCTCGTGGTCGGCGAGGACGGCCGCCGGCTGGCGAAGCGGCACGGGGACACCCGGCTCAGCGCCCTCCGCGACGCGGGGGTGAAGCCGGACGCGCTGGTCGGCCTCCTGGCGTGGTCGTGCGGATGGCAGGAGAAGCCGGAGCCGATCACCCCGCGGGACCTGGTGCCGCGCTTCCGCCTGGACGCGATCCCGAGGCGGCCGTTCGTGCTGACGGGGGAGTTGTTGCGGGGAATTGGATACGGGTAAAAGGACCCGGGCCGCCACGGTGGGCGGCAACGGGTTTCGACCGAATACCCGACGGATCGGACCGCTACTTGGTGAGCTCCTTGTCCAGATACACGGCGACCTTCTCGGCCCACATTTTGCCGTGCGCCCGCAGGCCCTTGGGGCTGAAGTGGATGCCCTTCCCCCCCTCGTCGCGGTTGTCGCCCGTGAGCGTGTCCGTGTCGGGCCCCTCGAAGGCGACGCCGGTCTCCCAGAGCTTTTTCTGAGCGGCCCGGGGGGCCGGGAACGAGACCTGGTTCGGGTTGTGGTACGAGACCTGGGCCACGAACCACGGGACCTCCCAGCCGGTCGTCTTACGCGTTTCCTGGATCAGGGCCGTCATCTTGCGGGTGTACTCCTCGGCCGGCATCCCCACGTCCGATTCGCCCTGGTGCCACAACACCGCCCGGAACCCCTCGCGGCCCAGCTGGTTCATCCGCGCCGTCGTCCAGCGGCAGAGATCGCCGCCCGGCGCCCACTGGTTGACGCTCGTGCCGGAATGGCCGGTCGAGGCCACCCCGATCGGGACCTGATATTCCTCGTACATCGCGTCCCCGAACGCCGGCCAGTAGCTCCCGCCGCCGCTGTTGTCGTGAACGCCGGGCTGAGGGTCGTCCCCCAGCTGCCAGCCGGTGCCGCTGAACGCCGCCACCATCCCGGAATTCTGGCGGATCCGTTCCTGGCCGCAGTTGGTGGAGTTGGACTGCCCCGCCCCGATGAAGACCTCCCCGATCCCGACGTGGTCCACCACCATCTGACCCACCACCTTGCCGTCCTTGAGCGCGCGGACTTCCACCTTGTACCAGCCCCCGGCGGGCGTCGGGACGGTCGCCTCGAACGACAACGACTTTTCCGCCAGGGGGACCTCGCGCCACTGATCGGGCAAGGCCCCCTGGAGCGACTTCCCGAGCGTCCGCACTTCCAGCCGGTCGTAGGCCGAGCGGACCCGCCCGCCGACCGTCATCGCCCCCTGGAGTTTCGTCTTCCGTTGGAAGACCTGATAGTCCGTCGGCGTGTCCAGGGTCAGGTCGGTGGCCAGCGCCGGTTTGACCCCCGTAAGCTCGCCCAGTTTAGTCGCCTCGGCGGCGTCCGTCAGGCCGAGCTCGACCGTGATCACCCGCTTCTCCTTGGGCGCCAGCGACGCCTCCCAGACCTGATACTTATCCTGCCACGGGCCCCAGGCCTTGGTGCCGCCGGTCAGCTTCAGTTTCGCCCGCCCGGCAAACCAGGTGGTGGTCGCCCACTTCGGGTCGATCTCATTGCCCGAATGGGCCGGTGTTTTGGCCCATTCGTCCTTGCCGTTGCGGACGGCGGTGACCGACGTGTCCATGACGATAAAGAACGGCATCCCTTGATCCGACCGGTTCTCGACCGTCCAGGTCATTTTGGTGGGGGTAAAGTCATACTGGATCGCCGCCTTGTCGCTCTGGGCGGCGATCGTGGCGGGGGAGGGTTGCTTGATGTCGAACGGCGGCAGCTTGAAGCCCGGGAGGAAGTACGCCCCCCTCGACACATCGATGTTGGCCCGCATCACCTCGACCCCGTCGACGCGGAGGCTCGGCATACAGCTGTCGGAGTCGATCGTCGCGTCGTACAGCTCGGTCTGGACCCGCCGGGCCGGCCCCGCCCGGGTGACCAGCACCCCGCCGGGCTTCAGCACGGGCTTCGGCGACTCGGGGCCGAAGGACGGTTCCAGGGTGAAGTGAACGCGGTTATAGGTTTTCGCGTCGGCCTCCCAAACCTGGGACTGGAACTCCGAAAAGGGCCCCCAGACCCGGGTCGTGCCGTCCTCCGTCTGGTCGGTGACCTTGAGACTGGCCCGGCCGGCGATCCAGGTGGTCGTCCGCCACTTCGGGTCGAGCGGGTCGGCCTGGGGCAGGACGGCGGGGACCGAGAGCTGCTCCCCCTTGTCGTTGACCACGTCGGTGACCGCGGCCGAGTCGAAGAGCATGTAATACGGCACCGTGCTGTCCGTGGCGTTCTGCCCGGTCACGGTCAGCGAATTCGCGCCGAACTCGTAGCGGATGGAGAACGACCCCCCCGTCGCGACGATGACGTTGGGCGCGGGCTGCTTGACGTCGGGCAGCTTGACCAGCCCCTGGTGGCCGTCCCTTTCGGAATAGAAATACCCGCCCCTGGCGGTCGTCTGGCCGCCCACCAGGGCGGCCCCGTTCCGGAGGAATTCGACCCCCCCGACGCGGAAGCTGCTGAGACAGCCGTCCGTCTTGTCGACGACCGCCTCGTACTTGGCGGTCTGCACATAAAAGCCGTCGACCCCGGCCTTGATGGAGACTTTGGGGTTGGGGCGCGGGGGGAGCTGGGCGCCCGGTTTGCCGTCGTCCGGCGGCGTCGGCCCCGAACTGGTCGGCGACACCGGCGGGGTCGACGCGGTCGACGGGGCCGATGCAGTGGGGGGATTGTCGGCCGGCTTCGCCGTCGGCCAGGCGGCGTAGCCGACCGCCCCGATCGCCACCAACAGGCCGGCCGCCGCCCCGGCCCAGACGGCCCGGCGCCGGCGGGCCGGCGGCCGGGCGGGGGTCCGCTTGGTCCGCTTGGTAACGATCTCGTCGAGGGTCTCCTGGAGCCGACCCGAACTGCCCTGGTCGGTCCCCGAGAGCCCGACCACCACCTTCTGCCCGCCGTCGTCGGACAGCCACGGGGCCAGGGCGGCAATGACCTCGGTCGGGGTCTGGTACCGGTTGGCCGGCTTCTTCGCGAGCATCTTGGCCACCACCCGGGCGAGGTCCGGCGGGAACGTCCGGTCCCGGTCGGCGAGGTCCGGGGCGGGCTTCATCTGGTGCTGGGCCAGCTTCTGGGAGGTGTTCCCCTCGAACGGCGGCTTCCCGGTGACGAGCGCGAAGAACGTCGCCCCGAGGCTGTAGATGTCCGCCCGGATGTCGACCTTGGGGTCGCCGAGGGCCTGTTCGGGGGCGATGTAGTCGGCCGTCCCCACGACCGCCCCCTGGTCCATCATTTCGGTCAGGTTGTCCGCGGCGGTCGTGAACGACCGGGCCAGCCCCATGTCAAGGATCTTGACCGTCCCGTCCTTGGTGAGGATCATGTTGGCCGGCTTGATGTCCCGGTGGACGAACCCCTTCTCGTGCGCGTGCTGGAGCCCGGCCGCGGCCTGGGCGATGTACCCGACCGCCAGGGACGGGGTGATCGGGCCGCCCCGCACCAGGAGCTGGTCGAGGGTTTGGCCGTCGACGTACTCCAGCGCCAGGTAGTGGATCTCCCCTTGCTGGGCGACGTCGTGAATCCGGACGATGTTCGGGTGGTCGAGGGCGGCCGCCGCCCGGGCCTCGCGGAGGAACCGCTCGACGCTTACCTTGTGGTCCGCCCCCGGCTTGGGGGGGAGCACCTTGAGGGCCACCCGCCGCCGGAGGGTGTCGTGCTCGGCCAGGTAGACGGCCCCCATGCCGCCCTGCCCGAGCAGCTCCAGGATGACGTACGACCCGAGCCGGAAGCCCTTGTGCCGGCCGGCCAGGAGCTGCTTGGCCTGGAACCGGGTGAGCAACCCGTGCCGGACCAGGAGCTCGGCCGCCCGGGCCGGGTCCGGGGGCAGGTCGGGGAGCTTGTCCAGCCGTCCCCCGAGGGCATCGGGGCGGTGGATCCCGCTCCCGCGCACGAGGTCGAGGAACTCCGTCGTCGAGGCCGGGGGCGTGAGTGGGGGCATAGCGGTATTTAGACAGGTGAAATGAAAGCGGACGCGGTCGGGAGCGAGCCCGCTGCGTCTCTTTTGGCGGAACTATAGTTCACGTTCCCCGGTCGGGCGGTGGGATTATTCTGCCCTCCCGGGTGTCCCAACACCCAGGTCGCAACGTCGGCGTTGAGGCCCGGCCAATCGATTCCGTCCGGACGTTATACCGTTACGCTATTACGACTTGAAACTCCTGTCATTTCCGCCGCCCCCGGACGCTGTGCGGGAACAGCTTCTCCTGCATCAGATTTCCGGCCGCGTCGAACGGGAGCGGGACCGGGCCGCCGACGAGCTCCAGGTTCGGGTTCTCCTTCGCTTCCGCCACAAGCGCGGCCGATACCCACAGTTCGGCCACCTCCAGCGTGTTCGGGATCACCGCGAACTTCAGCTTGTCGGCGACCGGCTGCCAGCACGTCTCGACCGCCATCGCGATGCATTCTCGGTCCGTGTCGAATCCGATCGGGAGCTTGCTCCGCCACAGGAACCGGGCGGTCAGGTTGTTCATTCGGAACGGCGCGGGGTCGATCGCGGCCAGCGCCCGGTGCGTGGTCAGGTCGGCGATCCCGATCCCGGTCCCGTTCCCGTGGCTCTCGGGCGACACGTCGAGCACCGCCATCCGGGTGACCCGGGGGTTGTTCGTCTCGGCCTCCGGGCTCGCCTCGATCAGCATCCGGCCGACCACGTTCGGGTCCATCCCGGCCCCGCTGTAATTCTTCCCGCACTCGCCGACGACCAGGGCGTCGAACGCCGGGAACGGGAGCCGGCCCATGAGCTGCCGGGCCTGGTCGAGCAGCGGCGGCTCCCTCTCGAACAGGTCGGCGCGGTCGACCACCTCGACGTGGGCGGTCTCCTCGTTCGCGTTCTCCAGGACCGCCAGGCCGCCGATGAAGGGCGTCTTCTCGACGATCACCTTGGCGGATTCGGGCATCATGTCCCGCAGCCCGCGGGTGCCCCAGCTGTGGTGCTGGTCGGCCCCGTGCCGCTTACCCAGCCCGATCACGAGCATCTTGACGATCCCGCTCTCGATCCGCCCGCGGAAATCGGTGTGCGGCTTCACCCGGGAGACGGTTACCACCCCGTCCGCGGCCTGCGCGTTCCGGTCCCACCAGACCGGCTCGCCCCACGAGTTCGTGCCGATCCGCTCCGCGTCCATGTCGGTAACGACGCGGACCCCGAGATGGGCTTCGGTGATGTCGTAGCTGGCGAGGAGCTCCCGCTGCCCCTCCGCCGTGGCCCCGCCGTGCGACCCCATCGCGGCGACGACGAACGGGTCCGCCCCCAGCTCCTTGAGGGCGTCGACCGTGGCCTTCGCGATCGTCAGGTAATTCCGGATCCCGCGACTCCCGCACCCGACCGCGATCTTCATCCCGGGCCTAATCCGCCGGGCGGTCGCGGAGCCGAGCCACTGCCGCCGGACCTCGGCGGCGACGTCGGCAATCATGGGCTGCGGGGCGATCTGGCGGACGAGCTGAACGGCGGGGATGTCCACGAAGGGAACCTCGGCGGGAAGGCTGCCCAGGGCGTTGCCCCCATGCCCACCCAGGGCGTTGCCCTGGGCTGATGGCTGTCAGCCCGTTGGGCTGAAACCATTCTCACGGATGGCCGGGTTTTTCAGCCTGAAAGGCTGAGAGCCCTTAGCCCAGGGCAACGCCCTGGGTGGCATGGGGGCAACACCCTGGGTGGGCATGGGGAGAGTTTAGCCCGTGCGGCGGGAGAAGTGAAGCGGAGTCGGGGGCCGGAATCGACCGCTCGCGGGCTTCCCGTATCCTGTACCCAACAATCCGCCGCGAGGTATTATGATGTCCCGCAAGCTCTCGGTGATGATTACCGGCGCGTCCGGGGAGATCGGCCACGGGCTGATCGCCCGGCTGACCACCGCCGACCCGGACCGGCCGGTCATCACCCTCGACCTGAACCCGCTTTCGGCCGACCTCGCCCCGAAGGTCCGGCACCAGTTCGGCGGGTCGATCCTCGACCGCGAGCTGCTCGCCCGGATCCAGGCCGAGTACGAGGTCGATCAGGTCTACCATCTCGCCGCCCTGCTCTCCACCCGGAGCGAGTTCTCGCCGGAGCTGGCCCACAAGGTGAACGTCGAGGGGACGCTCAACCTGCTCGAGTTCGCCCAGCGGCAGGGGGAGTCGCACGGGCGGGCGGTGGTCTTCTTCTACCCGTCGAGCATCGCCGCCTACGGGCTCCCGACGGCCGCGGCCAAGGCCGCGGCCGGGAAGGTGAAGGAGGACGAGTTCAACCAGCCGACCACGATGTACGGGGCGAACAAGCTGTACTGCGAGCACCTGGGTCGGTACTACGGCCGGCACTACAAACAGCTCGCGGCCGACCCGCACGCGGGGAAAGTCGACTTCCGGTGCATCCGGTTCCCCGGGCTGATCTCGGCCGTGACCGTGCCGAGCGGCGGGACGTCCGACTACGCCCCGGAGATGACCCACGCCGCCGCCGCCGGCGAGCCCTATGAGTGTTTCGTCCGGCCGGACACCCGCATCCCGTTCATGGCCATGCCGGACGCGGTGGACGCGATCCAGCGGCTGGTCCACGCGCCGCGGGAGAAGCTGACGCGGGTGGTGTACAACATCGGGGCGTTCGCCCCGACCGCGGCGGAGGTGGAGCGGATCGTACGGGCGGCGTTCCCGCGGGCGGAGATCGCGACGAAAGTGGACGAAAAGCGGCAGGGGATCGTCGACTCGTGGCCGGCGGACGTGGACGACACCGCGGCCCGCCGCGACTGGGGCCACGCCCCGGCCTACGCCCTCGACACTGCGTTCGGCGAGTACCTGATCCCGACCATCCGGAACCGCTACGCCCGGTAAATGGAAAAACCGAGGCGCGAAATCCGGTGGTGCCAGGGCGGCGTCGCGCGAGGACCGGCTGATCGGGAAAGCCGGTTCGGGTATTCGACTTCTTTTTGTTCAGGGTCCGGCGGGCGGGACGGTTCCGTCACCCGCCGTCTTCCGCCCGCGGTTCGGGCTCCCCGAGCTGAATCAGAAAGGCCAGCTGCTCCAGCTGGATGGCGAGGTCCACCGTCACCAACTTTACCCGCGGGGGCAGCCGGAGAAGGACCGGGGCGAAGTTCAACACCCCCCGCACCCCTGCCGCCGCCAACACGTCCGCCACCGGCTGCGCCGTCTCCGCCGGGACGGTCAACACCGCCAGCTCCGCCCCCAGTTCCAGCACCCGCTCGCCCAGCCGGTCCACCGCCTCCACCGTCAGCCCCTCGACCACCTGACCCACTTTCCCCGGGTCGTTGTCGAACAGGCCCACGATCTCGAACCCCTGCGCCCGGAACCCCTGGTACCGCAACAGCGCCCGCGCCAGGTTCCCCACCCCCACCAGCACCGACCGCCACGTCCGATCAATCCCCAGCGCCGCCCGGATCGCCGCCGTCAGCTCCCGGGCGTCGTACCCGATCCCCCGCTGGCCCAGGTTCCCCAGCGCGGCCAGGTCCCGCCGGACCTGGGCGTCGGTCACCCCGCAGGCCTCCGCGATCCGCCCGCTCGACACCTTCCCCGCGTCGGGCAGCCAGACGGCCAGCGCCCGCAGGTACAGGCTCAGTCGGTGGGCCGCCGCGCGCGATAGCCGTTCTCCCCCCACTGGTCGGTGCTCCCGCAAAACCGCCTCCGGCGGAGGTGAAAAGATCGGGAAATGAAAAGCGCAAAGGCGGAACAGACGCTGTGATCGGGTTCGTACCCGGCTAAGGCAGGCGGCAGGAACTGACCTACCCGTGTGCGTGGGTGCGCGGACCACATAGGCGGCCAAGCCGCCCGTGGCACCCCGTCTCTCGCCGGGGCTTTCTCCTGCCGCCTGCCTAACGAGATCGCCGCTCCTGCTCGTGACACTTTTCACTGTCTAACGTATCAGATTTCACTTCCTCGTTCCGCCCGTCCACGACACAGGAACAACGACCTCCTGGCCGGCGGGCTCCGCCAGCCGCACCCGCACCCGGCACCCGCCCGGCTGCCGCGCGACCGCCCCGGACACCGTCAGCCGGACGGTCGCCACCGGCCCGGCCCCCGGCGACCACTTCACGGCCACGCCCGGGAAGTCGCTTTCGGCCGCTTCCACGCGCACCGGCTTCCCGTCCGGCGCCCGCAACTGGACCAGGGCCGACACCTCCTCCTCTCCCGGGGCGAGTCGGACCGTCACCTCGTCCGGCGCCGCGGTGACCGCCCCGGCCGCCCGCTTCAGCACCCGGACCGGGACCCGGAACTCCGGGTACTCCGGGTCGTCGGTCAATAGCACCACCGCCTCGTCCCGGTGCCCGGGTGGGGCGGCGGCAGTCAGCTTCAGCGTGACCAGCTGGGTCCGGATGCCGCCCGGTCCCGCGGCCGGTTGCCCCACCTCGGCCGTCAGGTGCGGCGACGAACTCGCCGCCCGCACGACCGTCAGCGGCTTCGCCCGGCGGTCGGTCACGGTCAGGGTTTGGGCCGCCTCGCCCGTACACGAAAACCCGAGCTGCGGGGGGGCGACCACCACTTCGCGGGCCACGGTCGCGGTCATCGCGAGGAGGACTTCGCCCGTCCGGCTCGCGGCCGGCGGGCCCGGGAGGTCGAGGGTGTAGCCCACCACCGCCTGCCAGCGGTTCGGCCCGTCCGGCTGGGTCAGGGTGTTCACTTCGAGCGTGAGTTTGACCGTCTCCCCCGGCTGGAGGACGCCCGCGGAAAGCGTCCGCCGCAGGCACCCGCAGCCGGCCTCGATCTTCGTGATGGTGATCGTCCCCGCCGGGCCGCGGTGGGTCAGTTCGAACGTGTGGGGGAGTAGCGGCCCGCCCTTCACTTCGCCTTTCGCGGCGATCGGGGCGGGGCAGACGAGGGCCGCCGGGGCGGGCGGGTCGCCCAGCCCCAGCGCGACGAGCGTAAGGATGGCATTCATGGCCGGGGGTCATAACGACCCCCAAACGCGGCGACAATCCCGTTCCGGCGACCGGGCAGTCCGGGGGCCGCGGGCGTCTGCGAAGGGCGGCCAAGATAACCGCGGTCCCGGGAGAAACCCGTCACGGCCCGGTGTATGGGGTGGCGAGCGTTGTCGGGAAGCCGAGGTTGTACTTCTGGCGGAGCGGGTCCGCGTCACCCGGCCAGGACGGGTCGCTGGGCACCGCCGTCGGGGTCACGGTTTCCACGTGGCCGTCCAGGAACGCCATGTTCGCCACATTGGTATGACGGAAGTGGGTGAATGCCTGACTGAACCCGCCCCACTGGGTCGGTTGACACGGAGGCGGGACTATGGCGTCGCTCTCCTGCATGGTCGTCGGCGAGCCGTAGCTCGTGAGCAGGGCGGAATCGCAGAAGAGATACGTTTGGCTGGTGGGGAAGTTGACCATCTTCTTGTTCCCGACCGCCTTGTTGTACCCGTACCCGCCCGTCACCGTCGCCCCGGACGACGTGGTGTACACGAAGAACCCGGGCGGGGGGGCCAGACTCGGGCACTGGGTGACCTTGGCGTTGTTCTCGTAGTACGGCGTCAACAGCCCCTGGGTCGGATCGACCAGGGATTGTCCCGAGACGTAGGTGGTCAGCCCGAACCAGTACTGCGTCGGGTAGGTGGGGGGCCCGCCGTAGGGCCCGTTCTCGGGGGGGATGACCTGGAGCGCGCTCTCGTAGTTGTGGACCGCGAGCGCCAGCTGCTTGAGGTTGTTCGCGCACTTGCTGCGGTTGGCGGCCTCGCGGACCTTCTGGACGGCGGGGAGGAGCAAGCCAATGAGAATCGCGATGATCGCGATCACCACCAGCAGCTCGATCAGCGTGAACGCGGGACGGGGGACGGGGGGACGCGGTAAACGGACGAACACGGGAACCTCCTGCCGGGTCGGGCAGTGGCCGCAGCCCCTGGCTCGACGTGTGCGGCCGGTGCGCCCGCCCGATGCGGGCGCATGATTCCCGTGTCCGCACGAACGCTCGGTGCCGGAGCTTCGCGGCGATGGACACGACAGGCAGGTCTTCTGGCTCTCGGCTCTGGCGGCCCGGTTCGCCTTCCCGCGGCTTTCCCGCAGTGGCGTGGTGAACCGGGCCTGTCCGATTACAGCGGCGGCCCCGCGCCGGACTTTCACCGGCTTCCCTTTTCATCCCGCCGCTCGCCCCACGGTGGAGGCAAACGGCTCAGGAACCTGTCGAGTGACGGACTGTATTACGGGGGTGGGGAAGAGAGGACAAGGGACGGGTCTCCCGACCGGCCGGTCAGGACCCGGTGGGCCGGGCGGCAGGCATGAAGGCGGTGCGGAGCTCGGACGCGGTGGTGCTCGGTCGTAACCCCTGGCCGTTGACGGCCCGCACCACGCGAGCTTCCAACAAGGCACCCGTCCGACGGGTAGGGATGACGCCGCGAACCCGGAGCCGGCCGCGTGTCACGGGTCCGTAACGGGCGGCCGGCCGTGCGTTGACGGCACCGCGGCGCGGCCCAACACTGACTCATGTCGGGCCCCGCGACCGGGGCCCGTTCAATTCCCGGGGAGGCGATCACGATGACGAACGTGGTGCGGGGCCTGTTCCTGGCGGCCGGGGTAGCCGTCGCGGTGGCACTGGGCGGAAGCCAGGTCCGGGCGGACAAGGACAAGAAGCCGGATGCCAAGGGACAGGTGGTCAAAAAGGTGACCGGCGTCGACGTCAAGGGGCTGGACTCGGACCCGCCGTTCCTGGACGTGACCGCAACCGGGGAGGTGCCGACG
Organism: Gemmataceae bacterium; assembly: GCA_028288765.1. GTDB lineage: Bacteria > Planctomycetota > Planctomycetia > Gemmatales > Gemmataceae > Urbifossiella. Next base: position 9,508 of record JAQGHQ010000437.1, on the reverse strand, counting down.
GGCGGGTGGACGGGCACGAAGCTGACCCGCCGGACGTACGTGAAGCCGCCGGCGGACGGGGTCTACGAGTACGACCTGACGGCCGTTCCCCCCGCGGGGATCGCCGCACAGGTGATCTCCAAGGTGACGGCGACGGACAGGTGGAAGGACCCGCCGAAGGACATCAAGGGGGTCAAGGTGTACGGCGCGGGGGACGGGGTGAAGACGGTCAAGTTCGAAGAGAAGAAGTAACGCAAGCCCGCGGGCCGCCCGCCGTCGCGGGCGGCCCGGGGCGGGTGGAATGGTTACTTCTTCTCGGCCGGCGGCGGCAGGGCGATGGCCGGGGCCGGCGCGACCGGGGCGGGCGGGGGTTGTGGGGTCGGCGGGGCGAACCGGAGCCGGTCCACCTCGATCTTCTGCCGCTCGTGGTCCAGCCGCTCGCCGAACAGTTCGTTCGCGTGGTCCTTGCCGGTGATCAGGAACGCGGCCCCCTTCCGGACCACCCGCAGGTCGGCCTGCACCGCGAGCAGCTCGAGCGCCTCGTCGGCCGGGACGTTCAGCAACCGGGCGGTCACGAACCCGGTCTTGTTGTCCCCGGCCTGCGGGGAGACGATCACGGTCAGGTCGTACTCCGCCGCGAGGTCCGCGACCGCCTCGTTCAACGGCTTCTCCCGGTAGATCGCGGACACGAGGGGGTGGGGGAGCCGGGTCGCGCCGTCGTCGTCGGCCCCGGTGACCTTCGCCTCCTTGATCGCGTACGCGATCGGCACGATCTCGACGTGGTCCCTGCGGACCAGGTACGTCGCGCCCTGGGAGTCCAGCACGAGATCCAGGAACCGGTGCAGGGACATGCCGTCCAGCCGGGTCGCGGTCATGTCCGGCTTCGCCTCGCGGACGCTGTCGACCCCGGCGTCCCGGAACGCCCGGTCGCGGACGACGAACGTCAGCTTGTGCTTCTTGCCCAGCGTGGCGAGCAGCTCGGCGAGAGTCGTCTCGTTCAGTGGGCCGTCGTAGGCGACCCGCGACCGGAGTACGGAGAGGATCTCCGCGGTCTGGTCGGCCTTCGGCCGCACCGCGTCCGCCGGCGGGGCCGGCGGGGGTTGCCCCCAGACCCAGCCGGAGGCCACAACCAGACCGGCCAGTACGACCACCACCGCCACCCGTGGGACCATGTGGGCACCTTCGCGAAAGAAGCCGAGGCAAACCGCCCCGGCGAGATGGGTCACTGGGCCCCGGGGCTGCCCGTCACCCGGAACGTGTTCCCCTTGCGGACGACGAACAGCCCGGCCTGCCCGGCAAGGAGCCCTAGGGCGGTGTCGGCCGGGACGTTCAGCAGCCGTTCGGTCAGCATCAGCTTGGTCCCCTCGCGGATCTGCGAGTCGACCACGATATTCAGCCCGTACGTCCGCGACAGGTCGTTCAGGACCGTCCCGAGCGGCTTGCTCTCAACGGCCACGCACACGAGCGGCAGGTTCAGCCGGGCCTTCGCCCGGACCAGCTCGGCCGGGTCGCCGCCCGCCTTCGCCTCGTCAATCGCCTCCATCAGCCCGGCCTCTTTCTGGGCCGCCTCCCGGGTGGTGATCTCGATGTGGTCCGGCCGGACCATGTAGGTGACATCCGGGACGCTCAGCCCGCGGAGGTAGATGTCCAGGAACGTGCCGAGGGTCATCCCTTCCAGTTTGGTCGCGGACAGCCTCGTCGCCTTGGCGTCGGGCAGCTGGTCCGCCGTGTCGGTGAACGCCGCCTTGTTGATCACGAACGTGATCTGGTACCGGGTGGCGAGGTCGGCGAGCGCCTCCGAGAGCGGGGTGGTCTGGAGGTCCTTCTCGTACGATACCTTCACGCCTTGCAGGACGGCGACGTTTTTCTCGGCCGTCACTACCACGCCCGGTCCGGCCGCTTTCTCCCCGCCGGGCTGGGGCTTCGCCGCCGCCCCGCCGGGCACCACCAGCAACCCGCCCGTCACCGCCGCCAGCAGGAACGCCCGCACCATGACCCGGTCCTCCTCATCGAGATGGGAACAGGACCGGCCACGGCGGACGGTCCGTCACTGCCCCTTGACGTGCTCGGCCACCGCCTTGAGCGCCGGCAGCGCGAAGGCCGCGGCCCCGACGTGGGTGGAATCGAACCACAGGATCTTCTGCTTCCCGGTTGCCTCCCACAGCGCGGTGGCGGCCTTCGGCGGGAGGACGTCGTCCCGACTGGCCGCGATCAGGAGCAGGTTCTTTTGCCGCAGCTGCGGGGCGTAGGTGAGCGGGTCGGCCGGGGCGATGATCTTCTTCAGCCCGTCCTTCCCGCCCATCAGCTCCACCAGCGGGAGGTACGGCTTCGCCTTCGGGTGGTCGTAGAAGGCGTCTACCAGCCCGCCGGCCGGGAGCAGCAGGCAGACGTTCTTCAGCCGGGGTTCGGCCGCCGCCACGTTCGCCCCGATCAGGCTCCCGAGGCTGGTCCCGACCACCCCGAGCCGGTCCGGGTCGACCTCCGGCCGGGCCGCCAGCCAGGCCGCCGCGCATCGGCAGTCGAGGACCGTCTGGCGGACCGCGGCCATCGACAGCTCGACGTTCGGGGACACGAGCCGGACCCGGCTCCCGGGCGGCCGGCGCGGGCCGTAGTGGGCCATGTACACGAACAGGGACGCGACCCCGTTCTGGGCCAGCCACACCGCCTCGCCCCGGGACACGACCGCGGCCCCGTCGAGGATGTCGAGGATCAACACCCCCGGCACCCTGCTCGCCGGGGCGGCCCCCCGCGGCATGAAATACTCCGCGCGGACGGTGTCGTTCTCCGGGACGGTCGATTTGACCGGCGACGGGAACGAGAGGTCGTACACGGTCACCCCGCAGTGCCGCATCTCGAACCGCGGGGCGAGCTGGTAGTCGAACGTCCGGGCCGGGAGGCGGTACCGGTCCGGGACGGAACACTTGTCATCGTCGGCCGGGTCGAACCGGCACGAGGCCTTCACCGGTTCGCCCGCAAGGGGCTCGCCGGCCGCGGCCGGGAAAGCGGACAGGTACATCAGCAACAGGGCCGACACCCCGGGGGCGGACCGGCGGGTCATGCCTGGTCTCCTGAGTTAAGGGGATAACGGGCGAACGGCCGCGGGCGTTGGCCAGTTCATAGTACGGCAGGCGGAAACCCCGGTGCAAAGAGGAAAACACGAACCAACGAAAGAGTATGGACGGGCGCGCCCTCCTGCGTGGAAGGGGGCGGTTGTCCGCGGATGACAGCGGCCGGCTTTGGCATGGGTTGGCAGGTTTTGACAGGTTCCACAACGAGTTTCCCGCAGACTAAGGACTGGCGGACGAAACCCGTTGTAGGGCCGGCTGTGCCGGCCGCACTTGCTGGGTGCGAAACAAGAACGGCCGGCACAGCCGGCCCTACAAGACTTGTGTCCGGCAGTCCTAAACACGCGGCCGCTCGCCCAGATGTTCGCCCCAACCGAGACGGGGTGCTTAGCTGCGGTTGGCCGACCGTGACAGGATTTGACAGGGTTTGACAGGCCCGGAGGGCTTTGATACGGAATGGCACTCCGATACGGAATTCGGCCACGGTCAACTCTTCCCTAGAACGAGGTCGACCACCCAGCAGCCCCGGACGTGCGGCCCGTCGCCCCGGCAGTGGGCGAGTACGTCGGGGTGGTCGCACCCGGCGTCCTGGAGGGCATCGGCCAGGATTGGCAGCGGGGAGAAATCCCGGGACTCGTACATCTTCCGGGCGAGTGAGAGGACGGGCACCGTCCTTGATAGCCCCGGGCTGACCGAAGACGGGGAGGAGGCGTTTCTAGGTACTCTTGACGCCCTGACCGGCAACTGCCACCGAGACTGCCTGTTACTACGACCCGCCCAACGTCGCTCCGCCGACTGCAGACGAGGTCGGGAAACTCCCACGATGGGCCCGTGTGGCATTCGCGGCTCGGTGCGCGAGGCGGGTACAGCTGCTCTTCCGGCACTTTTGGCCGGATGTGCCAGAGAAAACCTTGCTTGAGCTTGACGGGAGCATTGGGATACCTGAGCGGATCGCTTCGGTAGGGCGTGGTCTTGACGAGGATGCGATCTTCGCGAGCCAAAAAGCGGATGAGTTGGATGCAGAATCAGTTCAATACGAGACTGCCTGTTACGTAGCTGCGGCAGCGTCTTTCGCCGCCGATGAGGCCCTGCACGCGCTACTTCATGAGGATACTGCAGAAGTTGGTTACGTCGTGGGATCGGTGACTGACGCCGCCGATCCGATAGTCGCAATCGGTCCATATCTCCGCCGCGACTTCGACCACCTCGCCCGACTCGCGGAGTGGCAGCACTGGACCGACGACACGCCCGTTCCGCCCGATGTGTTTGGCCCGCTCTGGCCGGAAGGCCCGCCGCCAGGCTGGCCCGCCGACCCCGAGACCCCGCGGCACACCACCTTGCCCCTCGACCTCGTGGTACGAGAGGGTGTGCTCGATCGCGTGATCGAGGACGAGGCGGTCAACCTGTTCAACACCCTAAATCGCTACCACATTGCCCGTAGCGGCCAACGGCTCACGCTCGACCAACTGCGCCCGCTGCTCGCGGCGCTGATTCCCGCGGGGGTGTGACGTGGCCGACGACCCGAAACTGAAGCTCGAACTCCGGCCCGGCCCGGCCGATGGGCCGCCCGACCCCGCTGTGCTTGACGACATTCTCAAACTCGTCCGGCAAGGCGTCGTCACCACGTCCAAACAGGCGCGACAGGTTTCGGCCGGTGGCGGCTTTCACCCCCTGAACGACGGTGAGATGCGCGAACTCCGCGCGCTCACAACCACGATCGAACACCGCATCGAACAGGCCAGCGCCGCCAGCCAAATGGCCGTCGAGAAGCACGCCGAAACGGCGAAGCAGCCCGACGCCCGGCAGCAACTCGCCGCCGAATCGCTCGCCGGGGCCGAAGCCGTGGTCGCCGCCGTCCAGCGGGCCATCCTCCGCGGCGTCGCTGTCCGCATTCCCGACAGCGAACGCTGACCCCCGCGCGGTATCATGGCCGCATGGCGTCCCCCGACGACCCAATCCTGAAGGCCGTCCGCGACCCCGACCGCGGGCGGCGGAACCTGTCCGCCCTCGCGGCCCATCTCGGCCCGGAGGCCGCCGCCGACCTCGTGTCCGTCCTCGGCCGGCTGCTCCCCCGCACCGCCGACCCGGACATGGCCCTCAACAACCTCGAACGGGTGTTCGCCCAGCCGGCCGCCCGCGGCCAGCTCCCCGCCCTCCTCGACGGCCGCGGCCGCGGGCTCGAAGCCGCCCTCCACCTGCTCGCCACCTCGCAGTTCTTCGCCGACACCCTCGCCCTCTACCCCGAGTTCCTCGAGGCCATCCGCACCCCCCCCCGGCGGACGCCGTCCACCGCCGAACTCACCGCCGAACTCCAGGCCGAGGTCGACGCCGCCCCGGACGACCCCGCCGCCCTGCGGGTGTTCCGCCGGTTCCGGGCCAAACACCACCTCCGCATCGGGATCAACGACATCATCCGGGACCGGCCCCTCGAAGAGATCACCCGGGAGCTCGCCAGGCTCGCCGACGCCTCGCTCGAAGTCGCCCTCGCCCACGCCCTCAAGTCCGCGGCCGGCCGATCGGGCACCCCGACCGGGGCCGACGGGAAGTCGGCCCGGATCGCCGCCCTCGGGTTCGGCAAGCTCGGCGGGGACGAGCTGAACTACTCCAGCGACATCGACCTGATGTTCGTCTACGACCACGACGGGGAGACCGCCGGCCGGCGGGCCGGGATCTCGAACGCCGAGTTCTTCACCGACGTGGTCCGGCAGGTGGTCCGGCTCCTGTCCGCGCCGAGCGACCGTGGGATCGCGTACCGGGTCGACCTCCGGCTGCGGCCGGAAGGTCAGCGGGGGCCGCTCGCCCGGTCGCTCGCCGGCACCCTGAGCTACTACGACACCCGCGGCCGGACGTGGGAACGGCAGGCCCTCATCAAGCTCCGCCCGGTCGCCGGGGACCGGGACCTCGGCCGGGAGTTCCTCGCCGCCATCGAGCCGTTCGTCTACCGGAAGTACTTCAGTTTTGCCGAGATCAACGAGGTGAAGGCCCTCAAACGGCAGATGGAGCAGCGGGCCGGGCGGCCGCCGGGCGGGATCGGCGGGGAGCCCGGGGCGGCCGCGAAATGGGTCTCGCCGGAGGACGTGAAGACCGGCCGCGGGGGCATCCGCGATATCGAGTACACCGTCCAGTTCCTCCAGCTGCTCAACGGCGGCGACCTCCCGGCCGTCCGCCAGCGGAACACGCTCCTCGCCCTCGAAGCCCTGGAGATCGCCGGGTGCCTGACCCCGCACGAGACCTACGTCCTCGCCGACGCCTACCGGTTCCTGCGGAAGACCGAACACCGCCTCCAGCTGCTGTTCGACCTCCAGACGCACAAGCTCCCCTCCTCCGCCGAGGAGCTCCGGAAACTGGCGCGGCGGATGGGGTACACGGAGGGAATGCGGAATGCGGAACTCGGAATGCGGAATGAAAACCAGCAAGAGCCCGCTGATGTCGGCCCACCGCCATCCCCGACTGCCTCGCCGGTGTCTTCCGATTCCGCAATCCGCAATCCGCAATCCGCATTATCCGCCCAAAGACGCTCCCCCCTCGACGAGGCCCCCGCGCCGCTCGACACCCGCGACCTGCTCGTCGACCCGCTCGACCAGTTCCTGAAAGACCTGAACGACAAGACGGCGGTGGACCGGGCCGTCCTGAACCACCTTCTGCACCAGACGTTCCCCGGCTCCGCCGGCGGGGCCGAACCCGAGTCCGACCTGATCCTCGACCCGGACCCCGACGAGGCCACGGTCCGGGCGGTGCTCGGTCGGTACCGGTTCCGGGACGTGAACAAGGCGTACCAGAACCTGACCCAGCTCGCCCGGGAGTCGGTCCCGTTCCTGTCCGACCGGCGGTGCCGGCATTTCCTCGCGTCGATCGCCCCGCACCTGCTCCGGGCGGTCGCGGATACCCCCGACCCGGACGAGGCCCTGACCAACCTGGAGCGGGTCTCGGTCTCGCTCGGGGCGAAGGCGGTGTTGTGGGAGCTGTTCAGCGTCAACACCCCGAGCCTGAAACTTTATGTCGACCTGTGCGCGGGCAGTCCGTTCCTCTCGGGGCTCCTGATCAACAACCCGGGGATGGTCGACGAGCTGTTGGATTCGCTGGTGCTGAACCAGCTCCGGACGGCGGACGACCTCCGGGCGGAACTGGCCGAACTCTGCCGGGGGGCGAGCGACCCGGACCCGATCCTGCACAGCTTCCAGGACAAGGAGGTGCTGCGGATCGGGGTCGCCGACCTGCTCGGGATGGCCGACATCCGGCAGACCACCGCCGCCCTCTCGGACGTGGCCGACACGCTCCTGAACCAGGTCGCGGACCTGGTGGAACCGGGCGTCCGGGCGAAGTGGGGAACGCCGACGGTCGCCGGAAACCCGTCCCCCAGCCCCTCCCCTGAGAAGGGAGGGGAGGAAGTCCCTGCTCCGGCCCCCCCTTCCCTCTTAGGGAAGGGGGCTGGGGGGTTAGGTTCTTCCTGCCGGTACGTCCTCCTCGGTCTCGGCAAGCTCGGCGGGCGGGAGATTAGCTACCACAGCGACCTCGACCTGCTCCTCGTCTACGAGGCAGACGGGAGGACACACGCGGACGGCCCCGCCGAGCCGACCGCGAACTCGTACTACTTCACCGAGCTGGCCCAGCGGGTGATCCGGATGCTCGGGACGATGGGCCCGATGGGTCGGCTGTACGCGGTGGACATGCGGCTCCGGCCGACCGGAAAATCCGGGTCGCTCGTGCTCCCGCTCGCCGAGTTCGACCGGTACTTCGCGTCCGGGGCGGCGCAGCTGTGGGAGCGGCAGTCGCTCGGCCGGGCGCGGGTGGTCCGCGGGGAACCGGAGTTCGCGGCGGAGGTGACAGCCCGGGTCCGGGCGGCGATGCTCGGCGGGCCGTGGTCGGCCCGGGTCGCGGACGAAGTCCGGCGGATGCGGGAGAAGCTGGAGGCGACCGCCAGCCCCCGCAGCCTGAAGCGCGGCCGGGGCGGGATCAGCGACGTCGAGTTCCTGGTCCAGCTGTTCCAGCTCAAGTACGGGACCGACAACCCGGCCGTCCTCCGGCCGAACGTGTGGGACGCCCTCGACGCCCTCGAAGCGGCCGGGCTGCTGGCCCCCGCGGACGCGACCGCCCTGCGGGACGGGTACTCGTTCCTCAGACTGGTGGAAGCCCGGCTGCGGATCGTCACCGACCGCCCGCTGACCGAGGTGCCGGAGGCCGACGACGACCTCGCCAAGCTCGCCCGCCGGCTGGGGTTCGAGCCGCGGGCCGGCGAGACCGCCGCCGCCCGGTTCCTCGCCGAGCTGACGCGGGTGACGACCACGATCCGCGGGGTGTACGACGCCCTCACGGCGAAGGAACGCGGGTGACGTTGGGCCGCATCCCCATCAGATAGACTTCTCTTGGACTTGTGGCACAGGTCTCCAGACCTGTGCAGCCACACAGGTCTGGAGACCTGTGCCACAAGTCCGGAAGCCGTCGCGAAGACGGCACCGATTAAAGAGTCGAGTTGTGCCGGTCGTGCGGCCGATAACGGATAGGTGGGGAGATACCGCGCGCTGATCCGGCGAGCTCGTCCCGCCGGGCCCCGGTGGGACTACCGGGGCCCGGCGGCCCCCGCACGTCTGGTGCTTTTCGCCACCCTCTTCCTCGCCGGCTGTACCGACGCGCGGTTCCTGCACCGGACCTGCCCGCAACCACCCAACCCCGCCGCCGCCGCCACCACCCCGGCCCCGGACGTCCGCTACCGGGTCGGGTGCCCGGACGTGCTCGAAGTGTCCTTCGCCGACCGGCCGGAGTGGGACGCGCTGGTGTCGATCGACCTCGACGGCCGGGTCCCGCTGGAAGAGCCCGGGAGCCCGCGGGTCGAGGGCATGACGCTCGACGAGGTCCGGGACGAACTCGCCCGGCTGGCCGGGGTGTCGGGGGCCCAGGTCCGGGTCACCCTCGCGTCCGCGCGGAGCGGGTTCGTGTTCCTCCACGGCCCGGTCCGCGGGCGCACCCGGGTCGTCCCCTACCAGGGGCCGGAGCCGGTCATCGACTTCCTGAAGCGGGTCGGCGGGCTGCCCCCGGGGTCGAAGCTGAACCAGGTGTACGTCGTCCGCCCGCACGTCGCGGCCGGGGAACGGCCGGAGGTGTTCCGGGTGAACGTCCCGGCGGTGCTGCTCGACAACGACCCGGCCACGAACATCCCGCTCCGCCCGTCCGACCAGGTGTACGTCGGGGAGACCCGGGGGTCGAGCTTCTCCCGGGTGCTCCCGCACTGGCTCGGCGCGGCCTACCGCCGGTTCACCGGCCTCCTCCCGGACGAGTGGTGGCCGTTCAACTGGTCCTCCTCCCGCGGGCCGTGAGCCCCCGGATTGCGGCGTCTTCCCTGGGAGCGCGGCCCGCCCGGCCGCGGGGAAGCCGAAGATCGGCCGGGAAGGCGGCGCTCACAGGGGAGACGCCGCAATCCGGGGGCTCCCGGCCCGCGGGAGGAGGACCAGTTGAACGGCCCCCACTCG
>JAQGHQ010000430.1 GCA_028288765.1 Gemmataceae bacterium | reverse complement strand
CTTCGCCAGCAGGGGGAACCGGGCGGTCGCCTCGCGGGCCAGGACGTGCGCCTCCTCGATCCGGTTCAACCCGCCCATCTGCTGGACGACGACCGACCACGCCTGCCACAGGTCCGGCCGGCGGTCGAGGATGGTTTCGAGCGTTTCGAGCAGGTCCTGGTGCTCGTCCGGCTCGGCGAACACCGCGTGGGCCTGGGCGACGAACGCGACCAGCCCCTCGCCGGTGTGCGGCTGCCGGCGGAGCTCGCCCTCGACGAACGCGAGCGCGTCCCGCTTTTCCTCCCGCCCCCGGCTCTGCTGGACGAGTTCCGTGACGAGGGCTTCCTGGTCGATGTTCCGGCGGAGCCCGTCGCGCAGCACCGCGGCGGCCTCGTAGGTCCGGTCGGCCCGGCGGTGGACCTGGGCCAGGACGCCGTAATACCACGGGTGCCCGGGCTCCAGCTCCCCGGCCCGGGCGACCGCGGCCAGCGCGTCGGCGTGCCGCTTCCGGTCGGCCAGGACGAGCGCCCGCTGGCGGAGGGCCCAGGCGTCGGCCGGGCAGTCGTCGAGCATGTCCTGGAGCACCCGGTCGGCGTCCGCGTCCGGGTCGCCGGAGAGGAACTCGGCCCGGAGTTTGAGGAGCGGGTAGTGGTGCGGGAACCGCTGGCACATCTGCCCGAGGTGGGTGCGGGCGGCGGCCCGGCCGTCGGTCTCGGCGAGCAGCGCGACCGCGGCCCGGTTCCCGTCCGCCGCGAGCGGGTCGTGCTTCAGGATCTCGAGGGTGTGGAGGACGGCGGCGGGCAGGTCCGGCCGCATCCGCGCGACCCGGGCCGCGGCCCGGTGCCAGGCGACGAGCGGGACCAGCGGCCTGGCGGCGGTCAGGTCGGCGTCCGCCGCGGCGAACCGCCCGAACCCGGCGTGGCACTCGGCCCGGAACATGAAGAGGTCGCCGAGGGTGGTCCGGTCAACCCCTCCCCCGGCCCCGCCCCTGGGCGGGGAGGGGAGTCGGATTTCACCCCCTTCCTTCTCAGGGAAGGGGGACGGGGGGTTAGGTTGTTCCAGCTTCCGGATCGCCTGGTCCAGTGCCGCGAACGCCTGTTCGGGTTCGTCCCGGTCCATCAGCGCGGTGTACAGGGCGCGGGCCGCGGCCGGGGTCGGGACGGCCGCCCGCCCCGCCCGCTGCTGGAACAGCCGGACCGCTTCCGGCACCTGCTCCGTCGCCCGGGCCGCCCGGAAGTACGCGTCGGCGAACTGGTCCTCGCGCTCCTCCAGGGCGCAGGCGAGCCGGTACACCTCGGTCGCGTCCTCGAACCGGCGGTGCTCCCACCACTGCGTCGCGAGCAGGTAGTACCCCGCCGCGGCCGACGGCCGGTTCCGGACCGACCGCCGCAGCAGCCGGTCGGCCTCCGCCTGCCGGTGCGGGTGCGGGAGGAGCATCTGGGCGAGCGACTGCATCAAGAGCGGCTCGGCGGCGGCCGGCGAGCCTTCGGCCGCGAGCAGGTCCAGCCGCTCGGCGGTCCGGTTCAGCTCGCGGAGCGCGGCCGCCTTCGCCATGACCAGCGTCGGGTCGTGCGGGAAGTCGGCGAGGAGCGCGTCGACGGCGGCGATCAGCTTTACGGGGTGGGCGTCGTACCGGGCGAGGGCGAGGGCCCCGACCTTCGCCAGCCGGTGGCCGGGGAGGCGCGACTGCACCCGCCCGAGGGCCTCGACCGCCGCCGGCCGGTCGTGGGCGAGTAGCGGCCGTTGCACCGCGTAGACCAGTTCGTACCCCTCGGCGTCCGGTAGAGGCAGCCCGTCGAGCCGGGCCGCCTCGGCGGCCGGGACGAGCGCCAGGCAGCGCGGGCCGGTGGCCTTGAACCGGTCGAGGAACGTGTCGAGCGGGGCCTCGGTCGGCCGGCGGTCCGGGTGCTCGGCGAAGAGGAGCGTGTTCCGCACCCGGTCGGCCCCGATGGCGAGCCGGGGCTGCGAGAACCCGGCCTCGACGAGGGTGACGAGGAACGGCACCCCCCGGCCGACGAGCGCGAACGCCGCGTCCGGCGTGAGGGTGAACTCGCGGGCGGCCCACCCGGCCTGTTCGGCCCGCTGCCGCTCGGCCGCGTCCGGCATCCCGTCCGCGGGCGGGCCGGCGTCGACCGGCGGGTTCGGGAGCGGGTGCTTCCAGACCCGCGCGAGCAGCTCGTACACCGTCGGCGGGGTGCGGTCGAACGAGAGGTCGACGGGGAGAACCACTCTTGGCGGGCGGGGGGCATGAGCCCCCCGAGCACGCCCGTGCCCCTCCGCTACCTCTTGCGACCCCTCGGGGGGTTCACGCCCCCCGCCCGCCAGGGCATCGAGCCGGTCCACAAACTTCGCGTAGAACTCGTCGTCCACCGCGCGGGCGAACCGGACGGCGTCGGCGTGCCGGCCGAGCCGGTACGCGGTGTCGGCCCGGCGGGCGGCCAGCCACTTCACCACCTCCGGCTCCATCAGCGGCGACAGGTCGGCGTACCGGTCGAGGCTCCGGGCGGCGGCGGCGTGGTCCCCGAGGTCGGTCTGGACCGCCGCGAGCTGGGCCACCACCAGCCCGCTCTCCAGGTGCCCGGCCGCCTCGGTCAGGAAGTCGAGGGCCTCGCGGTCGCGGCCGAGCCGGAGCAGGACGTGCGCGACCGCCTGGACCCCGGGCCGGAACCACGGGTGCAGGGCCACCGACCGGCGGGCGGCGGCGAGGGCGTCGTCGAGCCGGTCGGCGAACTCGTACGCGCTCGCCCGCTCGACCGCCGGCCACGGGCGGTCCGGGGCGACCGCGTCGGCCCGGTTCAGCCACCGCTCGGCCCGGTCGAAGTCGCGGAGCCGGGCGGCCACGAACCCGTGCAGGGCGAGCCAGTCGGCGTGCAGCTCGGGCGGGGCGTCGGACCAGTCCGGGTGGCGGCGCATGAACTGCCACACGGCGAGCGGGCCGAACCGCTCCAGCCGGTACCGGGCGTGGTAGTACACCGCCTCCGGGAACGCCGGGGTGGCGCGGTACGCGAGGGCGTGCAGCTGGCGGCCGAGCTTCGGGGCCCCGAGCTGGATGGCCAGCCGGCCGCCGATCAGCCGGGCCGGCGTGCCGGCCCACGCCCGGAACGGGCCGAACCCGGCCGCCTGGTCGTACGCCAGCCGGTACCGGCCCTGGCTGTACAGCTCCCGGATGCGCGCCACGTCCGCGGGTGCAATGTCCATCTAAGGGGGTCCGTCACGCGGTCGGGGCGTCGGTCGCCGGGGCGGCGTCGGCGATCGGGCTGAGCTGGGTCAGGATGTTGCCGAGTTGGGTCAGCCGGACCCCGTACCGGTCGAGGAACTCGGTCATCACGAACTCGTCGTCGAGGTCGTTGCCCACATCTTTCAGCCGGTCGGTCAGGTCGCGGATCAGCGACAAATACGCCCGCTCCAGAAGCGGCAGCATCTGCTTGCACGTCCCGCCGACCTCCGGGAACTCACCGGTCCAGCGGTTCAGGAACGCCCGCCACCGGCTCAAACTATCCTGGGCCGCCTGCTGGGCTTTCAGCAGCGACAACTGTTCCCGCTGCACCTCGAGCAACTGCCGGAGCAGGTCGGCGAGTTCCGGCCCACCCGGTACCGGGGGCAACACCACGGCCTGCGGGGTGACGTACAGCGGCGCGTTCATGTCGACATCTCGGACCGGCTGCGGGTCGGTGAGGGGGCCGTATCGCCGAATTATACGGACCGGCCCGACCGACATGGAAGCCGGCATTGCAGACGGGAAACGAGTTTGGAGGGCACGACAGTACAGTCTCGGGAGCCGAGGCCGATTTCGACTGGGAAAACGAGCGAGCCGCCCGGATGGGGGTCCGGGCGGCTCGCGGGGGAAGGAGTTTCGACAGGTCAGGGATCGGTCGGAGTCGAACAGGACGCCTGTAATTGGGGGAGGCGTCGGGGGAAGTTGACTCCAGTTCGCGGCGGGGTTGGTCTGGGGGACTCTCACCCGCCTCGTCGCTGGTTCTGGGGGAGAACCGTTTCGACACTTCTACCCAAAGCAGAGGGTGTGCCAACCAACCGCCGGGCCGAACGGCCAGTACGCAAACCATTGCTGGTAAACAAAATAAAAAAATCAACAGGCATCCAGCAAGAGAAGGGACTCGATCGGAGTTGTAAGATCGCGAGGAGAATCTGCAACAATTACAGTGTAAGGATTACCGGACCGGCAGAACTGACAAGTCAGGGCGCGGAGCCAGCTGAAACGGGAGGTATGCGGCAGTCGAACTCAAGAAACCGGCGCGGCAGCATGCGACGCCCTTCCGCCACCCGGCACCGCCCTCCGATTACCCCGAATCGTCAGGGGTTCGCGTGAGGGCCGGGCGGCATCAAGGTCGTCGTCACCGCGCTACGGTAAACCGCCACTCCGGCACGTACGGCGGGAGGTCGCCGGCGGCGTAGGCGTCCGGGCCGAGCGTCTCCTTCAGCTTCTTCAGCGCCTGGCGGCGGACCGTCACATAGTAGAACTCGCACCGGGCGTCGCGGACCGCGTCCCACACCTTGTACAGCCGGTCCGTCTCCAGCACCACGATCCGGATCACGTCCGCCCGGTCCGTCTCCCAGACCTGTCTCGTCTCGAGGTTCTTGCGGTACGCCCGGTTGAACCGGATGAACTCGTTCACCGCCTGCCGATCGGGCAGCCGGCCCGAATCCGCCACCTTCGGGGCGTCGGCCAGGTCGACGTACCGCCGCCGGAGCAGGTTCAGGTCGGGCTCGTAGTCGTCCGGCCGCGCCAGCACGTAGCGCGTCTCCCGCTCGTCCAGAATCTCCCACTCGATCGCCGTCTTGTGAAGGGCCCCCTGGAGCCCCGCCCACCGGTCGGGCGACGGGGGTAGCTCCGGGGTACCGGGTGGGGCTGTAATCAGTACGGCGGCCAGGACCAGATCGCACGGGGTCATGTTTCGCTCTCCTATGCCGGCGGTCCCACGTGACCGTGGGGCGACGAGACCGGCGGGCCGAGCTGCGCACCGCGGACGGGGCCGCAGGCGCAGCTTGGAAAATGGGATGTTCGCAACATCAAGAGGAACAGGCGGGTCGGGGAGGTGCGGCCGACGGTAGGAGAGAGGACAAAGGCCGGCCAGGCCTCGGCGATCCGGCGATCGACCGTGATCCCCCCGGGTGGAACCAGGGGCCACGTATCCTTCGCGGGAGCCGGTCGGCGGGAGTGAAGGTGGGCGGAACCGCTGGTGCGGATGCCATCGCCTACCGGCTTGGGTCACAGCGCGTCTGAGTCAAGCCCATACGCACTCGATCGAATAATTACCATACATCTTCGGTGCCAATGCCGGGAAGCATGGCAGTCTGGGCATCATTTTTAGCCTCCCCGACCCGGCGTCGCCGGCATTATCGGTCCACGTCGTCCAACTTTTGCCTCGGGAATCTCCTGCTACCAGCTGCGGTGCAATTTCCGGGGCTTTTGCAGCCCTCGACCTGCCCACGAATAGGGCCTGAGAATCCTGATATGTTCACTCCCAGCGCAATCTGAACAAATCCGCTCCCGAGGGGTAGGTGCTCTTTCCTCACTAATGAGCCATGTGTGCTCAGATAACTAGCAATACAGCAAGTTTTTCCAGCAGCAGTGGAAAGGCCACTCGGATGTCCTGTTCAGTCTCTCGACGTTAATGCCTGTTCTTCAAGCACTTAAATTCACTGCACTTTATCCAGTTTCCCGGCACTGGTGTTGCGTTGGCTGCGGCCAATATCCTTCCCTACTCCAAGGAGCTGACCGTGCTGCGCCTCACCCTGTCCGCCCTCATGGCGGTCGTGCTCGCCCTCTCCCTGGGCACATCGGCCCGGGCCGACGATCCACCTCCACCGGACCCGGCCAAGACGCCGGCCATGAAGGCCGACGTGGACAAAGTTGTCTTGGACATCAACGGCGGCGCGCTGACGGGCACCCACAAGTACGCGGACATCGCCTGGCTCCTGACGGCCAGCGCCTTCGTCATGCTCATGATGCCGGGGCTGGCCCTGTTCTACGGCGGCATGGCCCGGCGGAAGAACGTCCTTGGGACCATGATGCACACCATGGTCGCCCTCGGTATCGTGGGAGTGCAGTGGGTGGTCTTCGGGTACGCCCTTTCGTTCGGGGAGCCGGCCAAAAAGATCTCGGTCAGCAGCGACGCCGAAGGCAAGCCGATCGAGGCGAGCGTCATCGGGTTCAGCAAAGAGCTGGTGTGCCTCAGCACCGATGCTGCCGTCGGCAGCACCCAGGACGAGGAGCTGAAGGCAAAGGGGATCGACCCGAAAACCGCCACGGACGAGCAGAAGAAGGAGGCAGATGATGCGGCGGCCAAGAACCCGAAGAGCCGGTTCAAGACCTTCCCGAACACGAACATTCCTCTCTACCTGCACGTGATGTTTCAAGGGATGTTCGCCATCATCACAGTCGCACTCGTCAGCGGGGCGTTCGCCGAGCGGGTGAAGTTCGGTGCGTACTGCCTGTTCGCCCTCATCTGGACCACCGTGGTGTACGACCCGATCGCCCACTGGGTGTGGGCGTTCGATTGGGTGAAGGCCAAGCCTGATGACGCACTCTTCCCGGCGTCCGGCATCCTCGGGGCGAACGGGGCGATCGACTTCGCCGGCGGCACGGTGGTCCACATCGCCGCCGGGTTCAGCGGGCTGGCGGCGGTGCTCTTGCTCCGCAAGCGGATCGGGTACGGGAAACACACGTTCCACCCCAACAGCATGGTGCTGACCCTGATCGGGGCCGGGCTGCTCTGGTTCGGCTGGTTCGGGTTCAACGGCGGGTCGGCCCTGTACTCGAACGCCCAGGCGATCTCGGCATTCACCGTCACCCAGATCGCGGCCGCGGCGGCCG
The DNA here is from genome assembly GCA_028288765.1 of Gemmataceae bacterium. GTDB lineage: Bacteria > Planctomycetota > Planctomycetia > Gemmatales > Gemmataceae > Urbifossiella. Next base: position 6,867 of record JAQGHQ010000430.1, on the reverse strand, counting down.
GACTGGCCTGGCTCCTGACCGAGTGGGTCCTGAAGGGCAAGCCCACCGCCCTCGGGTTCGCGTCCGGGGTCGTCGCCGGGCTGGTCGCGATCACCCCGGCGAGCGGGTTCGTCCCCCCGGGCGGGGCCCTGGTGATCGGGATCGTCGCCGGGATCGCCTGTTACGGGGCGGTCCTGATCAAGCCGCTGCTCGGGTACGATGACTCCCTTGATGCGTTCGGGGTCCACGGCGTCGGCGGGTTCATCGGGGCCGTGCTGACCGGGGTGTTCGTCAGCCTGCCGCTCTGGGCATACGGGGCGGAGATGACGCCCGACAAGTTCGGCGGGAAGCTGACCGAAACGAAGGACGCGATCGACTACGCCGCCCAGATCAAGTGGCAGGTGATCGCCGCCCTGACGTCGGCCGTGTACGCGTTCGTGGTCACCGCCGTGCTGGTGCTGCTCATCGACAAGACGATCGGGTTCACCGTCGACCCGAAGGAGGAGACGGAGGGGCTGGACCTGACCCAGCACGGGGAGGTCGGGTTCGACTACGGCGGGGCCTCCATCGAGGAGATCCCCGGGGACACGTCGCTCGAGCCGAAGTCCGCGGCCATCCCGCCGAACGGGCCGCTGTCCAAGCGGTTCACGGTCGTCGTCGAGGGGGTCGACCCGAAGGAGCTGGCGAAGGTGTGGTCGGGGCTGTGCAAGCCCGGGGAACTGCCGCCGAGCCCGGCGTTCAAGGCGGTCTACCCGTACTTCACCACGGTCACCGGGACCAAGTTCCGGTTCCGGGGGGGCGACCCGGTCGTCCTCCGGAACGAACTCCAGCAGCTCCTCACGAGCGCCCTCGACACCCCGGTGAAGACGCACGTGGAATCGTGACCGGCGGCGTTGTGGGGTGGTCAGGTGGCGGGGTGGTGAGGCGGCGAACAGCCGGTCCTTCACCCCCCCACTCCCTTGCCGCCCCACACCCCTACTCCCTCACTACCGCACAACCCCAAAACCTCACCACCCCACAACCGCATCACAATGAAACTGATCGTCGCCATCATCCGCCCCGAAAAGCTGGAAGACGTGCAGCGGGCCCTGGCCGAGCGTGACGTGTACCTGATGACCGTGACCGACGTCCGCGGGTGCGGCCGGCAGCGGGGGTACACGGAGGTGTACCGCGGGTCGGAAATGACCATCCGGCTGATCCCGAAGCTGAAACTGGAGATCGCGGTGAACGAGGCGTTCGTAGAGGCCGCGGTCGAGGCCATCGTCCACGCCGCCCGGACCGCAGACACCGGGGCCGTCGGGGACGGGAAGATCTTCGTCCTGTCGCTCGAAGACTGCGTCCGCATCCGGACCGGGGAGCGGGGCCCCGAGGCGATCGGGCCGTGACCGCCGGCCCCTGACCGCGCCGCCCGAGAAGTCCGAAGATGAGCCCGGCCGATTGGCCGGGCTTCTTTCGTTCCTGGTCCGCCGCGCACGGGGGTTTCGGATGCCGCAGTCACTCGCCGGGAAGGTCGCGGTGGTCACCGGGGCGTCGAGCGGGATCGGGTGGGAGCTGGCGAAACAGCTCGCCGCGGACGGGTGCAAGGTCGGGCTGTTGGCCCGCCGCGAGGGCCCGCTCCGCGCCCTGGCCGCGGAGATCACGGCGGCCGGCGGGGCGGCCGCGGTGGCGGTCGCCGACGTGTCGGACCGCGGGCAGCTGGAGATGGGCGTCGCCGCGCTCCGCGCCGCGCTCGGCCCGGTCGACCTCATGGTCGCCAACGCCGGGGTCGGAAAGCCGACCTTCCTCGACCCGGTGAACGTCGCCGACGTGGAGGACATGTTCCGGGTGAACACGCTCGGGGTGGTGTACGCGTTCGCCGCGGTGATGCCCGAGATGCTCGCCCGGAAGGCCGGCCATCTCGTCGCCGTGTCGAGCCTCGCCGGGTACCGCGGGCTCCCGGGCGAGGCGGCGTACTGCGCGAGCAAGGCGGCGGTGAACGTCTACCTCGACGGCCTCCGCATCCACCTCCGCGGGACCGGGGTCCGGGTGACGACCGTCTGCCCGGGGTTCGTCGAAACCCCCATGACCGCGACGAACACGTTCCACATGCCCGGACTGATGACCGCCGCCGCCGCGGCCCGGCGGATCGTCCGGGCGGTGAAGGCGGGGCGGAAGGTGTACAACTTCCCCTGGCGCCTCCACCTCATGGTGAAGCTCAGCCGGTGGCTCCCGGACGGGGTGATAAACTGGATGATGGGTGATTATAATGAGGAGGCGAAGAACCACTTCGGTTCGACCCCGCCGGTCCCGTAACCCGGGTCGCGAGTTAGGTATGCCGTTTGCGACCGGTATTCTTAATTGCCGGATTGCGACGCAAGGGGATCGCCCGTTCTCCCGGTCGGCGGACCGGGGTCACCTACGGAGATACCTCACCATGTCTGACACAACACGCCGCGGGTTCCTGGGGGCGGCCGCCACCGCGGCGGGATTGGCCGCGATCCCGACTGCTGCCCGGGCCGACATCGGGGCCGTCAACAAGCCCGACCCGCTGCTCGACGGCGAAGACCTGCCGACCTTCCGGTTCGCCCTGGAAGAGTCCGAGGGGAAGGTGATCGGCGGGAACTCGGCCCGCGAGGCCACGGTCAAACAACTGCCGATCTCGAAGGGGCTCGCGGGCGTGTCGATGCGGCTGGAGCCGGGCGGGATGCGGGAGCTCCACTGGCACGCCACCGCCGCCGAGTGGGCGTACGTGATCGAGGGCCGGTGCCGAACGACCGTGATCGCCCCGGGCGGGGACTCCGAGACAAACGACTTCGAGCCCGGCGACATCTGGTACTTCCCCCGCGGCCACGGGCACTCGATCCAGGCCCTCGGGGACAAGCTGTGCCACTTTGTCCTGGTGTTCGACAACGGGTACTTCTCGGAGTTCGGCACGTTCAGCGTCACCGACTGGATCGGGCACACGCCGAAGTCGCTGTTGGTGAAGAACCTCGGGCTGCCCGAGGCGGTTTTCGCGAAGTTCCCGAAGGAGGAGGTCTACTTCGCCCGCGGGAAGGTCCCGCCGGAGGAGCCGGCCTCACTCCACCAGGGGAAGCTGCGGACCTCCCCCGACACGCACAAGTTCCGGATGATCGCCCAGGAGCCGAACTCGACCCACAAAGGCGGGCGGGAATGGCGGGTCGGGCAGAACCGGTTCCCGATCTCCAAGACGATCACCGGGGTGATCCTGGAGCTGGAACCGGGCGGGCTACGGGAACTGCACTGGCACCCGAATGCCGACGAGTGGCAGTACATCATCCGGGGGAAGGTCGACGTGACGATGTTCGGGTCGCACGGGCGGCACCGGATCGAGACGCTGACCAAGGGAGACGTCGGGTACATCCCGACCGGGTACGGGCACTCGGTCGAGAACAAGGGGGAAGAGACGGCCAGGCTGCTGATCGCGTTCAACAACGGGCACTACGAGGCGATCGACCTGTCGGTCTGGCTGGCCTCGAACCCGGACTACCTGCTGCGCGACAACTTCGAGACGACCGACGCGGTCGTGAAGGAGTTGCCGAAGCAGCGGGTGTTCATCGCCTCGAAGGACGGCCCCGGCGGCCGGGGGGAGCCGAACCCGCCCCGCTGAGCTGAGGGGAAGGGCGAGTGACCCGGGTTCGTGGGGCCGTCCCCTCCGGGGCGGCCCGCCGGCGGGCCCGGCTCCTCACGGGCGCGGGAAGGCCAGTTCGTTCCTGATAACCCCGACGCCGGGGGTGAGCCGGACGAGCCCCTCGACCAGCCGGGCTTCGTCCTCGTCGCGGACCGACCCGCGGAGCACGACCGCGGTCCCGTCCATCTGGACCTGGACCCCGGCGGGATTGGCCAGCATCGGGGCCCGGGCGATGACCCCGCGGAGGTCGGTCAGGATCTGGGCCGGGGCGGCCGGCTCGACGGCGAACCGCACCCGCGCCGCGTAGGCGATCTGACGGGGGAGCGGGATCATCACCCCGCCCACGTCGGTGACGGTGGCGGTCACGCCCGAGGGGATCCCTGCTCCCCCCCCCCGGCCGAACCCGGTGGAGGTCCCGGAAAACCCGATCTGCCCGCCGCCGAGCCCGCCGCCGGTCTGGTACAGGGTCACGCCGAACCCGCCGGGCTGGGCGTTGGTGTTGATGGAGTTGGAATAGATGCCCAGGAAGTACGGGTTGGCGTACCACCGGCCGAGGCCGTTGGACGGGCTGAGCGAGGTGGTCGTGGTTGTGGACGAGAGGGCGAGGTTCGGGGCCGACTGCATTGTGGGCAGCGACGTACCCTGGAGGGAACTGCCACTGAGGCCGTTGCCGGCGCCGCCGAGGCCGTTATTGCCCCCGCCCCCGGCCCCCCCGGCCCCGGCGCCACCGAGGCCGGTGCCGAACCCGCCGCTGGTCGCCGCGCTCCCGGTCGTGACCCCGACCCCCCCGCCGGGGGACGAGCTGACCTGCGCGGCCCCCGGCCCCGCCGTCGCCGCCGCGACCACCGCCGCCCACGCCAGCCGTCGGAGTTCCCGCATCGGTCCCCCCTGTTTTCTTCGGGGCTCGCGCCCCCAGGCCGGTTCGCCGGTTTTTGCTCGCCCGCCGTCCTCCCCTCGTCTTACTGCTGAGGCGCGGGCCGTCGGGTATCTTCCGAGAGTATCGACCGTGCCGGCGGCAGAGTCCAGGAAACTCGCGGGAGAAATGAATGAGAATGCGGGGGTTGCCGACGCCGGGCCCGGGTTCATCGGCCCCGTCCACGTCGCGACCCCGAACCGGCTCCACTTCGACCAGTGCCGGCCTTCCGCGGTTTACAGCGCCATCGACGGGACGGGCGGCGACGGGCTCTACCCCACATTCGCGGGGGCACCGGGAGGTGGTGGTGTGCGAGGCCGTTCCGCGGAGCCACCGGGAACAGCGGTGGGTGCCCGTGGTCAGTAGACGAAGCCCGGCGTCGTTGAATTACCAATCGACGAATGGTTGTCTACCAGATCCGTTCGCGTTCCCCGGTATGCCATAAACTACCGACGACTGGTCCTGCTTGGTCGAGGATCCTTGGTCCGGACCCGGCGGTTGGCCTCGGTCTTCACCCCGACGGGGTGGGACAGCATAGCCCAGGGCAACGCCCTGGGCGGACTTTCGGCAGAGCACCCTGACCACTACCGACCGTCCACCGGTCCGGAGACATCATGCAGATCGGCTTTGTGAGCGCGATCCTTCACGACCTGTCGCTCGAAGAGGTGCTGGCGTTCGCCGCCGACGAGGGGTTCCCGTGCGTGGAGCTCATGTGCTGGCCGCCGGGCCGGGCCGACCGCCGGTACGCCGGGGTCGCGCACCTGGACGTGACGAACTTCACCGACGAGACCGCCGCCCACCTCCGCGACCTGGTCCGGATTCACGGGGTGGCGATCTCCGGGCTGGGGTACTACCCGAACCCGCTCGACCCGAACCCGGACCACCGGGCGGTGGTGGCCGAGCACCTGAAGAAGGTGATCCGGGCGGCCCCGCGGGTTGGGGTCCGGGTGGTGAACACGTTCATCGGCCGCGACCCGTGCAAGGGGGTGGGAGCGAGCCTGGGCCAGGTCCGGGAAGTGTGGCCGGGGCTCGTCGCCGAGGCGGAGGCGGCCGGGGTCAAGCTCGGGATCGAGCACTGCCCGATGCTCTTCGGCGAGGACGAATGGCCGGGCGGGAAGAACCTGCCGACCAGCCCGGCGCTGTGGCGGGAGCTGTTCGGCCTGTTCCAGGGGCACACGCTGGGCCTGAACTTCGACCCGTCGCACCTGGTCTGGCAGTTCATCGACTGCGGGCGGGCGGTCCGGGAGTTCGGCCCGCGGATCGTCCACGTCCACGCGAAGGACGAGCGGATCGACCACGACCGGCTGTACGAGGTGGGGGTGCTCGGGCTCGGCTGGCACAAGCCGAAACTGCCGGGGCTGGGCGACGTGAAGTGGGGCGAGTTCTTCGCGGCCCTGACGGACGTCGGGTACACGGGGCCGGTGTGCATCGAGGTCGAGGACCGGGCCTACGAGGGCTCGCTCGACGACCGCAAGCGGGCCCTGCGGCAGAGCCGAAAGTTCCTCGAACAGTTCGTGGGGTGAGGTTGTCGGGGCGCAGTTCCGGAGGTGCGCGTTTTCGGTCTGCGGCCGGGCCGACCGGTGCCCCGTGTCAGATTTTGTCAGTGTTTGGCAGTCCCCGGGCCGATTTTCCGCTCGCGGACCAGCTGGCGGCTCCTCTTCCCGCCCGGCCGGATGCGCCGGCACCTCCGGCCGGTCTGGCGGGGCTGCGGATGCGCGGATGGGTTCGTCCGGCGTTCGGGCGAAGGCCGGCGGGACCGGGTCGGACACGCCCGTACCTCCGGGTAGGTACACCGACGGCCCGGAGCTGGGCGGGCGGGAGGATGCGGGCGGGGTGGGGATCGGCATCCCCGCCCCGGGACCTCGGGTTCCCGGCCCGCCCGACCAACCCCCGCCCGGTCCGGCCGGGTCGGGGCCGTCACCCGGTTCGTCCTCGTCCGGGTCGTCCTCCGGGGGTGGCGGATACTGCCCGAACTTGGCTTTGTGCTTCGCGATCCGCTCGAGCCCGGACACCCGGTCCTCGAGCTCGACCTGCTCGCGCATCTTGATGGTCAGGTCGACCACCGCCTTGGCCGCCTTGAAGGCGACGTGCGGGTTCGGGTTCCGGACCAGGTGGTTCAGCTTGAAGCAGGCGTCGTTGAGCCCGGTGGTGAGCATCCCATAGGCCGGGGACAGGGCGGCCGCCTGGGTCGCGCTCAGCCGGTCCCGGAAGGCGGGGTTGTTGAGCCGGCGGAAGACGGTCCGCTCGCTGACGTTGGCGACCCGGGCGGCGTCGGGGATGGTGTCCCCGCGGGCCAGGGAGCGGATCAGGACCTCGTCCGCGTACTCCTTGCTCGGGGTGGGCATGG
>JAQGHQ010000427.1 GCA_028288765.1 Gemmataceae bacterium | reverse complement strand
CTCATGTAGGGTGGGCACCGCCCACCGTGGAACCTCCACGGTGGGCGGTGCCCACCCTACATCTGGCTTTGAAGAGCTGGCATCCTTCCGAGGCGTGGGCGTTCGGGCCGCATCTTTGCTAAGGTGACAAAGAGCGGCCGGGACGGCCGCGGTCCCAGGATGCCGAGGCCGCGATGAGTGTTCGGGTTTCCTGTCCGTACTGCAACACCGGGTTCACCCTCCCCGAACTCCCACCAACCGGCCGGGCCACCTGTCCCCGATGTGGAGACTCGTTCCCGGTCCGCGGGCGGGTCGAAGAGCAGGAGCCGGCCGGACCGGCGGCCCAACCACCCGACACCCAGCACCCGTCACTCAGCACCCGGCGCTCCCAGAGAGCCCGGCGGTCCGTCGCGCGGGCGGTCGGGATCGGGCTGGCAATGGGGCTCGTCGGCATCGGAATCGGGCTCGCCGTAGTGTACGTCCGCGGCGGGTTCCGGCACCCGGCGCCCGAGCCCGAGCCGGGACCGTCGGCGACCGCTACACCACCGACCGAGCTGCGCGGGCTCGGGTATCTTCCGCCCGGCTCGAACATCGTCGTCGCCGTACAGCCCGGGCCGGTGTTGGCTTACGCCGCCCGGACCAACCAGGACCCCCGCGAGCTCCTGATAAAAGCCGGCGTCCCGGCGTCCGTCCTCGCCACCCTCGATCGTCTCGGCATCACGCTCCCGCAGGTCGACCACATCGTCGCCGGCGCTCTCATCCCCGACGCCGACCTGCGGGAGTTTCGGCTCTCCGTCGCGCTCGTCCTGCGGCACCCACTCGCCGACGAAGACAGGTTCCTTGATCAGCTCAAGGCCCATCGGGTTTCGCAGGGCGGGAAGACCCGGTACAAGGTGGAACTCGCCGGCCTCCAGTGGTGGCTGACCCGGGCGTCGGAGACGGCGTGGGTGTTCGGGTGGACGGAGAAGGACCTCGACCCGGCCGAGAACGGCGGCAAGACCCAGCTGGCGGCCGGGCTGCGGGAGATGCTCGGCGAGAAGCTCCCGGCGGACGCGGCGGTGTGGGCCGCGGCCGACAGCGCCCGGTGGGCGGAGAAGAAGCCGGTCGAGGTGCTCCTGGAGCTCGCGGGCGGGAAGAAAGACTGGCTGGCTGTCCTGAACAAGGGACAGGCGGCGGTCGCCGGCCTGACGTTTGACCCGCCCCGGTTGCGGGTGTTCGTCCGGTGCTCGGACGCCGACACCGGGGAGAAGGTACGGGCCTATTTCGCGAAGAAGGCGACGGGCGACGGCGTCCGCGTCGGCGGGGCCGGCGAGTGGGCGATGCTCGACACCCCCGGCGACCCGCAGACCGGATTCGCCGCGCTCAAGGGCTTCCTCGACGACGCCGGAAAATAGAGGATGCCGGGCCGAATACCACCCCGGCATGGGTTTCCCAACGGGGCCGCCGAGAATAGCAACCTGGGGTGTCAACTCCGGGAACAGGTCACCGGTTCCCACCCTGCGCGGCCCGTTCCGGGATCCACCACACCTCGACCCCTTTCCCGTCGGCCACCATGAGCAGATCGTCGTGCGGACCGTAGGCGACCGCCTCGACCGCCGCCCGCCGCTTCACCTCGAACACCCGCGTCCCGGACGCCGGGTGCCACACCGCCAGCGCCCCGACCGCGTCCGCCACCGCCAGCTCCCCGCCGCACGGGCTATACGCGAGATGCCGGACCGCCACCTCCCCGGTCCGGAACTTCGTCGGGGCCACCGCTTTGTTCGGCCAGTACCCGACGTACCCGTCGTCGTCCCCGGTGGCGAAGTCCCCCCACGGGGATACCGCCCAGGCCCGGACCGCGGCCTTGTGCTCCCTGCTCGCCACCGCCGATAGCCCGGGGGTCGGCAGTGTCACGACGCTCCCGTCCGGCCCGCCGCCCAACAGCCGGCCGGTCGGGTGCCACGCCAGGAACGTCGTCTTGCTCCCGAGCGGCGTGAACTCCCGCTGGCCGGCCGGGGTCGTCTCGTCCCTCGGGACGGTGAGCACGAATCCTTTCGCCGCCCGCGCCGCCGGTGGGTGCTCCACCAGTTCGTACGGGACGTACCGGACCTGCACCCTTCCCGCCCGGAGGGCCGCGAACCGGGTTCCCCTCCCGTCGGTGAAGACCGTCGCCAGTTCCCCCGGGATCACGAGCGGGGGCCGCCGCGGGGCGTCCGGCGACCCCACGACCAGCCCGGTGTCGCAGGTCATGAACGCGAACCGGCCGCCGGCGTCGAACTCGATCCGCCGGACCGCGCTGGTCGCCCGCGGGCCGACCCGCGGGGGCTCGAAGGCCGGCTGGTCGAGCGGCCAGATCCGCGTCGACCCGTCCGCGTACCCGATCACCACCGCCCCGTCGGTCGGGGACACGGCCAGCGCGGTCACGTCCGCCGGGCCGTCGTCGAGCCGGGTCTTGCCGTCGCGATAGGCGATGTCGACGTGCGACGACGGCCTCCGGGGCTCCGCCGGCGGCGGGGAGGGGGGGCCGGGACCCGCCGGCGGGTCCGGCCGCGGCTCCGGGGGCGGGGTGGTCTCCCCCGCCTGTTCGGCCTGCTGCCCCCGCCCGGCCAGGTACGCCGTCGCCCCGAACAGGAAAACGGCCAGGACCGCGACGCCCATCCCGGCCATCAGCCCGACCTTCGCGGCCACCCCCAGCCTGGGGAGGAGGGCGATCCCGGCGTTCGCGGCCATCGCGAGCACGGCGAACACCGCCCCGAACAGGACCCCCGCCCCGAGCCCCAGGTCGGCGACCTCGGCGAGGACGACCGGCCCGGCGGCCAGGCCGAGGGCCAGCGCGGCCCCGACCCCGAGCAGCCACCACGGGCGGCGGTAATCGACCGGGAGCGGGACCGGCCGCCCGCCGGCAAGAAACCCGGCCGTGTCGGCGGCGAGCTGGTCCGGCACCCCGACCCCGCGGAACCGGAGGGTCACCACCCGGCCGGGGAGGGTCAGGACGACGATCGGCCCGGCGGCCACGGCCGTCGTCCCCACCGGGGCCGACACGAGCGGCTTGTTCGGAACCGCCTCCAGGAACAGCCCGTGCGGGGTGAGGACCGCGGCGAGCATCCCCCCCAGCTGATTCCGTGAGTCGGCGACGACCTGAACGGCGAACCGGAACGGCGGCGGGGGGAGCTGGTGGGATACCCCGGGTGGGCGGGCGGGCTTCGGGCGCGGATTCAGGGTCTTTTCCGGAGTTGCCGGGTGGGCAGGATTTGGCGCGGAATCGGGTTTCAACTCGTCGCCGATCAGTTCCGGACCGTCGTCGTCGAGCGACAGCACTTCCCCCGGCGGGGGCGGCCCGGCGGCCAGCCGGGCGGGTGCCCCGGGGTGTCGGCCGTTCGCTCCCGCGCCCGGTCGGCCTTCCTCGGGGACCGACGGGAATGCGTCGGGGGTTATCGGGGCGTCCGGGTCGAGCCCCGTCCGGCACTTCGAACACCGCGCTTTGTGCGGATTGATCCCGTCCGGGAGCCGAACCCGGCTGCCACAGCCGCGGCAGATGACGGACACAGACATGGACGGCCTCGCGGACTTGTGCCCGCCGGCCCGGTGGGCAGACAGTCCGAACCACGCCGGCGGACCGGGTGGATGTGTATTGGGATTGTAACCCTCATCAGGCCGGACGCTACCGACCGGTTCGCGTACCCGGGGAGGGCGGTTCGGAGTCTGGCGATCGTGGGTAGCAGCTCACCGTCCCGGGGCGGATGTTTCGAAGACTCTCCCGCCCCAACGGGCGAACTGACGGTGCGGAAATCGCGCCGGTGGTGTATCCTTGTGGGGTGTAAGACGGGGAGACACCCGGGATTGTTTGCGCGGATGGTTCTTCCATCTGTTGTCCCACCCCGGCGTATGCCTCGCTCGGTCGGATACCGTCCATGCCCCCCCCCCGCCTGCGATGTCCGTGCGGCCACACCTGGGTGTACACGGGTGACGGCCCGCTCCCGGAGGACCTGCGGGAGGTCTGCCCCGTTTGCTCCCCCCACAGCGACATCGGGGCCCAGACCCGAGTCGCCCCCCCCCACGGGGCGGCCACCGTCAACGCCACCGCGGAGGCGGACGCCGCCGCCGTCCTGGCCGCCGGGCGGGTGCTGGCCGGGTTCGAGATCATCGAGGAGATCAACCGCGGCGGGATGGGGGTGATCTACAAGGCCCGGCAGCTGGGGCTCGACCGGATCGTCGCCCTGAAGGTGATCACCCCGTCCCGGCTCGGGAACCCGGAAGCCCTGAAGCGGTTCAAGCAGGAGGTGAAGGCCGCCGCCCGGGTCAGTCACCCGAACATCGTCCAGGTGTTCCAGACCGACCTCGACGGCCCGTACCCGTTCCTGGCGATGGAGTACGTCCCGGGGATCGACCTGTCCCGGCTGGTGAAGTTGACCGGTGCGCTCCCGGTGGCCGACGCCTGTTACTACATCCAGCAGGCGGCCCACGGGCTCCAGCACGCCTACGAGATGGGGCTGGTCCACCGCGACATCAAGCCGGCGAACCTGATCGTCACCCCGTCCCCGCTCGACCCGGAGAAGGGGCGGACCGGGAAGCTCCCGCGGGTGAAGATCCTGGACATGGGGCTCGCCCGGGTGGTCACCGAGGAGGCCGAGGTCGGCGATCTGACCCGCGACGGGGTGTTCCTCGGCACCCCGGACTACGTCGCCCCGGAACAGGCCGAGGACTCCCGCCGGGCCGACATCCGGGCCGACATCTACAGCCTCGGGGCGTCCCTCTACTACCTGCTCACCGCCGAGATCCCGTTCCCCGGGGCGTCGGTCGTCCAGAAGCTCCGCCGCCAGATGACCGAGCCGCCCCCGTCGGCGGCCGCGAAGCGGGCGGAGGTGGGCCCCGGGCTCGACGCCCTGGTCCGGCGGATGATGGCCCGCAGCCCGATCGAGCGGGTGCAGACCCCGGCCGAGCTGATCGAGGCCGTCGACCGGGTCATCCGCGGCGCCACGCTCCCGCCCGCGGCCGGGCCGGCGGCCGCCCCCGCCGCTTCGTCGCCCACGTCGAACGGGCAGTCGTCGGCCGTCCACGCCCCGCTCGGGATCGGCCCGGTGAAGGCCCACGACGGGGCCGCCCACGGGCTCGCCGTCACCCCCGACGGGAAGTGGGTCCTGACCGGCGGGCTGGACGGGTCGATCAAGGTGTGGAACGCGGTGAAGCTGAAGGAGGCCCGGGTGTTCGGGGGGGACATCGGGGCGGTGGAGAACCTGACCCTGTCCCCGAACGGGAAGTGGGCGGCGACGTGCGCGACCCGGCTGACCGTGCCGGAAATGCGGGTGCAGATCTGGGACGTGGCGAGCGGGACGGAGCACGGCCGGCTGAAGGGGGCGGGCGACAACTACCGGTGCGTGGCCGTCTCCCCGGACGGGAAGCGGGTGGCGGCCGGGAACGCGGACCAGACGGTGTGGGTGTGGTCGTTCGAGCCGGGCGGGCCGAAGCCGCTCCGGCTGAAGGGGCACACCGGGGCGGTGACCGGGGTGGCGTTCGCCCGGACGGCGGACTCGCTCCTGTCGGCCGGGCTGGACGGGATGGTCCGCCAGTGGGACCTGGCGACCGGGGCGGAGAAGGGCGCGCTGAACGGGACGGTCGGCCCGATCACCGGGCTGGCGTTCAGCGGGAAGCGGGTGGCGGTGGCGGGCCGGTTCCTGGCGGTGCGGCAGAAGACCGCGTCGTTCGCGCGGTTCGACGGGCACGACGGGCCGGTGGTGTGCGTGGCGTTCTCCCCGGACGGCCGGCTGCTGGCGAGCGGCGGGGCGGACGGGACGGTCCGGGTCTGGCTGGTGGAGGACGGAACGGAACTGGCGTGCTGGACCGGACACGGGAAGGCGGTGCGGGCGGCGGCGTTCGGCCCGGACGGCGGGGTGCTCTACTCGGCCGGCGAGGGCGGGAACCTCTGCCGCTGGCCGGTCGCGGTGCCGGTGGGGTGAGATCAGGAGGAGATAGCCATGAATATTGCCGCAAACCCGCCCACCATGACTCCGGACGACCTGCTCCGCATGCCCGACGGGGGCAAGGGGTTCGAGCTGGTGGACGGTGAGTTGAGGGAATTGAACGTGAGCGCCCGTTCGAGTCGAGTCGGGGGACAGGTTTACCACCGTCTCGAAAACTACTCGCGAACGCACACTCCGGGGTGGGTGTTTCCACCCGAAACCGGGTTCCGCTGTTTCGCGGACGCTCCCGGCCGGGTTCGGAAACCAGATACCGCGTTCGTGAGCCTGTCCCGGATGACACCGGCGGAGTACGAATCGGAGGGGTTCATCGAGATTGTGCCCGATTTGGTAGCCGAGGTCATCTCCCCGAACGATAACGCCGAGGATGTGGAGGACAAGATCGAGGAATGGCTCGCCGCCGGGGTGAATACTGTGTGGGAGATCTATCCGGCTAACCGCGTCATTCGCGCCTACCGGCCGGCCGGCACCATCACCCTCTTTCGGGTCTCTGACACGCTCACCGCCGAGGGCATTCTGCCCGGGTTCGCCTGCCCGGTCGCCGATCTGTTCCGCCTGCCCGGCGAGCCCGCCCCGGCCGGGTGACTGCATCGTGTCCTGCCTTTGAACCTTTCTCTCCTTGCGGGCAAGGTGGAAGCTCGCCCCCACGTCCGAGAGGGAGTCGGAGAATCCTCTGCGAGGCCGGCCGTCCGTTTCAACCGCCCCCCGATCCGGGTGGCGGGGGGAACGGCTTCTTCCCCCGCTGCAACCGGCGTAGCAGGTCGTCCGCCGCCTTCGCGGTCCCTTCCAGGTTCCCGGGTGGTTTCCGGGGCAGTCTCGCAGTCCGAGGCCCGGCCGGTGGGAGTCGACCCCGCCCCAACCGACCGGACTGGGGGGGCAATTCTTTATCCGGGCTCCGCACATCAGGACCGGAGCCCGGGTCCGCCGCATTCACAGACCATTCCTCCGGGGCGGTCCACTCGGCCGTCCGCTCGACGTCTCCGTCCGCGCCGGCGGTCGACGGATTGGAGTCTTGAGGGCCCCCCGGGATGGGTGCAGGGGGAGCAGAGAGGAAGGTGTTTTCGTCGGACACAATCACCGTCGGCCCGGCTCCCGTCCCGGCCGCGGGCGCGATCCGGACGACGAAGGACAGCGGCCCGGCCTGCAGCCGGTCGCCGTCGAACAGTTCAACGGATTCTTCCCCGAGCACCATCCCGTTGACGGTGGTCCCGTTGGTGCTTCTCAGGTCGGTGACCCACACCCCGTCGCTCTCGAAGGTGAGGTCGAAGTGGTGCTTGCTCACCGCCGCGCTCTTCGCCCGCAGCTGGCAGTCCGGGTCCCGGCCCACGATGAAACGGGGGCCGGCGGCGACGATTTCCCGACCCCGGTGAACCCCCTCCGCGACTACCAGGACGACTCGCATGACACGCTGGCCCTCCGACGAGGAACGGCAACGGGAGAGAGTTCCGGCTCGGCGCTGGGACGACGATCATGTTACCACAACCGGTCGCGCCGGTGTCCACACCAGCTTCGGGTCGGCCAGCTGTTCCGGTACGCACACGGCGGACCGGGTGATCGACGACCCCGGCGAGCGAATCAAACGTGTTCTCGAGTTCCCGGTGGCGAAACACTTTGTGGCGTGATTGGGTCTGGGCCCGCGAATCGCGACGAGCAACAAGATGGTGAAGAAGCGGCCGCGGCGGCGCGGGTAAGATCCGGGTCGTGCAAGTGTTTCGGATGAAGATCCGCGCCTCGGGGAACGGGGCATGCCCGGCGACGGCCCACAAACTGGCCCGTCAGGCGCTGCTCCCATAGCCCTCCGAGCGGACGGTCAGGATGTCGACATAGTCCAGCCCGCATAGTTCGCAGAGGACATGTTTCGGGACTTTCCCGTTGGCAGATGTTGTGTAGCCGAGTGCGTACGGAATCGGGGGCATTTGGATGTTCTCGGCGATCGCCTTGGTTCAGGCCTCTTGTTGCCCCTCGCCCGGAGCTTCCTCCCACCCCTCAAACCCCACCTCGTCGCCGACGTCGACGTAGGCCCGGCAGTGCGGACAGCTCTGCACGGAACCCTTCTGCCCGGCGGGGAAGACGGCCCTCTTGCCGCACTCCTCGCAGGTGACCTCGACTGGCTCGCCCGCCCCGGTGTCCCTCTGATCCGCTACCCGCCGCCCGGCCGCCCGGCGTTCGTACTCGTCGAGCACCGGCTTGGCCCGGGCGATGTCGGTCCGCTCGATCCACACCTGCGGCTTGTGGATCTCCGACACCAGACCGCCGAGCCACACCCCGACTTGCGACACGTCCTCGACCACCATGGCCTCGACCCCCGCCTCGATGAGCGCTCCGCATATCAGGTGCGCCTCAACGTTACTCGCCGCGTTGTACGCCGCGAACGGATCGCGAAATGCCATGAGTCTCGCTCCGCCTCTGCTAAATATATGATTCTATTGCGCCGAAGAGTTCGTGTTATATTGTGCCCGACTCGACCTGGATTGCTACCAATTGTCAGTGTTACGTTGCCCCTGGCGCGAATCCGGGACCCCATGTCAACCCGCCCCGCGCCCCACGTCACCGCATCCGCCGGGCTCCGCACCCCGGTTCAACACATGCGCGCGATCAGCGTCGCCCCGCGCGATCGTGCCCCAGCAGCTTTGGCACCGTCCGGATGTCAGACCCGGACGCCGGCCGGTGCGCCGCGAAGCTGTGACGGAAGGTGTGCGCCGTCGCATGCTTGGCGATCCCGGCCGCCGTCACCTCGCGCGATTCGCGCTCATACGTCCCGCGATCAGATCACTCCAGCCTGATGCTGTCAACGGAATTCCGACCGGCCCGGTGGTCATCCTGGGGGCGCGGCCGAGACGGCCGCGCCGCAGGGGACAGACCGGGACGAGTCCGGTCGGGCGGGGCCGAAGGGGATGAACCACCCCGTCCGCCGAAATCCCGCTTCGCGCCGGACGAACCAATTATGGACAGGCCTGAAGGCGGGCCCGAATGTTACCCGTTCGTTACGTCAGAAAACCGACCCGATTCGTCTGTATTGTGGCGGGTTGAATGCGTTCCGTGCGAATCCTGCGATTCTTACGGTTTCGTCTTCTAGAGTTCGAACGGTGGACGCTATACCCCGGCCCGAAGGCCGTGAGCGGTCGGTCAGATCCGCCCCGCGAGGAACCGGATGCCGCCATGACCAATCCGCCCACCCCACCGACCGACCGGACGGCCTTGCTCGCCGCGCTCAAGGCGGCCGGGTTGCTCACCCCCGCGCAGCTCGCGAAGGCGACCACCGCCATCCCCCCGGCCACGACGACCGCTTCCCAGGCTGCACAGGTTTTGATGACCGCCGGCGTCCTCACCCGGTTCCAGGCCGAGCGGCTGCTCGCCGGCCGGACCGACGGGTTCGTCCTCGGCTCGTACGTGATCCAGGATCAGGTCGGGCGGGGGTCGGTCGGGCGGGTGTACAAGGCGACGCACCGGACGATGAACCGGGCGGTGGCGATCAAGGTGCTCAGCGCCGACCTCACCCGGACGGCGGCGGCCCGGGAGACGTTCCGGCGGGAGATCCGGGCGGCGGCCCGGCTGAACCACCCGAACATCGTGACCGCCTACGACGCGAACGAGGTCGGGGAGCGGTCGTACCTGGTGCTGGAGTTCGTGGACGGGCCGACGATGGACGCACTCGTCCGGCAGCGCGGGCCGCTCCCGATCGGGGAGGCGTGCGAGCTGGTCCGGCAGGCGGCGGTCGGGCTCCAGAATGCCCACGAACAGGGGATGATCCACCGGGACGTCAAGCCGGCCAACCTGCTCGTCGCCCGGGCGTCGAAGACGCTCCCCGGGTGCGTGGTCAAGATCGCCGACTTCGGGATCGCCCGGCTGGCCCCGGTCCCGCGAGACGGTCCCGCCGGCCACCGCCCGGGCGGGACGAACCTCGTCGGCACCCCGGACTACGTCGCCCCGGAGCAGGCCCACAACCCGCACCTGTCCGACCACCGGGCCGACCTGTACTCGCTCGGCTGCGTGTTCTACTTCCTGCTCACCGGCCGGCCGCCGTTCCCGGGCGGGACGGCCGAGACGAAGATCCGCCGGCACCAGTTCGAGGCCCCGGTCCCGGTCGACCGGGTGCGGGCGGACGTCCCCCCGGCGGTGGCGGAGATCGTCGCCCGGCTGCTGGCGAAAGACCCGAACTCGCGGTTCCAGTCGGCGTCCGGGCTCGCGGCCCGGCTCGACGGGATGGCCGCCCAGGCGGTCGCGCTGGACGAGGACGAGCTGGTGAGCTTCGAGCTGCCGGCGGTCCAGCCGGGGTCGTACTCGTTCACCTCGGGCGATCTGACCGGGATGCACTCGACCCTCCCGCACTACCAGGCGGTCGGCCACGCGACGCTCCCGGCGAACGGCGGGAGCGAGGGGACGGAAACCTCGCCGTGGACGCAGCTGACCGACGATCTCACGGAGGCGGCGGTCGGGACGGCGAACCTGGGCACCGCGGCCACACCGGTCGTCTCGCCCCCGTCGGTTCGGAGGCCGGTGAAGCCGCCGGCCCCGCTGGAACGGGCCCGGGGCCCGTCGGCGGTCACGATCTTCGCCCTGTGCGGCACGGTCGTGCTGTCGTGCATGCTCTTTGTCGGATACGTGCTGCGGGGAATGGCGAGATAAGACAGAACAGGGTACACCCCGCAGCCTACCGGCGCTCCAGCGGGGTGGGACTGCCGACCCACCCGATAGTGACGCGGCCTCCGGCCCCGACCCGCCAGCTCTTGAGCGAATCCCCCCGGATTTCCGAACCCGCCCGACTTCCCGCCGGAAAATCCCCTCAAGTCCGACCCGCCCGCCGGCCGATCTCTCCGGACGGGGGACGGTCCGGGCTCCTTCACCCGGGCCGGTGGTAGCACGACGGGGGGAAGTCGCGATGAGCGACGCGCGGGGCCTGCTCGACCGGATTTCGGCGTTCCGCCAGCGGCTCGAATCGGTGCCGCGGATGGCCGAGACGGTCCCGGCCGATCCCACCACCACCCCACACGCGCTTTCCGGACCCGAGACGTTCCGCCAGTCCCTCCGGCAGATCACCGGGGCGGCCGAGGTGGTCGAAGGCCCGCTCCCGCCGCAACTCACCGTCCGCGCGCACAAGCTGCTCCGCACCGCCAAGGACCTCCTCGCCCGGCAACGGGCGTTCGCCGCCGACCCGGTCGTCGCCGGCCTGTCCGCCCGGACCGACAATGACGCCGACCCGCTCGCCGCGTACCACCGGGAGACCGTCGCGGTCATGGACTCGGCCGTCCGGCTGGCCCAGATCTTCCCCGAGTCGCCGACCGCCCAGCTGAAGCTGTGCGACGGCCTCGACGGGGTGCTCGAGATCGTCAAGGAACGGCTGGCGGTGCAGGAGCGGACGCTCGCGCTGCGGCGGGCCGATTTCGACCGGATCGACCAGCTCGCCGCGATCCTCGTGGGGATGAGCCAGTACCGGCAGGTGAACCTGAACCCGCTCGCCGGGCTCGCCGAGGAGCTGCTGGAGGACGCCCGGCAGACGCGGCCGGTCCGGTTCCTCCACGCGGCCCCGCTCTCGACCCACTCGTACCCCGGCGGGCCGGAAACCCCGGCCCCGGCGCAGTTCCTGGCCGCCCACTCGCTGAACGCCGCGCAGGTGATCGCCCGGGTCGTCCCGTTCGACTACGAGTGGGCCGGGCGGCCGCTCCCGGCCGTGGTCGCCGCGCTGGTCATGGACTGCGGGATGATGCGGGTGCCGGCGGAGGTGCTGGCCAAGCCCGGCCCGCTGAGCCCGGACGAGCGGCGGGTGGTCGAGCAGCACCCGCAGTACGGGGCCGACCTGCTCCTGCGGTACATCCCGGACGCGGCCCCGGTGGCCGCCGGAGTCGCCGCCCACCACGAGCGGGCCGACGGGACCGGGTACCCGGTCGGGCTGAAGGGGTCGACCGCCCCGTCGCTCGGGCGGATGCTCGCGGCGGCCGACGTGTACGCCGCCATGTGCTGCCCCCGCCCGCACCGCGACGCCCAGGACACCCGCTCCGCCCTGACCGACGCCCTGCTCATGGCCGAGCACGGCCGGCTGGACCGCGACTTCGCCGAGTACCTCGTTCACATCTCCTTCTACCCGATCGGGACGGTGATCGAGCTGACCGACGGGCGGGTCGGGGTGGTGGCCGCGAACCACCCGAACCGGCTGGACCCGCGGGCCCCGGGCCGGCCGGTCGTCGCCGTGCTCGCCGAGGCGGACGGCACCCTGCTCCCGCGGCCCGACCACCTCGACCTGTCGGTCTCGGCCCGCGGCGGTATCCTCCGCACGCTCCCCGCCGACCGCCGTCGGCAGCTCCTCGGGCACCGGTACCCGGACCTTTGTTGAGTTGGCAGTAATGCAGAGGGCAGTGGGCGGTGGGCAGTAGAAGTCCGGACCGCGCAGCTGCTCACCTGTTCTGTTGAACCCCTTGGCTGTTTGCGGGCCGCCACGGAGGGCGGCCCCCATAGCGCTCACCTTAAGGGCATAGTGCCAGAAATCGTAGGGAAAACCACGGTTGAGGCCCCGCAATAACCCTCGGTTTCAAAGGCAATGCGGTGGCACTCCGACTCCGAATTCCCTGCGAAAATCGCTAGGACGTCCTTAAGTTGAGCGCTATGAGGGCGGCCCCTACCGGATTCTGGGTTTGTAGGGGCCGCCACGGAGGGCGGCCCGTGCCACGTGAGCCGTTCAACAAAGCATCCCTTGGCCGTACCATAACCTGGCCACGAATGTTCGTCTTCCACTGCTAACTGCCCACTGCTCATGAGAAACTACCTACAAGCCACCCGCCACCCGTGGGCGTCGTTCCTGTTCCTCGTCCCGCTCTTGGCGGCGTACGAGGGCGGGCTCTTGTGGCTCGGCGGGGACCGGGCCGCCGGCCTCCGGAACGGGGCCGACGCCTGGCTCCGGTGGGCGCTGGAGGTGTTCGGGGTCGGGCAGGTGTTCGCCGCCCCGGCGGTGGTGGTCGGGGTGCTGCTCCTGTGGAGCTGGTGGCGGTGGGCCGACCGCCCGGACGACCCGGCCACCACGTGGTTCGGGATGGCCTTCGAGAGCTGTCTGTTCGCCCTCCTTCTTTGGCAGTTCGGCCAGAACTTCGGCCTCCTGGTCGACCGGGTCGGGGTCCGGATGGAAATCACGGTCCAGACGGCTCAGGTCGCACGGGTGTTGACCTACATCGGGGCCGGGATCTACGAGGAAGTGCTGTTCCGCCTCGGGCTGTTCGTGGGGGCGTGCTTCGTCCTGCGGGTGGTCCTGTTACCGAAGGTGCTGGCGGTCCCGCTGGCGGCGGTCGCGGCCGCGGTCGCGTTCGCGGCGGCGCACCACGTCGGCCCGTACGGCGAGCCGATGAACGCGTACGTGTTCGCGTTCCGGGTGCTCGCCGGCCTGTTCTTCACCGCCCTCTTCGTCGGCCGCGGGTTCGGGATCGCGGTCGGGGCCCACGCCGGCTACGACGTGCTCGTCGGGGTGACCCCGGTCTGACGCCGGTACGGCCTCCCGGGCGCCGCCCCGAGCGGCCTACGCGGTCCGGGGTTGTTCACGGGTCGAACCCGGGCGGTGGAAAGCCCGGCTGGGGAAAGCCGGGCTGGGGGAACCTTGGCATTCCGGCCTGGTTCCCGGCGATGACCGTCAGACCCTTCACGATCTCGGTCGCGAGGTCCGTGGCGGCCATGTCCACCTCGGCCGGGGCGTAGGTCCGCGGCAGCTGGATGTCTTCGGCCGCCACGGGCGGGTCCTCGATCTTCACCCGGATCTGGACTTTGGCGGCCACCCGGTACCGCCCGTCTCTTTGCTGTTCGAACGAATAGGTGATGTCGAAGTGGGGGTTCGCGGCGTCCTCGGGTACCTCCACGAAGATGAGCAGCTGTTCCCCGACCGGCGGCGGGGACGGGTTAATCACCACATCGGCCGGGATGATGATCGGCCGGCTGAGCGGGGTGAGTGCCTGCCCGGTGCGCTGCGCGAAGCCTTCCCGGAGGGACTTCGCCCGGCCGGCCGATCCCTCCTCGCCCCCCACCGGGGGCTTCGTCTCCGTCACCCGGATCGAAACCACCGCCTGGTCGGCCGTGCGAACCGATTGAAGCACCTGCGCCAGGCCGTCCTTCGCCGGGCCGGCCGGCGGTTGCTGGAGTGCGGCCACCACCGGGTCGTAGAACGTGACCAGCTTCTCGGAGACCGCGGCCCGGTGGCGGGTGTTCCGCGCGTCCATCAGGTACGCCCGGAGATACCGCGGCTCGATCGGGTCGTGGGTCACGGCGTGGAAGATCGCGTCGTCCCGCAGCTTGACGTCCACCGCCCGCATCAGGAAGTAACACCCCATCCCGGCGAGGAGGATGACGACGTACGGGATGACCGCGGGGACGGCCCGGCGGGCCCGCTCGGGCTCCTCCGGGACGGGGTCTTTCCACTTCCGCTTCACCAGGCCCGGGTCCGGGTTTCCGTCGAGGTCCACCGGCTCGTCCTCGGTCCGGGCGACGTGCGCGCCGAGGGCCCCGAGGTCCTCCGGGGACAGTTTGGACCGGGTCCCGCCGTCCGGCCCGAACGCGAAGCTGATGTAGTTGAGGAACGCGACGAAGGTTTCGGAGGCGTCCTCGCCCGCGATCACGACCGTGCGGGTCCGGCGGCCGGAGAACATGAGGGTGACGGTGGTCTGCTGGTACTTGTTCTCGTTGTACGCGTGCTTGTATTTGGCCCCCCGGAAGTCGTCGAGCGAGGTGACGACCACCCGCTCGCCGGTCGCCTCGTAGAGGTTGAGCGCGTCGGCGTACATCCAGTGCCCGGCGGTCCGGGCGCTCCGCTTCGCGGCCCACACCCGGGCCGCCGCGAAGAACATCCACCCGCCGAGAACGAGCCCGGCCGTCTGGAGCAGGGCGACCCGGTTCGGGTCGTTGTAGATGACGTCGACCCAGTCCGTGAGGGTCAGGAGGAGGGTCACGACGACGACGATCGGCCCGCACACGCACCCGGCGCCCGGCCACGGGTTGTTGAGCGGGGCGTAGATGCCCGGCATCCCCTTGCCCTCGCGGTCCCGGACCGCGAGCAGGTAATCCCGGGTCTCCTCGTCGAACTCTTCCAGCAGGAATGCGTTGGACATGATCAGTTAAAAGTTAAGAATGAAAAGTTAAAAATTGAAGATGTAGGATCGCGACCTTTTTAACTTTGAACTTTTAATTCACAACTTTTAACTGGCTCATCCGACCATCTGGTGCGGGACGAACCGGCTGGTGTTCCGGGTGACGAGGGACGAGTCTTCCCGGATCCCGATCCCGCAGGCCACCCCGTTCACCACCCAGCTCCCGATCACCGGGTACCGGTCGTCGTGCGGCTTGATCGGGGCGATCGCCTGGTATACGTGCGGCCCGTCGGTGTACGGCCCGTCGGTCTGGAACGCCAGTTTGCCGTCCACGATCACCTGGATGTTCGCCCCCTCCCGGGCGTGGACCGGCTTGCGGACGTAACTCCCGGTCGGGAGCGGGTCGAACGACGCGGGGAGGAGGAACGGGCTGTCCGGGTGTCGGGCGTACAACAGCGGGAGGATCGACTTACAGCTGAGGATCATCTTCCACGCCGGCTCGACCCACTTGGTCGGGGCCAGGCGGACGTGCTGGCCGAACTCCTCCCGGACGATCCACTCCCACGGGTACAGCTTGAACAGCCGGGGGATCGGGGCCCCGGACCGGTCGACGAACGTCCGCCGGTTCCGGTCCCACCCGATCTGGCCGACGTCGATGAACGCGGTGTCGAACCCGGCCTGGGTGGCCACGTCCCGCATGTACTCGGCGGTGATGAAGTCTTCCGGGCTCTCGGTGTCGGTCAGGGCGGCGAAGTAGACCGGCCGGGGGTCCCGGGCCCGGACCGCCTTCCAGGCGTCGATCAGCTTCTCGTGGATGCTGTTGAACTGGTCGCCCCGCTCGTCCACCTCCTTCAGCCAGTCCCACTGGGCGACGGCGGCCTCGAGCAGGGCGGTCGGGGTGTCGGCGTTGTACTCCAGGAGTTTCGGCGGGCCGACCCCGTCGTACGCGAGGTCGAACCGGCCGTACACCGAGGGTTCGTCCTCCTCCCACGACCGGATGACGTACTGCTCGAACTCGGGCGGGATGAGGAACAGCCCGAACATCCGCTCCTCGATCACCTCCCGGACGAGGTCGAGGCACATGTCGTGGAGGGTCTGGGTGGCGAGTTCGAGGGTGTCGATCTCGAACGTGGTGAACTGGTAGCAGGCCGACTCGTCCCAGTACGGCTCGCCCCGCAGGGTGTGGTACATGAACCCGTACTTCTCGACCTTCCGCTGCCAGTTCGGCCGGGGGTCGATGGTGAGCCGCCGCACGGGTTCACCCTGGGAGGATGTGTGTCCTGCCGAATCCGGTGGTTATTGGCAGCCCGCCAGAGCGAGGCGTTCCAACAAAGCCAGGGACACAGTCGGGGAAGATGACGACGGCCGGAACCCCCGGCCCCCCCGGCCCCCTTGTTCACGTCAACCCAGCCCCCCGCCGCCCACCCGGGCGCCGATGCTCCCGAACCCGCCCCGGCTCACCCCGGCGACCGCGGCCGGCCGACCGCCGGGCGACGAGTACCCGCCGGTGTGGATCCAGATCAGGGGGGCGTGGACGCGGGTGGTGCCGCCGACGCGCTGCCGCGCCTGCTCCTCGGCCCGCTTCTCGAAGTCCTGTTCGGACCAGAGGAAGTAGCCGGCGGTCAGGGCGCTAGCGCCGAGCAGCACGAGTGAAAACTCGCGGGTCATGCGGGTCATGGCGAACCCCAAATGAAAGTGGGGTGGAGGAGGCGCATCTCTTCGGCTTGTTCTCTTTTACCACACGCCCCGGTCGCTGGGGAGAGGGTTTTGTGGATTGTCTTTTGCAGGGTAAGGCATGTCCGGGAGCGAACCAAACCCGGGACCGCCCATGTCCCCATCGGCCTGCGTTTAGGCAAGCACGGGCGATTTGTTACCCGTCCTGAGCCAGCAACGGGGCCGATCGGTTGTGACCCTCTCCCCGTTGGGTGCTTGGTCGAAATCCTCGGGGGTGTGGTGTTCACCCCAACGGGGTGGGAGCGCTTAGCACCAGGGCATCGCCCTGGGCGGGGAACGCCACTCGCTTCAGCTCGGACGTCGGTCCCAGCCGCGTTCCCCCGCCCGGGGCGATGCCCTCGGGTCACGCGAGAGGTGCCATTTTTCCTGCCGCTCACCTCACCCCCGTAGGCCGATGGAGACGTACTTCGTCTCCAGGTACGCCTCGAGCCCCTCATGACCCAGTTCGCGGCCCAGGCCCGATTCTTTCATCCCGCCGAACGGACACTGCGGGGTCGCCGGGACCGGGTCATTCACCCCGATGATCCCGGCCTCCAACCCCTCGGCCACCCGCCACGCCACACTCAGGTCGTTCGTGAACACGTAGGCGGCCAGCCCGTACTTGGTGTTGTTCGCGGCCGCGATCACGTCGTCGAGCTTCGAGAAGTCGAGGACCGGCATGACCGGGGCGAACGGCTCGTCGGTCAGGATCTTCGCGTCCGGCGTCAACCCCCGGAGCACCGTCGGCTCGAAGAAGTAGCCCTTCGAGAACTTGTCCGACCGCTTGCCGCCGGTCAGGACCTGGGCGCCCTTGCCGCGGGCGTCGTCGATCAGGGCGAGGGTGTTGTCCATCGCCTTTTTCTCGAACATCGGGCCGACCACCACGCCCTCGTCCAGCCCGTTCCCGAGCCTCAGCTTTTCCGCCTCCGCGACCGCGACGTCGATGAACTTCTTTTCCACGTCCTTGTGGACGAAGAACCGGCTCGGGCTGATGCACACCTGCCCGTTATTCCGGAACTTGCCCAGCACCGCCGCCTTCGCCACGACTTCCGGGTCGGCGTCCGGGAAGACGATGAACGGGGCGTGCCCGCCGAGTTCGAGGCTCAGCCGTTTCACCTGGTCGGCGGCCTGCTTCATGAGCTTCTTGCCCACCTCCGTCGAGCCGGTGAAGCTGATCTTCCGGACCGCCGGGTTGGCCATGAACTCGTCGGCGATCTCCGCGGCCGACCCGATCACGAGGTTCGCCACCCCCTTCGGCAGCCCGGCGTCGATCAGGCACTCGAACACGCCGATGAGCGAGAGCGGGGTCTGGCTGGCCGGCTTGCAGACGATGGTACACCCGGCGGCGAGGGCCGGGGCGATCTTGCGGGCCTGGAGGGTGATCGGGAAGTTCCACGGGCCGATCGCCCCGACCACCCCGACCGGGTGCTTGATGGTCAGGTGCCGCTTGGCCGGGTTGCTCTGGGGGATGACCTGCCCGTAGGCCCGCTTCCCCTCCTCGGCGAACCACTCGAACGTGTCGGCCGAGTGGAGGACCTCGCCCTTCGCCTCGGCCACCGGCTTGCCCTGCTCCATCGTCATGGTGCGGGCGAGGGCGTCGGCCCGGTCGCGCATCAGGTCGGCGGTCTTCTTGAGCACCTTGGCCCGGTCGTACGGGGTGAGCTTCATCCAGCTCTTCATCGCCTCGGCGGCGGCGGAAACGGCCCGGCGGCAGTCTTCCCTCGTCCCGGACGCGACCTCCGCGATCGTCTCCTCGGTGGCCGGGTTCTCGACGGCGATCGTCTTGCCGGACGAGGAATCGACCCATTCGCCGTTGATGTAGAGCTGGCGGTGCTTGACGGGCGGGGCGGCGGTCGTGGCTGACATGGCGGGATCTCCGGTGCGGGAGCGTGGTGTGGGTATGCTACGCCGGGAGTGGGGCGGAGCAACCCGGAGGCGTTCGTAGGGTGGGTCGAGTCTGCGAGGCCCACCGTGAGGAACACTGGTGGGCCTAGCAGACTCGACCCACCCAACAAGATAGCCCCAGACTTGCCCCATCGGCGGCATCCCCAGGGCAATCCGTAAATCTTCGCGCGGTTCGTGCGATATGCTTGTACGCCACCCAACCACAGGACGGACCGGGACGATAGCCGATTCCTGCGGAGGGCGCAGAACTTCACCCCCGCCCGAGGCGGTTGAGGCACCCATGAAACGCCTGTTCCTGTGCGGCGCGATCTCCATCACTCTTCTGACCTGGTCGACCCCGGCCGCGAAGGCCGGGTGACGGTCCGGAGGGTGCGCGGTCACGGAAGACCCGGCGGCGGTCGCCGCCCGGAAGCAACTCCAGGCCGAACGGGAAGAGAAGTTGAAGTGGGTATTCGCCGCCGGCGGGCTCGGGTTCGTGGCGTTCGCCTCCTACCAGTTCCTCCGGGATACGAAAGATGCGCTGCGGGCCTCGAACCGGCCGAGGAAGCCCTGGGAGGACGTCTAGCCGCCCGGGTCCGCCCGTTCCAACCCATCCCGACTCGTTGCGGCCCGTCCGGGGTGGGTACTCGGTGTCACTTCTTCCGCGGCATGAACACGCACGAGGGCCCGATCCCGGGCGAGGTCGAGTCGTCCGACACGGACCCGATGTCTAACCCCGGCGGGCTGAACGTGACGGAGGCGATGGTGCGGGCATCGACGATATCGGCTAAAATGCCGTCACCTCATCCGAGAACCGAGCCATGAGCATCGAACTGACCACCGAGCAGGCCCAGGCTATCGCCGCCGAAGGCGAACAGGTTGTCGTCATCGACCCGACCACGAAGCAGGCGTACCGGCTCATCCGTGAGGAGGTCTTCAAGAAGGTACAGGCCCTGCTGTACGACGACTCCCCCTGGACGCCGGGCGAGACCGGCGTACTCGCGGGACAGGTGTTCGGGAGGCTCGACGACACCGACTACAGCGAGTACCTGGACACCCCATGAGCTTCAACCGCGGCGACGTCGTCATCGCCCTCTTCCCCAACGCCGACGGGTCTCCCCCGAAACCACCCCGGTCTTGATCGTCCAGTCCGACGTCTACAACGCCAAGATCAGAAACCTGATCGTGGCGGCCATTACGAGCAACCTGAAGCACGCGGCGGATCCCGCGTCGGTGCCGATCGACGCAGGCACCCCCGACGGTAAGGCGACGGGCCTGCGGCAGAGTTCGGTCGTCTCCTGCATCAACCTCGCCACAATCACGGACACTCTCGTCGCCAAAACGATCGGCCAGCTGTCGACCACCCTGATGCAGCGAGTCGATGACTGCCTGAAGGCGGCCCTCGGGTTGCCGTGACCCGTTGAAAAGCACGTCCCCCTAGCCGCCCGGGTCCGCCCGTTCCAACCCATCCCGACTCGTTGCGGCCCGTCCGGGGTGGGTGACGTCGCCCGCCCCTCTCAACTGGGGCTGCGATTCATCGCCGGACTCGTCACACTGAACCTCACCGCCCGCCGAAACCACGCCGCCCGGTTCTTTCGAGGACCGGGCGGCCATTCCCCGGTCCGCAGGATGCCGTCAGACGATGCCGAAGCTGCCCGAATTCCAGGTCGTGTACGGGGTCGATTTCTCCGGGGCGAAGCTCGCCGGCCGGAACCTGTGGGTGGCCCGGGTCGAACCGCGGCGGCGGGGGCGACCCGTCCTCGCCTCGCTCCACCGCCTCGAATCGCTCTGCGGGACGGCTGCACGGGCCGAGGTCCTCGCCGCCCTCGTCCAGCTCGTCCGGGAGTCGGATGCCGCGCTCTGGGGCTTCGACTTCCCCTTCGGTCTGCCGGTCGAGCTCTTTCCCGCGGGAACCCCGTGGGCCGACCAGTTCGCGTTTCTGGCGGAGTGGGGGGAGGAGGCCTACGCCTGCGGGGTGGAGTGTATCCGCCGGGCCCGCCGGGTGGGCGACAAGATGCACATCCGCCGCACCACCGACCTCGACGCGAAAGCCCCGTTCGACTCCTACCACTACCGGATCATCTACCAGACCTTCTACGGGATGCGAGACGTCGTGAACCCGCTCCGCCAGATGCCGGGGACGGCCGTGCTCCCGTTCCAGTACCGAAAGCTCCCGCGGGCGCGGCGGGTCGTGGTCGAGTGCTGCCCGGGGTCGGTGCTCAGGAAGCTCGGTCTGCCGCACCAGAACTACAAACAGCCGGCCGGCGGACCGCTCACCCGCAAGCGCCGGCGGACGCGGCGGGCGATCCTGGCGGCTCTGGCGGGGATGGTGAAGATCGGGGACCGGGAGGGGCGGGTGATGATGCGGAACCCGGGCGGGGACGCGATGGACGCGGTGATCGCGGCCGTCGGGGCGGCCCGGGCGGTGGCCGCCGCCGACCACGCCGCCATCGCCAAACACTCCCGCTACCCGCGGGAAGGGCACCTGTTCGCCTGACTTCCCCTCGACACACTCCCCGCGGGCCGGTATCCCCGCCGCCTCACGCTCACAGGAGGCCGGGGATGAACCGCCGCGCTGCGCTCCGGCTGCTCACCGGAGTCTTTTGCTCGACCGGCTTGACGGGCTGCCTCACCGACGGCGAATGGACCGTCGAGAAGGTCCTCGGCTGGGACGACCCCAAGACGCCCAAGGGGCCGAAGATCCCCCGCGGGCAGATCCAGATGGCCGAACGGGTGGAGGTCCTGGGCCGAAAGATCATCGCCCAGAACACGTTCACCGGGCTCGACCCGCTGTTCAACACCCTCGGCATGTCGGACCTGGTCCTGTTCCACCGCGGGACGGCCGAACTGTTCATCAGCGAGGGCCTGGTGAAGCGGTGCAAGACGGAACCGGAACTGGCGGCCGTGCTCTGTTCCGAACTTGGACAGATGATGGCCGAGAAACAGTCCGCTCGCGGGGTGGGGAGGGACAAGGACCCGGTCCCCGACACGTCACTACCGGATTCCGGCCTTGGAACGAAAGGGCCGAAGGCGGCCGAAGTCGGGCGCCTGGAAAAGAAGGACCCGGTCGGCAGCCCGCCCGCACCCGGCGAGACGGCAAAGCTCGCTCGCCAGTTACTCCAGGGGGCCGGGTTCGACCCGGCCGAGCTCGGCCGGGTCGAACCGCTCCTGAAGCAGTCCGACCGCGGCGAGGCCTTGCAGAAGCAGATGGCCGGGTCCGCCCTGGCCCCGACGTGGAAGGAGTGACGTCACCGGGATGAATCCCGGACCGCATCAGCGGGTCCGACCTGCGGTGGGCCGGGGTCGGTACGTGGGTGACGTCACAAGAAGTTCGGCTCGGCATCCAGGTCCGGCGGCGCGAACTCCCCCCGCTTCCATTTCTCGACCGCCAGCGCGGCCATCGCGGCGTTATCCGTACACAGGCCGGGCGGCGGGATGACCAGCTCCGCCCCCTCCTTCGCGCACATCTTCTCCAGCCCGGCCCGGAGGCGACGGTTCGCCGACACCCCTCCGCCGACGGCCAGCCGATTCAGCCCCGTCTTCCGGAGCGCCTGCTTGCACTTGCCCACCAGAACGTCGACCACGGCTTCCTGAAAGCTCGCCGCGAGGTCGGCCCGCTTCCGGCCCGGCGGGGGGGGCGTGGCCTTCGCCACGTCCTGCCCGTGGCACGTATACAGCACGGCCGTTTTCAGCCCGCTGAAGCTGAACTCGAGCCGCCCGTCGGCGAGAAACGTGCGGGGGAAGGCGTGGGCCTTCGGGTCCCCGGCCGCCGCCTCCCGCTCGACCGCCGGCCCGCCCGGGAACCCGAGCCCCAGGATCGCCGCGACCTTGTCGAACGCCTCCCCGGCCGCGTCGTCCCGGGTGCCCCCGAGCAGGTCCATCGAGAGCGGCGTGTCGCACCGAAACAAGGCCGTGTGCCCGCCGCTGACCACCAGCCCGACGCAGGGGAAGATGTCCCGCCCCGCGGCCAGCCGGCAGGCGTAGATGTGGCTCGCGACGTGGTTCACCGCGACGAGCGGGACCCCGAGCGCGAGACTCAGCATCTTCGCGGCCGAAACCCCGACCAGGAGCGCGCCGACCAGCCCGGGCGTGTTGTGGACGGCCACACACCCGACGTCCGCCGTGCCGATTCCCGCCCGGGTGAGGGCCTCGTCGATCACCGGCAGGAGGTTCCGCAGGTGCGCGCGAGAGGCGATCTCGGGCACCACCCCGCCGAACCGGGCGTGCAGATCGGTCTGCGACGCGACCACGCTGGAGAGCACGGCGAGCTCGTCGGTGAACACCGCCGCCGCCGTCTCGTCGCACGAGGTTTCCAGCGCGAGGAAGTGGGTCATCGGGTAAATGACGAATGACCCACCAATGACCCACCAATGACCAAGGGAAAACACGAGCCCCGGGGCTCCTTTCTTTCCTTGGTCATTGGTGGGTCATTGGTGGGGCATTCGTCATTCTCCAAGTCATTGGTGGGTCATTGGTGGGTTATTCGTCATTCTGGCCCGGGCCGCCGACCAGTCCGCCGCGCACCCGCACGCGGCGAGGGCGGCGTCCAGCTCGGTCATGCTCTGGAACCGGTCGGCCGGGTCCTTGAGGAGACACCGGGCGACGACCGCGGCGAGGTCCGCGGGCACGTCCTTCCGGACCTCGGTGACGGCCGGCGCGGGCTGCGTCAGGTGGGCCGCGAGCAGTTTCCCGACCGACCCCCCCTCGAACGGCGGCCGGCCGGCGAGCGCGAAGAACGCCACCGCCCCGAGGCTGTACACGTCCCCGCGGCCGTCGAGCCCGTGCTCGCCCCCGGCCTGTTCGGGACACATGTACGCGGGCGTCCCGATGACGACCCCGGTCTGGGTGAGATGTCCGCCGGCCGCAGCCGAGCCGACGTCCTGCACCAGGCCGAAGTCGAGCAGTTTGGCCACGTCGTACTGCCCGCCGAGCTCCGCCACGATGATGTTCCCGGGCTTCAGGTCGCGGTGGACGAGCCCGGCGGCGTGGGCCTCGGCGAGCGCCCCGCACAGCTGCCGGAGGAGGTACACGGCCCGGCCCGGGGGCAGCGGCCCGTGCTCCCGGACGAGTTTGTCCAGGGTCGGCCCGTTCAGGTATTCCATGACGTAGTAGAACGACCCGTCCTCGGCCCGGCCGTAGTCGTACACCCGGACCGTGTTGACGTGGGACAGGCCGGTCACCGCCCGGACCTCCCGCTCGAACCGGGCCGCGGTCGACGGGTCGGCGGCCAGCTCCCCGCGGACGAACTTGACCGCGCACGGCCGCTTGAGCAGCCGGTGTTCGGCCAGAAACACCTCGCCCATCCCGCCCTCCCCGAGCTTCCGCTTCAGCGTGTACGCGCCGACCTGCTGGGCGTCCCGCCGGGCCTCGAACGCCTGCCGCCGCAGGGTGGTGGCCCGGCTCGCACTGAACACCGCGACCACCACGGCCATGAACAGGGGGATGGCGGTGACCGGAAGGAGGGCCGGGAAGGCCGGGAAGACGCCGGGGTTGGCGGCCGCGGCCGCCACGGTCGCCGTGACCGGGACCAGGCAGAGAAGGGCCACCACCACCAGACTCCGCCGCCGGGTGTTCGGGATCAGGACCCCGTACAGGATGATGGCGAAGACGACCGGGTAATTCGTGATGACCGCGTCGAACCGGTACAACAGGGTGGCGTATCGCGGGTCGGGCGAGTCCGCCGGCGGGGCCCCGAGACTCACGAACCGCGCCACCCCGCAGGCGAGCATGACGCCGGCGATCTGCGTCGCTTCGATGAGCCGGAGGGGGCCGAGCGGGGCGGCCGGCCGCCGCCAGAGAAACACCCACCCGGCCAGGCTCTGGCCGAAGACCAGGAGCGGGAGCCCGATCACCCACCGCCCCAGCCCCGCCTCGGCGGGCAGCACCGGGACGCCGAGAACGCCCATCATCACGACTACAGCGGTCGCGATGCCGACCGCGCCGTGAGTCACCTGGAGCCGGCGGCGCAGGAGGGCCCGCGTCTCCTCGTCGAACGCGCCGGTGGTCGGGACCGCCGGGCGGGGCGCGGGCGGCGGAAGCAGGGTGGGGGCCAGCGGGTCGGTCGGCGCGGGTGACGGAATCGCCGCGGTCTCGGCGAGGTCAGGCGCGGCAGGCGGCTCGGGCATGGGCGGGCGGTCCTCGGGCGGGCGGCGGTCAGGCGGCGGACTCGTCCGGCGGCGGGAACAGGTCGGCGAGCGGCAGGCGGAAGCCCGGAATCACGGGGTCGCCGGTGAGCTCATCCGCGCGGGACAGGATGCGGACCGCGGTCGGGGACGTGTAGACATAAACCCGCTCGATGTGTGGGAAGAAAAGCCATACCTCCCGAACGCCGGCCCGGAAGTATTCCTCCAGCTTCGTGAACGTCGCCCAGGTGAGTTCGTACGGACCGGTCACTTCCACCGCGAGGTCCGGGGCGACGGGGAGGGCGTTCGCCCTCGGGAACCGGCGGTCCCGCGGCCACCGGTCGTATGACACGAACGCCACGTCCGGCTTCCGCTCGTTCGCAACCACCGGCAAGTCAAAGGACATTTCGACGAACGACCACCCCAGACGATTGTCGTGGGCGAACGGAGCGAGTACCCGGTACAGGTCGTTGGCGAGTAAGACCTCCGGGGCACCCACTTTCTTCTCCACCGGGATGCCGTTCACCACTTCGTATAGCTTGTCGGATTCTTTCAGGTCGGGCCACGGCCCGCGGTTCAGGTAGTCGTACCAGTTCGCAGGGACAAGACCGGTGGACGCCAGCGGCTGAATCATTCTTCACCCTCCGGCGGGTTGAGGTACAGGTGGCAGAGCCTGGGGAACCGCTTCCGCATCTCGTCCTCGTCCTCGTAGTCCCAGTCGGTGCCTTCCGGCGGGGGCGGGGGCAGGTCCTTCTCCGCGCGGTCGAGCCGCTCGTAGAAGTCGCTCATCCCGGTCTTCTCCTCGTAGACCCGGACCGCGGCGGCGTCGAGCCCGAACCCGTCGACCGGGTCGCCGTCGAGGATCTCGGTGAGCGAGTCCGGGTTCTTGAGGGCCGCCTCGTAGGGGTGTCGGCCGCGGCCGACCAGCCACGCCCGGAAGTCGCGGAACCCGTCGTCCGAGCACCCGCCCTGGATCAGGTACGCGGCCCCCCACAGGTCGATCGTGTTCGCCGCGGCCATCGCCTCGTCGAACCGGACCTGGAAGGCGACCACCTCGAACCACTTCAGGTTTCCCAGCTCCTCTTTCAGAGCTTCGAAGTGGTCCGGCCCGTCCGGCCGGTAGGAAGCTTCGATGATCCGCCAGAACTGCTTCCACTCCATGAGGCACCTCTCACGGTGGCGCCGGCCTACACCTCAGGCCAGCGGGAGTTCCCGATGTTGGCGGGCGAGCCCGGCGGGGCGTCGGCGGAACGCGATCGCCCGCTTGAGGATATCATACGCCGGAGGAGGCCCGGTATCGCGAGAAGTTGCCCCACACGAACGGAGCCGAAGGCGAGCGTTCGCGAGACGTCCGACGGACCGAGATTCAGTTGCGGGGTCGTGGGAGCCAGACCGACCCACTCACCCGCAGACTGTGAGCAAATGATGAAGATTGGGTTCGTTCGGCATCTTCCTCATTCGCCGGGCGGTAATCAAGTTCCCGGCGCCATGCATATGTTAATCAGCCCCGAGATCTTCGATGAATCGAGTTGAGGGGTGAATTCGCTCGTATTCAATGGCAAGATGGTCGGCGACAATTCTTCTCACCTTCAAAGCCACCCTTGGGCTGGTTCCCGGAGTGCAACGTGCAACAAATTCCGCATCTGATATCGGAGGAAAGCGCTCTTCAAAAGCCTCCCGGTTTCTTTTCGCGACAACAATGCATCCCAGCAAAATAATCGCAAATAATGGAACGCATATAAATATGTAACCCATAAATTCCTCCTCTATGCCGAACGGCCCGGAGCTCAGCGGCGCGTTCCATCCCCGCACGATACCCGCCGCCCCCCGGACCCCACAACCGGTTCCCCGTCCCGCCCCGCTTGGCAGGAAATTACGTCCGATAACCGAATTCCCTGTCAAAGCCCCGGTGACCGGTGGCGGTATTTGGCAATCCTCCAACGTCTGGTCCTCGACCTCTCGACCCAGCGTGGCAGTATTTGCAGCAATTCCCGGGCAGTGGGAATCCCCCGGGTTGATCGCGTGTCCCGTCCTTCGTCGTCGCGACGTGCCGGGCGAAAATACTTACCCGGCCTGCCCATCTTAACCTTCCCCGGCCGGAGGTCCA
>JAQGHQ010000408.1 GCA_028288765.1 Gemmataceae bacterium | reverse complement strand
TCCCGCCGGGGTACGGACAGGGCCAGGGCGGCCCCTACGGCGTGATGAACGGCGGCCGGCTCCCTCCCAACGCCCTGGGCCCGGGCTACCCCAACACCACGGCGACACCGTTCGGCGGAGACGCTTACACCCCAGGGGCTTACGGCTACTCCCCGGGGTACATGCCGCCGGTCGGGTACGGCGGGCAGGGCGACCCGTACGGCGGGGGCGGGTACGGAAACCCGTACGGCGGGGGGGCGGGGGGGCGGGCGGCGGGTATGGAGGGGGCGGCGGGCTCCCCGCTCAGCCCGGAGGCGGCCCTATGGGCGTTCTGGCCCGCCGCCAGCAGCAGCTCGACAGTTTATTGGCGGCCGGGCAGATCCACCCGCAGGACTACGCCCGGCACAAGGCGGCGATCGACCGGGCCTTGGCACCCGGGCAGGATCGCCGTCCGTCAAGCAGGGTGAGCCCCTTTCGGGCCGAGGTGTCGGGGCGGGTGAGGAGCCGGGTATGAGGCCACGCCCCGGAGCTCCTCCCGGCAGGCCTATCCCCGGGCATCCCGCGGCGTTCAGGAGATGACGGAAGCTCGCCGACGCGACTTGTTCCCGGCTTCTGTCGGCGCGTCACGACGCTGGGCTCGCCTGGTTCGGACCAGGATGGGAATTGCTACGGAGAGAGACGCACCCGACCGGCTACCGGGACCGCCGTGTGACGGGACCGGGTTACCCGCGGCTGCAGGCCCCGGTGGTTGTAGTGGTCGTCGCAGCGGTGAACCCATCGGTATTTGCGCCCTCATCACCCCGGAAAGGTTGCAGGTATTTATTCTTGCGGACGCACCTAGAGATGGGTTCCGGTGCGAGCGAAGCACGGCCGGTCTTCCGATGCAAACGCGGCCCGCCATTATTCCCCTTGACCCCGTACCCTGGTACGGGGTGTACGATACCCGCGGAGGTGGCGAGATGAGGGCATTCACCGTGGGTCAAGTCGCCAGGCGGTTCGGAGTCGGAGTCGAAACCGTCCGGTTTTACGAGCGGCAAGGGCTGCTGGAGGAGCCGGCCCGGCGGGCGTCCGGCTACCGCGAGTACGGCGACGACGCCGTGGCCGTCCTCCGGTTCATCCGGCGGGCCAAGCAACTCGGGTTCACGCTGAAGAAGATCAAGGGCCTGCTCGGGCTGCGGCTCGACGCCTCGGCCACCAGGGCGGACGTGCGTACCCAGGCGTCGGCCAAGATCGTGGACATCAAGGCCAAAATCCGCGACCTCCGGCGGATGCGGGACGCCTTGACCCGGCTGACCGCCGCCTGCCACGGCGACGGCCCGGCCTCCGGCTGCCCGATTCTGGAGGCGTTGAACGACCCAGACGACCGGGTGGGTGGCGAAGACCTCGGCCCAGTCCGCTCCCGGAGGACCGAACCATGACCGAGCGGCCATACAAGACGAACCTGAACTGCGGGGGCTGCGTGGCGGCGGTGACGCCGCATCTGAACGGCGCGGGGCGGATCAAGCGGTGGGCGGTGGACACCCGGAGCCCGGACAAGCTGCTGACCGTCGCGGGCGAGGGGGTCGGAGGCGATACCGTCGAGCGGCTGATTGCCGCGGCGGGGTTCCGGGTGCTCGGTGCGATCGACTGACCCCGTGACTCCGGCGGCAACGGGACCGTCGCCACTCCTACCGCCCCCGCCGACCAGTCCACCACGGCTTCCACGACCGCGGCGACTCCCGAGTCGCGTCCCAACTACTACCCGATCCTCCTGTTGTTCGGGTTCTTGGTGCTCGGGGCCGGGCTGGCGGAGGTCCGGGACGGGGCGTTCGAGTGGGGGCGGGTGATGACCCGGTTCATGGGAGGGTTCTTCTTGACTTTCTCGTTCTTCAAGCTGTTGGACGTGCGGGCGTTCGCGGACGCCTACGCCGGGTACGACGTGGTCGCCGGGCGGTGGGCGGCATACGGGTACGCCTACCCGTTCATCGAGCTGCTGCTCGGAGCGGCGTACCTGACCGGGTTCCAGCCGGCGGTGACGAACGCGGTCACGCTCGTCGTGATGTCAGTGGGCACGGTCGGCGTGGTGCGGACGCTGTCGCGGGGCGGAAGATCCGGTGTACCTGCATGGGAGTGGTGTTCAACTTGCCGATGTCCTCCGTCACACTCATAGAGGACGCCTGATGGCGACGCTGGCGGCGGGGATGTTGGTAGGGGTCGGGCACGCCTGAGCCGGTAGTCGATGGAGTATTCCGGCACCCCGGGTTTCGCCGGCCACCGTACCGCCGCGGCTGTCGCGGGCAGGCTACGGCTTCCGGGGTTGGGGTCCGCCGGCTTGGTCGGCGGTAAGATACTGGCGGGGGGCCAGACCGGATGAGGTGGACACATCACAGATAGTTCCGGGGCCCACCGTCGTCGGGTGGGCAAGCGTGGAGGTTCTGCGGGTTCGATCTGGTCTCGGCGTATGGAACGGTTAAACTGATGGGAAATACCGGTCCGATGAGAGCGATATGTATCGGCGGGTCGTGTCACTAGTCCTGTTGCCGGGCCTGCTGCTGACCCAGTCAGCCGTATTCGGCCACTCCCACGGCGGGAATCAGCCCGCGGGACATGGCATCCGTCTGCACATCCACACGAACCCCGCTCCGGCCCGTCACGACCTCGGCCACCACCACGGCCCCGGCGGTCATCACCACCACCACGACGCCGACGACGAGCCGGAACCCGCCCAGCCCGAGCCGATGTCGGGCCACGACGACGATGCGGTCTACGTTGCCGATGAGGTCATCGTCGCCAGGCCGGTGCAAACGGGCGACGACGGCACGCGTGATTTGGTCTGGCTGTTGCCGTCGCCCGGCGTGTCGGCCGACCGGTGGACGACCCTGTCTGAACGCGAGGGGCGATGGACCCACCCACCCCCGCGGATCACCACGGCCGACTGTCCGCTTTACCTTCGCCACCTCTCTCTCCTCATCTAGCCGCCATCTTTGATGGTCCGGTAAACGGCGCGACCCGGCGGTCGCTCGCGGGCGTTTCACCCCGCGGTGACACACCTACTTCAGGTGCAGTCGCGCCTCGTCTTCCACTGCTAACTGTTCGATTTTGCCACCGGGTCATAGGCCCCGGGGAGACGCCGTATCCGCCGCCGACCGGTCGGCACGAGCGAAGAGAACCGAATGCGTTCAGTCTCACACGGTCTGGTCGTCGGGCTCCCGGCTGCGCCGGCCTCCGAGAGGAAACAACCATGAGGCTTCTCCGGTTCGGCAAGCCAGTGCTCGGGGTGGCCGTTCTCGTGGGGGTCGTCACCGGCGGTTACCTCAGCCGGGACGCCTGGATGCCCTGGCTGCGTCCGTCCGGACTCGCCATGCCCGCACCGACGGGCGAGGCCGGCACACCACCCGCGAAGGTGCTCCTCACCGATCAGGCGATCGCGAACCTGGAGCTGACGGCCCGGCCCCTGACGGCCGGGCCGTACTGGAAGACGATCCTGATCCCGGGCCGAGTGGTGGACCGCCCCGGGGTTAGCGACCGGGGGGTGGTAACCCCGGCCACGGGCGTGGTCACCGCCATCACACGCGTCCCCGGGGAGGCCGTCCGGACCGGCGAGACCCTGTTCACGATCCGGGTGCTGAGCGACACCCTCCACGCGACCCAGTCCGAACTGTTCAAGGCCACCCGCGAGGTCTCCGCCTTGGCCGAAAAGCGGGACCGGCTCGCCAAACTCGTCCAGTCCGGGACGGAGTCGCAGACCAGCGTGATCGAGGCCCAGCTCCAGCTCCGGCGGCTCGACTCGGCGGTCCAGTCATACCGGCAAGAGTTGCTAACCCGCGGCCTCACTCCCGACCAGATCGACGCGGTGACCGAGGGGACGTTCGTCAAAGAAATCCGGGTCGCCGCCCCGGCCCGACCCGCGGGCCAGACGTCGCCGGCCCCCTCTCCGGCCGGATCGAGTAGCGGCCCGCCCCCCGACCCGCCGCCGGCCTACGAAGTTCAGGAGCTGAAGGTTGAACTCGGGCAGCAGGTGTTGGCCGGGCAGATGCTCTGTCTGCTCGCCAACCACCAGAAGCTTGCCGTCGAGGGCCGGGCGTTCCCCGACGAGACGCCGCTCCTGGAACGGGCCGTCAAGGAGGGCTGGCCGGTCGAGGTGGACCTCGGGGAGCCGCCCGGGTCCGACTGGCCAACTGGCGACCACGCCCTCCCGATCACCCACCTGTCTAACTTCATCGACCCGGCCAACCGCACCTTCGCGTTCCTGATGCCACTGGAGAACGAGTCCCGGGTGGTCGAGCGGGACGGGCGGACACAACGACTATGGCGGTTCCGGCCGGGTCAGAAGGTCCGGCTGCACGTCCGGGTCGAGAAACTGGAGAACGTGTTCGTCCTGCCGGCCGGTGCGGTGGCCCGGGACGGCCCGGAGGCGTTCGTCTTCACCCAGAACGTGAACACCTTCGAGCGGCGACCGGTCCGCGTCCTGGTCACCGACCGGGACCGGGTGGTGATCGCCAACGACGGGGCGCTCCCCCCCGGGGTGTTCGTCGCCCAGTCCGCCGCCGCCCAGCTGAACCGGATGGCGAAGTCACAGTCGAACAGTGTGCCGAAGGGCTACCACGTCCACGCCGACGGGAGCCTGCACAAGAACGAGGACGAGGGGAAGTAACCCGCGGGGCATCATGCTCAACGCCGTCATCCGCTTCGCCCTGACCCACCGGACGCTGGTCCTCGCCGGCTGCGTCGTCGTGCTCGCCTACGGCGGCTACCTGACGACCACCATGCCGGTCGACGTGTTTCCCGACCTCGACCGGCCCCGGGTGGTGATCCTGACCGAGTGCCCCGGCCTGTCCCCCGAGGAGGTCGAGACGCTCGTCACCCACCCGATCGAGACCGCCCTCCTGGGGGCGACCGGGGTCGAGGCCGTCCGCAGCCAGTCGAGCCAGGGAATGGACGTTATCTACGTCGAGTTCGGGTGGCGGACCGAGCCCCGGTACGCCCGGCAGATCGTCGCCGAGCGGCTCGCCGCCGTGCCCATGCCGCCGGGCATCCGTCCCCAGATGACCCCGCAGGCGTCGATCATGGGGCAGATCCTGCACGTCGGCATCCACCGGCGGAAGGGGCCCCGGGGCGGCGACCTCGCACCCGTCGGCCAGACCGGCCTCGTGGCCGAGCGGGTGGGGGGCGACGGCACCCCCGCCCTCGCCGTCTGGCGCCCGCGGCCTCGGAACGACCCGGGGTCCTGGGAACGGGTGGCCGTCGAAAAGCCCACCTGGGACGCCCCGGCCCCGGCTGGCCGATCCGCCTCGTTCGTCTGGAACGGGCGGTCGTATACGGCCACCTTCCGCACCCCGCTGGAGGACCGGATGGACCTGCGGACGACCGCCGACTGGCTGGTCCGCCCCCGATTGCTCCAGCGGCCCGGGATCGCCGAGGTGATCGTGATGGGCGGGGACCGGAAGCAGTATCAGGTGCTGATCGACCCCGACAAGCTGCTCGAATACGAAGTGTCGCTGCAACAGGTCGAGGCCGCGATCAAGGCCAACAACCTGAACGCCAGCGGCGGGTTCATCGAGGAGGGGCAGGCCGAGCGGCCGGTGCAGGTCATCGGCCGGCTCGGGCCGGTCTCGCGGAAGGTGGTGGACGACCTGCTCCTGGTGCCGGTCAAGACGACCACGGACCGGCCCGTGCTGCTCGGGCAGGTGGCCCGGATCGAGGAAGGCCCGGCCCCGAAACGGGGGGACGCAAGCATCGACGGGAACCCCGGGGTGGTCGTCACGGTCGTCAAGCAGCCGCACGCCGACACCCGGAAGCTGACCGACGAGGTGAAGGCGGCGGTGCGGGAGGTGGAGGCCACCCTGCCGGCGGACGTGGTGGTGAACACCGACCTGTTCCAGCTCAAGAGCTTCATCGACCGGGGCGTGTACTACGTCGAGGAGGCCCTGGTGGTCGGGGCGGCGCTGGTGGTGATCGTCCTGTTCCTGTTCCTACTGAACGTCCGCACCACCTTCATCACCCTGACCGCCATCCCGCTCTCGCTGGTGGTGACGACTCTGGTGTTCCGGCTGATCGGGGCCGTCACCGGGACGGACCTGTCGATCAACGTGATGACCCTGGGCGGGATCGCGGTGGCGATGGGGGAGCTGGTGGACGACGCCATCGTGGACGTGGAGAACATCTACCGCCGGCTGGCCGAGAACACCGCCTCCCCGGCCCGGAGGCCGGCGGTCGTGGTGGTGTACGAGGCCAGCCGCGAGATCCGCTCGGCCGTCGTGTTCGGGACCGGGGTCGTGATCCTCGCGTTCCTGCCGCTGTTCGCCCTGTCCGGGGTCGAGGGCCGACTGTTCGTCCCGCTCGGGATCGCCTACATCGTGTCGATCCTGGCGTCCCTGGTCGTGTCCCTCACCGTCACCCCGGTCCTGTCCTACTACCTGCTGCCGCGACCGAGGGCCACGCACGGCCACACGGACGGGGTGCTGCTACGGGTGTTGAAGTGGGCGGCGGGGTTCCTGATCCGGTTCAGCATGCGGCGGGCGGGGGTCCTGTTGGTGGTGACCTGGGTCGCGGTCGGGTACTGCGGGTGGCGGCTGGCCCACCTCGGGACCGACTTCCTGCCGAAGTTCGACGAGGGGTCGGTCCAGATCAACGTCGCCCTGCCCGGCGGGTCGTCGTTGAAGGCGTCGAACGAGTCGTCCGCCTTGATCGACGCCAGGCTCAAGACGATGCAGAAGTCGCCCGAGAACCCGACCGGCCCCGTCCTCCACTTCGCCCGCCGGACCGGGCGGGCGGAACTGGACGAGCACGCCCAGCCGGTGAACGTCGGGGAGTACATCCTGACCATGAACCCGGACTCCGGAGTCAGCCGGGATGACTTCCTGAAGACGGTGCTGGCCGAGCTGCGGGCCGGGGTGCCGGGGGTGGAGATCGACGCCGAGCAGCCGCTCTCCCACCTCATCAGCCACATGCTGTCCGGCGTCAACGCCCAGGTCGCCGTCAAGGTCTTCGGCGACGACCAGGACAAGCTGCGGGAACTGGCCGAGCAAGTCCGGGCCGCCGTGACCGAGGTGTCCGGGGCGACCCCGCCGATCATCGACCCGCAGGAACGGGTGGACGAGCTGCACGTCGTCCTCCGGGCGGGCGACCTGGCCTTCTACGGACTGAGCCGGGAGTACGTCGCCGACTTCGTCCAGACCGCCCTGAAGGGGGAGGCCGTCTCCGAGGTGCTGGAAGGGCAGCAGCGGTTCGCCCTCGTAGTGAAGCTGAAGGAGCCGTACCGCTCGGACGCCCGCCGGCTGCGCGACCTGCGGCTCGACCTGCCGAACGGACGGGGGCAGATCCGGCTGGGTGACGTGGCCGATTTCCCCGACTCGGCGAGCGGCCCGAACCTCGTCAATCGGGAGAACGTCCGGCGGCGGCAGACGGTCCGGTGCAACGTGTCCGGCCGCGACCTGGGCGGGACCGCCGCCGAGATCGAACGGCGGGTGCGGGAGCGGGTGCCGCTGCCGGAAGGGTACTTCGTAGAGTTCGGCGGGCAGTTCGAGGCCCAGCGGTCGGCCACCCGGACGATCGCCGTCCTGGCCGGGGTGTCGCTCGCCGGCATCTTTCTCCTCCTGACGATGCTCTACCCGTCGGCCCGGATCACCGTCCAGATCCTGAACGCCATCCCCACGGCGTTCATCGGCGGGGTCCTGGCGTTGATTCTGACCGGGCAGACGCTGACGGTGGCGAGCCTGGTCGGGTTCGTGTCGCTCGGCGGGATCGCTGTCCGCAACGGCATCTTGCTGGTCACCCACTACTTCCACCTGATGACGGCGGAGGGGGAAGGGTTCACCCCGCAGATGGTGGTGCGGGGGAGTCTGGAGCGGCTGGCCCCGGTGCTGATGACGGCACTCACCGCGGGGATCGGGCTGGTCCCGCTGGTGGTCGGCGGGAAGAAGCCGGGACTGGAGATTCTGTACCCGGTGGCGACGGTAATCCTGG
Source organism: Gemmataceae bacterium (assembly GCA_028288765.1). Taxonomy (GTDB): domain Bacteria; phylum Planctomycetota; class Planctomycetia; order Gemmatales; family Gemmataceae; genus Urbifossiella. The sequence goes on along the minus strand of JAQGHQ010000408.1, from coordinate 3,136 downwards.
GCGGGCTGGTGACCTCGACGTTCTGCGAGTTCCTGATCCACCCCGGGCTGTTCTGGCGGTTTAGCGGCAGGGACGCCGGGCGGTTGGCCCGGGGCGAGGGTTCCGACGAGGACGTGCTGCGGGCGGCTGGGTGAGTGGCAAGGACGTGCGACCTGTTTCTCCACAACGAAAGGACCGACGAGATGAAGTGCGCGAACATGCTCGGCCTCGGGCTGGTGGTCACCGCCCTGACCCTGACCGGCTGTGGCCAGCAGAGCAGTGCCCCGACCGGGGACGCCAAGAAGGACGACAGTAAGGGCGGCGACCACGCCCCGCACGGGAAGGGGCCGAACGGCGGGGTGGTGTTCGACCTGGGCAAGTACCACGGGGAGTTCACCGTCGATCACGACAAAAAGGAGTGTACGGTCCTTGTCCTCGGGATGGACGAGAAGACGCCGGTCCCAGTGGCCGCCAAGGAGCTGACCCTCTCCACCAAAGGGGCGAAGACCAAGGACGGTAAGGTGGTCCCACCCATGACGCTCAAGCTGCTGCCGAAAGACGAGGCCGGGGGCAAGACGTCGAAGTTCGTCGGCACCGACCCCGGTCTGGGGAACGTGGCGGACTTCGAGGGGACGGTGACCGCCGTGATCGACGGCAAGCCATCGACGGGCGAATTCAAGGAGTAGCCGGTGCCGACGACGTAACAGTTCGCGGGCATGGACCGACGGGCCCGGTGGGGACGACATTCACGCCGGGCCGGTCAGTGTGAGAGAATGACCCCGATGACCACACCCAAGTCTTCCCCGAGAGTCAGCGGGGTCGCGTGCGCCCTGGCCGCTGCCGTCCTGTTCGGCGCCAGTACCCCGTTCGCCAAGCTGTTCGTCGGGCGCGTGGACCCGGTCCTCCTCGCGGGCCTGCTATACCTCGGCTCGGGGTGCGGCCTGGCCGCGTGGCGGTGGGCGGGGACGCGGATTCGGCGGCGGGCATCGTCCGAAGCCGTCCTGAAGCCGGCCGACCTCCCGTGGCTGGCGGGGTCGATCCTGTCCGGCGGTATCGTCGGGCCGGTCTTGCTCATGATCGGCCTGACGGCCACCCCGGCCTCCTCGGCTTCGCTCCTGCTGAACCTGGAGGGCGTCCTGACGGCGGTGCTCGCGTGGGTCGTCTTCCGGGAGAACTTCGACCGCCGGATTGCCCTCGGCATGGCGGCGATCACCGCCGGCGGCGTCCTGCTCTCGTGGGAGGGGCGGCCGGAAGCCGGTCTGCCGTGGGGGCCACTCGCCGTCGCGGGGGCGTGCCTGGCCTGGGCGATCGACAACAACCTGACCCGGAAAGTTTCGGCGGGCGACCCGGTCCTGATCGCCGCCCTCAAGGGGCTGGTCGCGGGCGTCGTGAACCTGGGTGTTGGTTTGGCCCGCGGGGCCGAAGTGCCGGACGTGCTAACCGTCCTGTCTTGCGGGGCGGTCGGTCTTGCGGGCTACGGGGTCAGCCTGACGTTCTTCGTGCTGGCCCTGCGGACGCTCGGGACCGCCCGGACCGGGGCCTACTTCTCGGTCGCCCCGTTCGTGGGCGCGGCGATCTCGATCCCGTTGCTGGGCGACCGCCCGACGGTCGGCTTCGGCCTCGCGGCCGCACTCATGGGCGTCGGCGTCTGGCTCCACCTGACGGAGCGACACGAGCACGAGCACGAGCACGAGGCGATGACCCACGATCACCGGCACGTCCACGACGAACACCACCAACACGAGCACGGCCCCGGCGACCCGGCCGGGGAGCCGCACAGCCACCCCCACTACCACCCGCCGGTATGGCATTCCCACCCGCACTATCCCGACATTCACCACCGCCACCGCCACTGAGCCAGGCAGCTAACGGAAGAACGGGTGGGTTCCGGTCGGGCGTGACGGTCCCTCGGCGGCGGGAATCGTACCTGCCCAGATGTCAAGTCATCATGACTCGGCCGCGTTTCGTGTCCGCCGTCCGGCCCATTTCCAGGTTTGAGGCCAGTTCCGAGCACATCTCCCCTAGAGCAAGACGGCTGGCGCCCGCCCATACTCGGGACCGAAGAGGAAGGGGCCTGGCGGGTGTGGACGGACTGCCCGTCGGATTGCCGCCAGCGTCACCGATCGGACCCGCCGATACCACCGGGCGGGTCACGCGCTCTGACCCGAACCCCACTCGTAGAAGGAAAGGCGAGGGGTTGTTCGCGGGTAGTGATCTTCACAACCGTCAATCGTAGAATCGGCTAAGAATCGATCGGCGAATTACTCCCGCTCACCCCTGTGAGGCCGTCATGCTGCCCCGCCTCAACCCCGACCCGGCCGCCCAGGTGGACGTCCAGCAGACGGCGTTCTCCCATGACGTGTTCGGCCGGTGGGTGTGCAGTACCTGGGACGAAGTCGCCAACAACGGCGGAGACCCGTTCGACGTCGTCGTCATCGGGGCGGGCATGGTCGGGGGGTACATCGCCGACAAACTGTACCGCCGCGGCGAGGACCTCGGCCTCCGCGTGCTGGTCGTCGAAGCGGGGTCATTCCTGCTCCCGACGCACGTCCAAAATATGCCCCGGCTGGGGCTGAACAGTCCCGGCGCGTCGGTGGTCGCGGCGAACAGCCAGGACCCCGGACCGCAGAACATCGTGTGGGGCCACCCGTGGCACAGCAACCAGGCGTTCCCCGGGCTAAATAGCTCCCAGCAAAGACGGAAGTGATGTGCGCTACCCGCTACAGGTCGGGCCTCGCCGCTCTGACCGGTCGGAACGCGGATTGGGTCGGTCGACTACAGTAAACCGTGCCGCCCGCTCGTCGGTGGGGCCGACCCATGACCCGTCTCCAGCTGACCACAGCTCAACGCCAGGACCTGCTCGACCACTACCGCCGGTCGACCGACCCGGACGTCCAACACCGGGCCCACCTCCTGCTCCTGCTGGCCGACGGCCACCCGTGGGCGACCATTCGGACCGTCCTGTTCTGCTCGCTCGGGACCATCAGTCGGTGGAAGGCCCGTTTCGAAGCGGATGGGGTCGACGCCGTGTTCGGCCGGCCCCGCGGCCGGCGGCGGTCCGGGGTGCAGATCTGGGCCGCCCTGGTCGTCCGATGGGTCCTATCGTGTTCCCCGACCGAGTTCCGGTTCGCCCGGAGCCGGTGGAGTTGCGAGACGG